>JAUVYQ010000282.1 GCA_030603035.1 Phycisphaerae bacterium | reverse complement strand
CGGCGACTTGATCTCAATCTCCGGCCTCGTCTTTGCGTCAAAGTACCTTGCTATCGTCTGCATCTCTACCATCAAATAGTTTTCTGCATCATCCAGACGCCCTGCATGAAATGAACTATTCGCACTCTCAGCTATGTTTTTTACTTTTGCGATGGCCTCTTTCAAATCCATGTTTTGAGCTCCTTTGTGATTTACAATACTTTATCAATAACCGCACAGCATGCCCCATACTGGCCGTTGACGCTTTGTATGCTCCTTTTTTTGCCAGCATCGTAGCTAGTTTGAGATCATCTCTAGCTTCTTTGATTGTCTCCCATCTGTTCGTAACTCAGCCTCCATTTGGTTGTTGATCGACTTTTTCCCTTGCCTGTTGAAATTGTGCCAGGCAGTTACCGCATACCCCCATATAGTTCAGTGCATCGTTACGAAACACGTGTGTGCAAAACAGGCACGGACCCTGTGGAACGACAATCGCCGCCGGCACAACTCCATCCACAGGCACCTGTGCTATGGCTTCCTCCGGGGGCCTTGATAATCGCCAAGAGTTAACCCATGCGGCCGTGGCTTTGGCTGACGATCCGTTTTCGACGGCATTATACAAAAGAAAACCACGATATTGCGAATCATCTACCTCTGCTAAGTGACTTGCAGCTGACACCGATATCTGTCTCAAATGGATCGCCTTGAGGATCTCCGGAGGCCAGTTTGTAATGCGTGTCTGTGCTTTTATCCATTGTTGACTTCGATGTAGTACATTAGCGAGCTCCTCGATTTTCATAATTCCGTTGTCGAGACATTCGCGAATCGCCGCAGCCTGCTCTACTGGTGACAAGTCTAGTCTGAAAAAATTCTCAGCCAATCTTACCTCAACAGCTTCTGCCTCACTGTCTTCTCTGATGATCGCAGGTACCGCCGCAAGACCCGCAGCCTGAGCCGCAGCAATGCGCCTGTGTCCGGCCACAAGTAAAAAAGCACCATCTTTGCGCACCACAAGAATGGGCACAAGAATGCCAACCCTACGGATGCTAGCAGCGAGCTCCTGAATCCGCTCATCGTCAATCTCCGTTCTCTGCCTGTGAGGCCCGACCTCTATCTGGCTGATGAGTAAGTCCTGTACTTCCGCCATCTCTATCTCCTGCTATTGTGAACTTCTTAAAGTCAAACGAACCGTCTGAACCGTCCCATATCAACACGACATGGTCACCAGCTCTCAATCCCAAGGCAACTTGCACCGGTTGAGGCACAACCATGACGATTGATTTGTGCTGCCTATACACCTTCGATATAAAATAACTTGCCGGCATCTTCAGCTCAACCTTAAATATTGACGGTATTGATTATCCAGTGGGGGGTGGCTCTCGTCAACCTTAAATCGATTTAAATCACCAGGCAACGTTTTCAAACACATTCTCGAAAAAATGAGCAAAACCCCTATTTTGAAACAGCTCCAGCGCCAAAGTCCAGTAGCACTTATATTATTTTCGTATGCGCTCGGACAAACACCTTACAACCCTAAGCTCATTTAAATTCTACACTTACAGCAGATCACTTTTTTTTCGACTCGTAAGTCCTTTACTGGCAAGGGCGTCAGCCTCCCAGGCTGACATCCCAAAAAAGTCAACTCTTGACAAAGTCCGAAAAAGTTGAACAAATCGGTTCAATTTTTTATGTGTAAACCGAACTAACTAGAAATTAAAAAGAATACGCTGTGTGAGCACAGCATAGTTTGAGGACATGCTCACTGCAAGGGCCGGGCATAATAGAAGGCCAACACTTGATCGTTAGAGACGGGACCTGACCTAGCCTTTCCACCGCAAGGTAGCTCCGATCGTGCTCTGGCAGCTTTGAGCTGAGTGTCCATAAAATGGTTCGATAGCACGACCAAAAGCGACGCCGACGCCGACACCGGGGAAGCCCGAC
>JAUVYQ010000417.1 GCA_030603035.1 Phycisphaerae bacterium | reverse complement strand
AGCGCAGGCTGGTATACGAGACGAACCTTGAGCAGCAGGCGAAGGCCCTTTTGAAGACCGCCGACCAGGCCGGCTCTGCCAAGGCGCTCGAACAGGCTGGGAGGAGATTCCGCTCGCTGTTTTAGCGAGCGGTTTTATACTGGTGTACTATGGAAGTGACGTATCGGCAAGCGACGATGGATGATTTTGAGGAGATCGTACGGTTCGTAGATTATTGGCTTACAGGAGGCGGGGTAAAGGATAATGTCCCTGGTGCGACACACGATTTCTTTGTTCCCCAGGGGCGGCAGCGATCATACTTAGCGAAATATGACGTTCTGTTGGCGATTTGCGAACGCGTAATTGTTGGTTGGGCCGTAAAAACATCGCGGAATGTTTTGATACATTTGCTTGTTGCGGTTCCCTTCCGTGGTCGGGGAATCGGTGGTGAGCTCATCCGTAGACTCAATCCAGAGATAGTGCGCAGCAAAATGGATCAGAAAAGCGGGGACCCTGCGGATTTTTACATGAAACACGGATACGTCAAGCTCAGCTGCGAAAGACTTGGCAAAAAGAATAACATAGAATTGTACGCAAGGGTTGACAAGACAGAACAGACGGGGTATAATCATCAAAAGCGAAGCTCCCTCGAGGAAATGAGGGACCTTCTGTTGTGTGGCCCTGACGACGACAAAGTTCTGTGAGTGACAGCGCTGCTGGGGGGGTAAATTGCGAAAGTTCTTTGAAGTCGGTATTTTGTTCGGAAGAAAGTTGTGGACTATTTTTTGGAGGTTTATTGTCAATGTCACGATTAACGGGTGACATCAGTGTAGTTTAGAAAAGCAGACGTATTCTGTGATGTTTTTTTTGGTGTTGGATTTTAGGATCCTAATTTCAGTCAGGAGGTGAAACTCATGGCGTTTATCAGATCAATTGAGCATATTGCTCGAAAGTGGGCGGTTGTGACTCCAGGCCGGACAGAAGACTACCGTGCCGGCGTGGAGAATCCGCGGAGGGACTGGGGG
>JAUVYQ010000415.1 GCA_030603035.1 Phycisphaerae bacterium | reverse complement strand
AGCGCAGGCTGGTATACGAGACGAACCTTGAGCAGCAGGCGAAGGCCCTTTTGAAGACCGCCGACCAGGCCGGCTCTGCCAAGGCGCTCGAACAGGCTGGGAGGAGATTCCGCTCGCTGTTTTAGCGAGCGGTTTTATACTTGTGTACTATGGAAGTGACGTATCGGAAAGCGACGATGGAAGATTTGGAGGAGATCGTACGATTCGTAGATTATTGGCTTACAGGAGGCGGGGTTAAAGATAATGTCCCTGGTGCGACACATGATTTTTTTGTTCCCGCCGGCAGGCAGCGATCATACTTAGCGAAATATGACGTTCTGTTGGCGATTTGCGAACGCGTAATTGTTGGTTGGGCCGTAAAAACATCGCGGAATGTGTTGATACATTTGCTTGTTGCGGTTCCCTTCCGTGGTCGGGGAATCGGTGGTGAGCTCATCCGTAGACTCAATCCAGAGATAGTGCGAAGCAAAATGGATCAGAAAAGCGGGGACCCTGCGGATTTTTACATGAAACACGGCTACGTCAAGCTCAGCTGCGAAAGACTTGGCAAAAAGAATAACATAGAATTGTTCGCAAGGGTTGACAAGAAGGAAGAGTCGGGGTATAATCATCCCAAGCGAAGCTCCCTCGAGGAAATGAGGGATCTTCTGTTGTGCGGTCCTGACGACGATAGAGTTGAGTGAGGGACGGCGTTTTTGAGGCGGTGAATTGCGAAAGTTCTTTGAAGTCGGTATTTTGTTCGGGAGAAAGTAGCGAACTATTTTTTGGAAGTTTCTTGTCAATGCTGCGATTAACAGATTACCTCATTGTAGTTTAGAAAAGCAGACGTATTCTGTGATGTTTTTTTTGGTGTTGGATTTTGTGATCCTAATTTCAGTCAGGAGGTGAAACTCATGGCGTTTATCAGATCAATTGAGCATATTGCTCGAAAGTGGGCGGTTGTGACTCCAGGCCGGACAGAAGACTACCGTGCCGGCGTGGAGAATCCGCGGAGGGACTGGGGG
>JAUVYQ010000112.1 GCA_030603035.1 Phycisphaerae bacterium | reverse complement strand
TTATCAGAAAAAGAGTAAAAATTTTTTAAGAATTTTCGATTTTTACTTTTAGGGTGCTGCACTTTTGATTGATTTTTATAGATCCCTCGGCCTTGCTCGGGACCTCCGCTTCGCTCCGGCCTGCAGATTTGATTGAAAATTGGTAAGCCACAGAGGGCGGAAGACAGGAGACAGAAGACAGAAGTAAATTATTTGCCACAGATTTCGCAGATTACGCAGAAGAATATAGCCACAGAGGCCAGAGAGAGCACAGATTTATTTTTGCCACGAAGGCACAAAGACACGAAGGTTTTTGCGTACTGTCGGCAGCCATTCATAGGTGAGGCTGTTCAAGGTTGTCGCTTGAATGAATGTCAGTTTTCAATAAATTCCAGAAAGCCAGCAATGTAGATGGACTATCGCCAAAAAATAAAAAATACAGCCTGAATAAGGTAGCGGCACATAAATTATTAGAATATCTTGTTTTACAGCGACTGAGTGTTTTATAATTATGGCAGACATAGAAAGTCATGAGGATATTGAAGTGGAGAACTTAACAGTTAAGTTTAGGAGAACATTCACCTGCCTTCAAACATTTGCCAACAATTGGACAGGCAAAATTCAAGATAGATGCCTCAAAGACGAGCAACGTATGGCAAGCTTTTACGTTTGGTGTCGCTATATAATATCAATCCGTACATTTCATCAAATTTGTGAACCTCAGTATCTTCCAGACATTTACATCATCGCAAGGTCATGTGTTGAATATGACGCCTCCCTTAATGGAATCATGGCAGATTCTAAACTTGCCAAAGAATACCTTGAGTTCCCAGACAGAGCGAGGGCATATTACGCCAAGGTTCTTGAAAGGTTGGGTGATAGTTCTGGACTGGCAAAATTGGAGCCAGACCTTAAAAGGATCTTCGGAAATGATTGGCGTAAGGAGGCAAAGACAAAGTGGTGTGACACCAGTAAGTTAGTGGAACAATATGGAGGGAAGGATCAAAGACGACTTTATGCCTGGTGGTCCCATTTTACACACGGCTCCGCACTCGCCATGGAGATGCTCATACGTACTACTCCCACGCAATACCGACTCGATACGGTTATTGCTACTGTATATGGTTCTTACGTTCTTTTAACCGATGATTTTCTTAACTTCGCTTGGGGCCGGATTGCGACCAAGGACAGCGATAGTTGCAAAAGTGAATTTCAAGCGGTTTTAAAGGCTTGGATTTAGACAATGTTCATCTTCCGGCTTGGGTGCGTTGATGGTTAGGGAGCATTGAAATAGCGAGAAATCTTGTAAGGTTTATTGAATTTTTTTAGGGCTTTGATGTTACTTTCAGTAATATATAAGTCATAATGCTCCCAAAAAGAAATCCTATGATAGGCCAGAGGAAGCTATCTTTATATTCCAACCAAAATAAATGCACACATTTCAAACGGCTGTCGTATTTAGCACCTAAGTCGTAACCAATTGGAGTGAGAGAGAACACTATCGCTGAACCATGTCTAAATTTTGTACCGTCCTCTGTAGTTGTTTGACCCTCTAATAATTTTAGTAAACTTCGCTTTTCAAGCATTACAATAAGCGCATAGATTTTATTTATACATGCAAAATATCGGAGTTCTTTTTCATTTACTACTCTCCCGACTCTTGAATCAAATTTGTAATTATTTTCTACTGCAGCTTTCGGTCTAAAAGCAGCAACTAAATCTCGGTTCGTATATTGAATCGGTTCGACAGGTGAATTACCTCTTTGTAACAGGCTATATGCTCTGAGATATAATATTTTTATCAACTTTCTCTCGTCACGGTCTTGTAGCCACATGATGATATCCAACCTCTTAAATACCTTTGAGTTAACTGTCAACTGGTCTCAGAACTCTGCACACAACACTCTAAAACCAATACGTATGTTTCGCAAGGGTAAAAACTGGTTTTTGAGGAATGAAGCATTTCGCAAATATCACCTCACCATTTTAACGATTGCCTGTCTTATTTCCTCACAGCCGAGTGCTTCTTAATTATTCGAGAGTCTTGCATACTGCGTGGATAATTCGACAATTACTCCTCTTGGTTTCTTTGAGATTCCAAAATTTCCACCGCCTCTTTGGCTTGGCTTTGCGGTACGTGAAGTTCAACTCCTGGACAACCGACTTTTGGTACAACCATTAAGAGGTTCTCACCAAGAACGACAGATTTGATATTAGATTCAGAAAGCAACATCTTGGCCATGTGGGCATCTTCGCCATTTGCAAATGTGGCAATTTTAACAAGTCTGTCTGCCATATTTCCCCTGCCTAATTCCTCACCGCCAACCGCCGCTCGGTGTGTTTCTTCTTATTACTTGTTCAAAAATTTTCTCCACTTCGGCGTCAATGGCCTGTTTGTCACCCCTTGCGAACAGGTCGTAGAGAGCTTTCTTTTGGGGATTATCAATCATGCTAAAGTACTCAGTTAAAGTGTCAGGCCTCAGCCCCAAAATCGGCCCAGGCCGGCCATGGCTGCGCAATAAGACGAAGCCGAAGATGTTCTTGCCAGTGCCTGCGTAACTGGTCCATCTGTGAGTTAGTTCATTGGGGTAATGCTCACGCATGAAGAGTTCCAAGGCTGATGCCTGATACCAATGACCGCTTTCCCATCCCCCCCACCACACACGATAGCCTTTTCGGGATGCGGTGTTTTCGCAAATATAGGCCCAGTCCTGATAGGCTCGAACGCTGAAAAGAACAAGCATAAGGACAAAGACAATCAGCCAGACCGAAATCTTCAGTCTACGACTGAACCGATAGGATTTTCTCCGTTCTTCCATAGCCACAGTATCACCACACTATTTTACCGATTGCGTGTCTTAATTCAACA
Source organism: Phycisphaerae bacterium (assembly GCA_030603035.1). The sequence continues at coordinate 5,672 of JAUVYQ010000112.1, read as the reverse complement.
GAAAATTTCGGGCATGTTTTAGAACTATTTTGTTGGTGGCTATCGCTGGTATCGGAGAAATAATGGTGGGGCAAGCCCCACCCTACCAAAGAATAAGAACTAATATAGCGTGGGCTTGAAGCCCGTGAACAACACGGCCAAGATGGCCGTGCCACACACATACAACGGGGCAAATCCGACTGCGTTCGCTCAGCGACTGCCACCCATCAAATTAGATGCGGAAACGCACGCTTCTAACAGGCGTGTTACAGAATACTACCTGGTCTGACAATCAATCAGGGTTATGAGCGTTTATGGTTTTGCTGCGTTTATTGCGTCGGTAAGGTTGAGCGTGCCTTCGTATAAGCTTCTGCCGATTATTACCGCTTCAACCCCCAATTCGGCCAGCTTTTTAATATCGCTTATCTCTCTTACGCCCCCTGAAGCGATGATGGGCAGCTCTACCGCCTGGACAAGCGCCTTTGTCCTTTCGAGGTTTGGCCCTGCCATCATACCGTCTTTGGCGATGTCGGTATATATTATTGCTGCCAGAGGCAGTTTCGCCGCTTCGGCTGCAAAGTCCAGCAAATCCTGCGGATGGTCTTTTGTCCAGCCGTGAGTAGCGAGCTTTGAGCCTCGGGCATCAAGGCCGAGTACAATTTTACCGCTGAATTTCTCCGCCATTCGGCTGAACCACTCGAAGTCGCTCACGGCTTTCGTGCCGATTATCACCCTTTCGGCGCCAATATCGAGCAGTTGTTTTATGGCAGCTTCGTCGCGCAGTCCGCCGCCAATCTCGATTTTGAGTTGTCCAATAGCTGCTATGGCTGATATTGTATCGGTATTAACCGGCCTGCCGACCCTGGCCCCGTCCAAATCAACAATATGCAGCCACTCCGCTCCGGCCAGGCTAAATTCCCGGGCCTGCTTGACGGGGTCGTTCTCGTAGGTTATCTGGCGATGATATTCACCCTGAATAAGTCTGACGCATTTACCTTTCAGCAGGTCGATTGCCGGTATGATATACATCTTCATTGACTATTTGCTATTTTCTATTTATTATTGAGTTAGTTTTAATGCCTTTTCTAATTTTCAATAGTAAATAGTCAATAGTCAATAGTAAATAGTTGGAGAGGTGTCCGAGTGGCTGAAGGAGCCGGTTTCGAAAACCGGTGTGCCCGTAAGGGTACCGCGGGTTCGAATCCCGCCCTCTCCGATTTTTATCTCTTTTGCAGGGTTGTTTGTAGTATCAAATTCTCATCATTTGGCCGGATACAATTCGTAGCATTGGCGATTGAAGGAAAAAACGCGAATCCGAACGCTGGCTCGCAGAAATTAAAAATGGCAAAAGACAAAGAGATTATGAGCAATTGAAAATGTTCTAACAGTTACTACATCGCGACGAAATAGCTTAAGCCAAAGCTACGTGTTTCTCAGCGCTTCAGCGGGTATCACAGCCGGCGGTGAGTTTGAGTACTAATTGCTCTACCGCCACTTCGGCTTTTGTTCGGCCGGTTTTTATCGTGTAATCGGTCGCAGCTAATTGCTGTAAATTTTCGCCGATTTGTTTCAAAGTCATTTTTCGCACTTGTGCAAAAAAGCTGTCTTTATTGCCCCAGATTCGCAGCCGGTTTGCAATCTCGGCTGGCCGAACGCCCTTTTCAAGCAAAACTTTGGCGTTGAACATCCTGCGGAAGTGAAACGCAAAAGCACCGACGACGCTGTACTCTGCTGTTCTGTCCTCTGCAAACATATTTCTCAGCCGGTCGACAGCCCGCGCAACATTGCCCGCTAAACAATCATCAATCACCGAAAAAACGCCAAATATCCGATTATGGCCAATCAGTGATTCTATATGTCGAACGTGTATGACCTTTTCGGTCCCTGCAAATGTGGCCAGCTTGTCGATTTCACTGTACAGCCGGGGCAGGGTATCGCCAGTCAGCTCGATTAGAAGCTCGGCTGCATCTTTGGTTAGATTTTTGCCGTGTGCGTCACGGGCATATTCGATGAGACGGCCCGGCAGTTGCCAGGGTTTAGGTTGTGTTACGCTGATAAGTTTGCCGACCCGGGACAGTTTCTTGGCCAGTTTGGTCCGGGCGTCCCAATTGGTTACGGTCAATACAAGTATGCCGGTGGGGCAGGGCTTATCGAAATACTTTTCAAGTAACTGGCGGTTTTCAGAGACGAAATCGTCGGCGCCTTTTACAACAACAACTCTTCTTTCAGTTAAGAACGGTGCGGTTCGCAGTTCATCCAGCACCTCGGAGGCGCAGACTCCAGCGGCCTCGGCGCTAAAAAGTCCGGTTGCTCTTTCCGACGGCTCTAATAGCTTCTCAAGAAGTTCCTGGCACCGGGCGTTGAGCAGAGAATCTTCTTTGCCGGCGATTACATAAATCAGCTCGTGTTTTTTCTTTGACTTCAGTGTGCTCATCGGCCATCTTTGCTCTTACCGATACAATATGGCGAGGCGCTACTTTGATTTGCGAGTTTTTTTGCTGCTCTTTTTCTTACGTTTAGGTTTTGAACCGGATTTCGGCCTGGCTTTCGGCTTAGGTTTCGGCTTAGATTTCGGCTTAGATTTGGCTTCTGGCTTCGGTTCCGATTTAGATTTCAGTTTCTGATTAGTGTCGGATTTTTCTTTTGAGGCGTTTACATCTTCGGGACTTATCTTTTCGGCGGCGACGAGTTTGTCACCGGCTTTGAGCTTGATTAAGCGAACGCCCTGCGTGTTTCTGCCTATCGAGCGGATTTTTTCCAGACCGGTGCGAATAATTATTCCGTTGGCGGTTATCATCATCAGGTCGTCCTTGCTCTGGATGGCCTTGAGCGCAACTACTTTGCCGTTTCGGGCGGTTGTTTTTATGTTTATCAGCCCTACTCCGCCTCGGTTTTGCGCCCGGTAATTTTCAAGGCTTGTTCGTTTGCCGTACCCTTTTTCACAGACCGTAAGCAATGAGGATTTTTCCTCGGCGACTACCATATCGACCACACTGTCTTTGGGACGCAGTTTAATCCCTCTAACGCCTCGTGAGACCCGGCCCATTGAGCGAGCTTGCTTTTCGTCGAAGCGTATCGTCATACCATCCCGCGTCCCCAGTACAATATGGTCCCTGCCTGTTGTCAAGGCAACGCCAATCAAATCATCATTAGGGTCGAGCTTGATTGCAATGACACCGCTTGGTCTGGGGTTGCTGTAGGCCGAGAGTCTGGTCTTTTTTATGATTCCATTCTTTGTAGCCATAACAAGCTGACGTACGTCCTGGGTGTCGGTATCCTCATCAAAATCGCGCACGTTGATTATGGATGCCATTTTTTGGTCGCCCAGCTTCAGCAGGTTCACAATATTTCTGCCCTTGCTTTGCCTTGACATGCTCGGGACGTCATAGACCTTCAGCCAGTAGCATTTGCCGCGATTGGTAAATATAAGCAGATAATCGTGCGTGGAGGCGGTAAAGAGATGTTCTATGAAGTCGCCTTCTTTGGTATCTGAGCCGATAATGCCTTTGCCGCCCCTGGCCTGCTTGCGATATGTATCCAGCGGCATTCGCTTTACGTATCCGCTGTGACTTACCGTAACAATAACGTCCTCCTCAGCTATCAAATCCTCGATATCGAACAGCTCAATTTTGCCGGCGATTTTTGTCCTCCTCTTGTCCCCGTACTTTTCCTTTATTTCGTAAATGTCTTCGCGAATGATATCCAGCAGCGTCTCCTCGTTGGCCAGTATTGCCTCGTAGCCCTCTATCTGTTCGGTAAGGCCGGCGTATTCCTGGGCGAGCTTTTTCATCTCCAGGCCAGTCAGTCTTTGCAGCTGCATTGTTAAAATCGCATCGGCTTGTGGGCCTGTCAGGAATTGGTCGGATTTGCTTTTCTTCCTGATGAAGGCCTTAGGTAGGATTTCCCTTAATGTAGCTGATTCTGCCAATCGCAGCGGCTTTTTCATTAAGTTCAACTTTGCTGTTGGCGCATCGGGAGATTTTTTTATCAACTCAATGATGTCGTCGATGTCACTGACCGCCAGGATAAGGCCCTCAAGGATATGGGCCCTGTTTCTGCATTTTTTTAACAGAAATCTGGTTCGCCGGCGGATGATGGTCTTGCGATGCCCGATGAAGCAGTCAAGCATCTGCTTGATGTTCAGGGTTTCGGGCCTCCTGTTAACCAGGGCGATATTGGAAATGGCAACCGTGCTCTGCAGAGGAGTGTAACGGTACAGCTTGTTCAATACGATTTCGCCGTCGGCGTCTTTTTTTAAGTCCACGACAATACGTAAGCCGTGTCGGTCCGATTCGTCCCTGATGTCGGCGATTTCGGCCATCTGACCATTTCGGACACAATCCGCAATTTTGGAGACAATCGTGGTCTTGACAACCATATATGGTATTTCAGTTATTACAATTCTTGTTTTGCCCCTTTTGGTTGCTTCGATATCTATTTTGCCTCGGACCGTCAAATGGCCCCTGCCGGTGGTGTAAGCATCCATAATCCCTTTTTTGCCGCAGATGATACCGCCTGTTGGGAAGTCCGGCCCGGGCAGACGCTTGATAATATCCTTGAACCCGCACCGCGGGTCTTCAATCACCAGAAGCAGGGCGTTACAGACCTCGGCAATATTGTGAGGCGGAATGTTGGTCGCCATACCCACGGCAATTCCCGTCGAGCCGTTGACCAGAAGGTTCGGAAACTTGCACGGCAAAACCGTTGGTTCGGTGCGGGTCTCGTCATAGTTCGGCACAAAATCGACAGTGTCGTGGTTGATATCTTCGAGTATTTCCATAGCCGGTGCAGCCATTCTCGCTTCGGTATATCGCATAGCAGCAGGCGGGTCGGCATCGATACTGCCGAAGTTACCCTGAGGGTCAATCAGCGGATAACGCATATTCCAATCCTGGCCCAGACGCACCAGCGTCCCGTACGTTGCCTGGTCGCCGTGCGGATGGTAGTTACCGCTGGTATCGCCCACGATTTTGGCACACTTGCGGTGTCTGCTTCGTGGGCCGAGATTCAAATCATTCATCGCAACCAGTATCCGCCTCTGCGACGGTTTCAGCCCGTCGCGGACGTCCGGCAGGGCACGCGAAACAATCACGCTCATCGCATAATTAAGGTATGAAATCTTCAGCTCATCGAGGATAGGCATATCCTCGATATGTTCTTCGGCTTGCTTGACTTCCTTCATATTTCCTCTCTAAACAGTATTAATCTGTGTCTAATAAGACGGTGCAAATCTGTGTCTAATTCTTTCGCAAATAGATTACCTGCAATTGGCCGAAAAGTCAAGAATTAGAAATGATTAAATGCCGGCTGAAACGACTATTTCCGGAACTGCTATTTCCGGTTAAAGCCCCCTCAAAGACCACGCCTCTCAAGTGCCAATCTGGCGGCTTTAGATACGTGCGAGTCTTCGTCTTTGGTCAGTATCTGCAATACGTTGACTGGTGTATTCCGATTTTGGGCCACCTCCATTCGCACGCTTTTGTTATGGTCCTTTGCCAGTTCTAACAGGGCATCCGCGGGAGCCCGGGCGTTGTCAGCAACACAATATCTGACCCAATATTCATCATCCTCTGCGAGAGATACCAAAACATCGTCAGGTGTATTCGGATTTCCCGCAACAGTTGAGCGAACCCCTGTTTCTTTATCTTTGGCGAGCTTTTTTAGTACTTCTATAGGAGTTCGAGAGTTGTAAG
>JAUVYQ010000081.1 GCA_030603035.1 Phycisphaerae bacterium | reverse complement strand
TGTCATCAGTGCAGGTCTTACCCTTCGCATTGCAGCTGTGACAGTTGCCTGACGCACCGCCTGGATTGAGCTGGGTTTGTCCCGGTCGAAACGCTGATTTAGATATGTTGCGAAGATTACGCCGTTATCCGAGGCAATGCCGAACAATGCAAGGAAGCCCACCCATACTGCCACACTTAAATTATATTGATGGATGTTAAAAAGTTCTCTGAGATTGACGCCAAACAATGAAAGGTTAAGGAACCAATCCTGGCCATAAAGCCAAAGCAGTATAAAGCCGCCTGCCCAGGCTACAAAGATACCGCTGAAGACAAGCAGTGTTGTTAAAACCGACTTGAACTGGAAATACAAAATCATAAAAATAATAAACAGAGCAACAGGGACGACAAGCATCAAAGTTTTTTGCGAACGAATCTGACTTTCGTAAGTACCTGTAAAAATGAAACTTACACCTTCCGGCAAAACAAATTCATCTGTTTCTATTTTCGATTCAAGATGCTTTTGACAGTCCTGGACCACATCAACTTCTGCGTAGCCCTTTTTTGCGTCAAACAAAACGTAACCAACGAGAAAAGTATCCTCGCTCTTTATGACCTGCGGGCCTTGTATATACTCAATTTCAACAATCTGCTCGAGGGGTATTTGTGCACCACCGGGAGCCGACACAAGTATCCTGGTGAGGGTTTCCAACTGGTCCCGCAATTCTCGCATATACCTTACCCGGACAGGATATCTCTCCCTGCCCTCAACGGTAGTTGTGATCGGCTTGCCGCCTATGGCTATCTCAATTACGTTCTGGACATCAGCCAATTTTATGCCGTATCGGGCAATAGCAACTCTGTTGATATGGATTTCAATATAGGGCTTTCCGATGATTCTGTCGGCGAAGACCGCCGAAGCATCAACAGAAGGCACTTCCTTGAGCAATCTTTCAATTTCCAAACCAACCTTTTCGATTGTTTTAAGATCCGGTCCCTTTATCTTGACCCCCATCGGTGCCCGCATCCCACTTTGCAGCATTACTATTCGTGCGGCAATGGGCTGGAGCTTTGGCGCACTGGTTGTGCCGGGCAGTTGGGCTGCTTTGACTATTTCCTTCCATATATCATCGGGGCTCTTGATGTGTTCCCGCCATTGGCGAATAGCCTTGCCTTTTTCGTCGGTTATTATTCGCCCATTTTTGTCGGTCTTATATTTAGACTTGTAGTTGATGACCGTCTCGACCATAGAAATCGGTGCAGGGTCAAGCGGGCTTTCAACCCTGCCGATTTTGCCGACCACAGTATCGACTTCCGGTATTGACTTTATAGCCGTGTCGAGTTTCGCCAACACATCGAGGGCCTCACCTATGGATGCGTGCGGCATAGTTGTCGGCATATACAGAAATGAGCCTTCATCCAAAGACGGCATAAATTCCTTGCCCATACCACGCCAGATAAAACCGCCGCAAATAACCAAAATAACAGGTGCACATAAAAACTTTACTCTGTGCTCGAGAGTCCATCTGAGCATACGTTCATAATTTCTTTGCAACATGAAAATTAAAAACAGGACCAGGCCTAAAAGTATTATCACGAATATCAAGTTGAGTAAAAGCCCTCTGTCCGGGCCTAAAGGCAGCCAGTATTTCGCCAAAACAATCGCGACCACAAAGGCAATTACAACCTCAGACGGCAGACTGAATTTGCCAATTTTGATCGATCTTTTTTTCGTATTGGCTTTGCCCTTCTTGTATAACAGGTAGGCCAAAGGCGGAATAACAGTCAGAGCAACAATGACAGAGGCAAAAAGTGCAAATGTTTTTGTATAAGCTAAAGGCTTGAAGAGTTTGCCCTCCGCACCGGTCATTGTAAAAACCGGCAGGAATCCGACAACTGTTGTAGCTATGGCTGTAAGTACGGCTGAACCAACCTCGGTAACGGCATTGTAGATCACCTTCAAGCGTGATTGTTGTTCGCCTGCATCAGTTAAATGGTTAACAATATTCTCGCAAACCACAATGCCCATATCCACCATCGTGCCAATCGCTATTGCAATGCCTGACAATGCGACAATGTTGGCATCTACGCCGAAGACTTTCATCGCGATGAAACACATCAATACTGCCAACGGTAATAATCCTGATACCAGAATTGAACTGCGGATTTGCCTGAGCAAAATTATTATGACAATAACTGTAACAAGGATTTCCTCAGCAAGGGCACTATTTAAGGTCCCAAGGGTTTCATAGATTAGGCCTGTTCGGTCATAAAATGGGACTATTTTGACCTGGCTGACCGTTCCGTCCGACAAAGTTTTCTTAGGTAAGCCCGGTGCAATCTCGGCAATTTTCTTTTTTACATTTTTTATAACTTCCAGGGGATTTGCGCCAAACCTGACCACAACCACGCCACCGACCGCCTCGGCCCCTTCCTTATCCAGCGCCCCGCGCCGCAAGGCGGGACCTAAACTTACATTGGCGATATTCTTTACCAGTATCGGGACGTTGTCATTAACTTTTATCACCGTGTTTTCAATATCGGCAACGCTCTTAATATAGCCGATTCCCCGAACTACATATTCAACACGGTTTATTTCGATTGTCCTGGCGCCGACATCTATGTTTGATGCCCGTATCGCTGCAAAAACTTCAGTAAGACTGACACCGGCTGCCCGCATTGCATCGGGGTCGGCGTCGATTTGATATTCCTTGACAAAGCCGCCGATTGAAGCAACTTCTGCTACACCTTTAGCGAATTGCAGAGCATCTCGAACGATCCAATCCTGAATAGAACGAAGCTCCTGCAGGTCCCAGCCGCCAGTGGGTCTGCCCTGCTTGTCGTATCCTTCCAGCGTATACCAGAATACCTGTCCGAGTGCCGTTGCGTCAGGCCCCAAAGCAGGACTTACTCCCTGCGGTAAAGTGCCCATCGGCAGAGAGTTCAGCCGCTCAATTATCTTCCCGCGCGACCAGTCGAAGCCGGCGTCCTCATCAAAGATTATGTATATGCTCGAAAATCCGAACATCGAACTGCTGCGGATTGTTTTAACCCTGGGGATACCACGCAAAACTACGGTCAGAGGATATGTGATCTGGTCTTGCACATCCTGCGGACTTCTGCCGGGCCACTTTGTAAAAACAATCTGCTGATTTTCGCCAATGTCCGGGATTGCATCTACCGGCACAGGGTCGCGCGGCACAGGACCAAGCTGCCAGTCAAACGGAGCAACTACAACCCCCCAGCCAATTACAGCCAGGACCAGCATCACCACCAGAAGCCGATTGCTCAAGCAAAAGCCTATTATTTTGCTGAGCAACCCGGCAGATTGGCTGTCGAGGTTGTTTAACTGCTCATCCATTGATTGCTTTTTCTAATTCTTATTCTTTGAACTGGGGCAGCTTGGCAATATACTCTTCGGGCTTGGCCTCAAACTTCTCTTTGCACTCAGGGCAGCAGAAATAGACCTTTTTGCCTTTATACTCAGTGAAAATATCCTTGTTGATGGCGTTTCCCATTATCGGGCAGATAGTCTGCTCGATTGCAGCCGAAACCACCTCATTGGGCTCTGTCGGTGTGGTAGGCTCCGATTTTTTGCAGCTATTCAGCACAAACAGGCCAACCAACAAGAGGCCTGCCAGCAGGAGTATTATCTTAACTTGTTTCTTTTTGCTTTTCATTTTGTTTTCCTTTCAAAATAGATTTTGGTTCATAAAACTTTTTTCAATTCAATGACTATGACCAGGATGCCCAGTTGGAGCTTTTTCGCCTTCTGGATTCATCATACTCGGCTTGGCTTGTATTTGCATAGCAGAATCAATCTTGAAGTTGCCGTTAGTTACGACGATTTCACCTTCGGCCAGACCTTCCTTAACCAAGTAATAATCCCCGGCTCTGGGGCCGAGCACTATTTCTCTTCCCTCGAAGGTTGGTTTTTCCGCATCCGGCTTTTGAACGTATACAACTGCACGGTCGAGTTTTCTTCCTGTTACCAGTGCTGCAGAAGCAGGAATGACAAGGGGTGCCTCATCCGGCAAATCTGCTTTAACATAGCCAAGTGATTCGGTTGTAACCAAATCCATTTCGCATATATCGCACTGTCCTGCATCGTTCCTAACCACCGACGGGTGCATCGGACAAATCCATTTTCCCGCCATCTCAGGGGCCATTACCATACCACCTTGAGCGACTTTAGCTCGCACCACCGCCCTGACAAACATATCAGGCTTGAGTCTGCCGTCCGTATTGCTGACATTTACTCTGACCTTGACGGTTCGTGTTTTATCATTGAGCATGGGATCGATAAAAGTAATCCTGCCTTTGAAAACCTCACCCGGATAGGCTTCGGTCATAAATTCAACTTCCTGTCCGTATTGCAGCCACGACAGGTCAGATTCGTAGGCGTCCAGCTTGACCCACAGTTGCGAAAGGTCGGCAATCGTATAAAGCTTGCTGCCCTCCGTAACGTACATACCTTCGGTGGCATTCTTGTGAACAACCACTCCGCCGATTGGAGCATAAATCGTAAGATGGTCAACCGGTTTTCCTGTCTTTTCAATCTGCTCAATCTGCTCGGCCGTCAAACCAAGTAGTCTCAGCTTCTCTCTGGCGAGCAATTTTGTTGAGGACAGAAGCAATTCAGCCTGTGCGCTAATCAGTTCAGGGCTGTAGACTTCGACCATATGGTCGCCTTTCTTGACCGTGATCCCAGTAAAATCTACAAAGAGGCGGTCGATTCTGCTTCTGCCGGGCAACCACGCCGTGATATTTTTAACTCGCGTCTCATCGTAGTCTATCTTGCCGACCATCCGAATCTCGGTTGTAACAAACTTCCTCTCGACCATCGTAGTCTCAATCTCCATAAGTTTGGCCGCTTCTTCGGAGACTACCAATACCCGAGGACCTATGCTGGCGGCCAAGTCAAGTGGCATCGGGATCAAGTCCATCCCACAAATCCGACACTTGCCAGGCTTGTCTTCAATAACCTGGGGATCCATCGAGCAGTACCACTTTTGCGAAACAGACTGCTGGCCCGAATCAGATAAACCCCTTTGGCTTCCAGGACCCCGAATGATATATCCCGCCACAAAAGCCAGAATTACAGCTATTACAAACCTAACCTTGGGTTTGCTAAACCAGGATTTCAATTTGGAACTCTGCATAAAAGCCTCTTTTATTTAAAACGTGCACTTTTGTTATTTCGTTCCCAAATTCATTCCCACTAACATCTCCAGTTCAGCCAGCTTCTGCTGGTTGTCGGTTACGGCTCTCTCATACGCCAGCTGATACCTGAGCAGCATTTGCTGAGCATCTATGAGGCTTAGAAAATCTACTGTCCCCGCCTTATATGCTGTTTCCGAAGCCTGGACGAGCTCCTCGGCCTTCGAGACCAGAATATCCCCATACAAGTGTGTCTTTCTTGTGCTGTCCTCAAAATTGTATAATACCTGCACGGCTTTCGCCAGGATATTGTTTTCAGTATCTATTTTTTGCTGTGTGATTTTTCTTACATTGGCTTTGGCCTGTCGCTCCGCAGCTTTGTAGCTGTTTCGCCATAATGGCAAATTCATCGAGAACATCAAAATTACCGGGTCCTCGCCGCTACCACTTACACCCGAAGAAATCGCTCCATCGGTTTGAATCCAGTCCACTCCCACCCCAATATCCGGGTAAAATTTCTTTTTCGCCAGTTCAACCCTCTTTTTTGCTGCCTCAACTTCCCAGTCCAGACCGGCAAGTTCCGGATTCCTGTCTTTCAACATCTCTATCATTTGTGACCTATCCAAATGAACTTGCTGAAACTCTTGCTTTTTAGGCCAATCCAGCCTGGCGGCAGTTGGCCGGTTAAGAACCGCATTAAGCCTGGCCGCGACCGGTCTTCTCAAATCCTCAAGAGCCTCCAGGTGGTCTTCCAGCTTGGCCAGTTCCACCTGTGCACGTATCACGTCAGGGTGGCCTGCCGCCGCTGCAATATATTTGATTCGCGCAACTTCTTCAAAATGCTTGATGAGCTCAAGATTTTCCCTCGCTATCTCAACTGCACTCGCCAAATATGTATATTCATAAAACGCCTCTTTCACTTCGAAAAACAGCTTTAACTTTGCCGCCTCGTAGCGCTTCCGGGCAGCTTCTGCAGCCGCCGCGGCAGTGTCCGTCCTTGCCTTAATCTTGCCGAACCACGGAAAAACCTGCATTATGCCGAACTTTTGCTTCTGCGGCCCAACCCGCGTCTCGACCTCATTAATAAAATACCCATAGGTAAATTTAGGGTCCGGCAATGCCTGAGCCTGAGGGATTTGTTTTTTCGCCGCTCTCCACTGCTCAACCGCAGCCTTAAGACCGGCGTTATGAAGCGCAGCATAACGTAAGTAATCCTGAAGATTCGCCAGACTGTTCGCATCGCCTGGCTGCTGCGAAGCCCGGACAGACGGTATGAAGACAAACGCAACCACCCCCATAATCAGAAAGATTTGTCCCTTCATATTTTCAGCTCCTTAAATTGTACGGTGTAACCATTTCATTATACAGATAAGCCGCTTCATACGACCATATTTTATACCGTGCGTGTTTGATGTATTAGTTTTAGAATTTCATTCAGCTTTTGCTGTTTTTCTTTTTCAGAACTTCCTTTTACGGCTTCAGTTACGCAGTGTTGAAAGTGCTTTTCTAAAATCCTTTCTTCTACCCTGGCAAGGGCACCTCTGACAGCATATATCTGGTTTAAAATATCAATACAGTATTTACGATTTTCGATCATCCCTTGAACGCCGCGAACCTGCCCCTCAATTCGTCTTAATGCAACCAGATTATCCTCGTGACTCGGATTTTTCTTCATCTCTTATGCCTTTTGTATCTGCACTTTTATTATACCCCCCTGGGGTATGTTGTGTTCAAAAAATAATTTAATTTTTCGCAATCCTGCCAAAACTGCCTTTTCTGAGGATAATGTAGTGAAAAAGCAGCTTATGTTCAATAAAAAACCTCCACGAGCAGAACTCGAACCTACAACCTAACGGTTAATCCGTCAGCCTTCGGCCGCCGGACTCGCTCTACTAAGTTTGGCATTTAGCCATCGTCGCCCTGTTATTGATTTGAGCCAGCGTTCACGCCGCATGGCTTGGGAGCGCGTCGGATGGATTTCCTGATAGATTAGTTTCCAGGGGCCAGCCTGCTTGGAAGTATACTTTGCGGGCTTGTGCGCCGGGTCGTTATGTTCTGCCAAACGGCGATTCAAGTCGCTGGTCTGGCCGATATAACGCCGACCAGTAGTCAAACTTTCGATTACGTACACAAAAAATGCCACACCTCCCCGAGTAGGACTCGAACCTACAACCTAGCGGTTAACAGCCGCTCGCTCTACCAGTTGAGCTATCGGGGAACAATTAGCTCTAATTCTGATATTTTCAACGCAGCACTTGTCTTTATTTACCTTGCCCACACAAATTCCCCGAGTACGGCTCGAACCTACAACCTAACGGTTAATCCGTCAGCCTTCGGCTGCCGGACTCGCTCTACCAGTTGAGCTATCGGGGAATAGCCAACTAAAATCAATACGTTACATTCCAAAAGTCGTTTTCGTCTAAATTACTTTAAAGCATTATCTACATTTCAACAGCTTTGTCAAGGTTCATCTTTTTTTTGGCGATACCGCGAAAAAACCCTGTAATGCTGGACAACTAACGAATTATATTGTAGATTGCTGACTTTACAAAAACTTAAGTGAAGCGGCCTACAGTTTAATGTAAAGATGTTTTTTACATATTTTCAGGTTTTTAGAAAAAAGGTTGTAAGATTCCCGGCTGTTTTGCGTCTTATACGAATAGTAACTCTACTGCTGAATAGCAAAATTAACGGAACAGAAGGCCCGTTCAGCGCATCTTATAAATAGGTAGTGAAATATCGGTAGATTGTTAAATTCCAGGTTGTTGGTAATATGGCTAAGGATATACTCAACGTCGGTGGGTTTACCATAATCAAACGCATTGGAACCGGTGCTCGCAGCACAATCTATATGGCAACCGACGAGCAGGACAAGACCAATGTTGCTCTAAAACGAGTTATATTTGAAAGGCCGGAAGATTCAAGAATCTTCGAGCAGACAGAGACCGAATATAAACTGGCCCGGCGCATAGACCACCCCTACGTCCGTAAGTGCTACAAACTAAAGAAAATACGCAATATGTTCAAAGTAAAAGAGCTACTGCTTTCTATGGAACTATTTGAAGGTAAAACCCTCGAAGAGGGCCCTACTTTGAGTTTGGTCGATGTATTGCTTGTATTCAGGATGGTCGCAACCGGCCTTAATGCTATGCACCAGCACGGATTTGTTCACTGCGATATAAAGCCCAATAATATTCTTATGAGCAAAGCCGGCGCGATTAAAATTATAGACCTCGGCCAGAGCTGCAAAATCGGAACGACAAAGCAGCGTATTCAGGGCACCCCGGATTACATTGCGCCTGAGCAGGTTAGGCGCAAGCCGCTCGGCCCAAAAACCGATATCTTCAATCTGGGGGCGACAATGTACTGGGCCCTTACCGGAAAGAGCGTCCCTACCTTGATACCTAAAAAGGACAGCTTTGGCCTGGCTGTACCCCAACCCCGCCGAGCGCCTCACGAACTGAAAAAACAAATACCGTTAGGAATATCAAAACTCGTAATGGATTGCGTAGAAGACAACCCCGCAGAGCGCCCGCGTAATATGATGACCGTTATATCGAGACTGGACCTGATGATACACAGCATATTTGGGGGCAGTGCCAAGGGGCATCCCTTTCGGGAGATAAAAACGAATAAAAATGCCTCAAACAATAATTGATTTGCTGAACAAGGGTGTAGAAGCCAGCAACGCAGACAAGTTTCGACGTGGTAATTTGATTCATTTGCCTGCTGACGGCAGCCTGATTATAACCGGCGATATTCACGGACATCGGCGAAACTTCGAAAGAATAGCTGCTTTTGCCGATTTGGAAAACAAGCCCGACAGGCATATCGTCCTGCAGGAAATCATACACGGAGGCCCCCAGGATTCCAAAGGCGGGTGTCTATCTTATAAATTGTTGTTCGACGTTGCCCGCTATAAATTAAGCTTCCCCGACCGCGTCCATATTATTATGGGAAATCATGACACCACTTTCATCAACAACAGCAAAGTTATGAAAGACGGCAAAGAAATGAACCGCTCAATAAAGTCGGCTTTGGACCGAGAATTCAAGCAGGCCAGCGCTGATATCCAACTGGCGATAAGACAATTTCTATTTTCACAACCGTTAGCGGTCAGATGTGATAACAGAATCTGGCTGTCGCATTCGCTGCCCAGCGACCGTTACATCGATAAATTCGACACAGAGGTTCTGGAAAGACAGCTGAAAATCAACGATGTGGTCAAACCCGGTTCAGCTTACCTTTTAACGTGGGGCAGAAAACACAGTCAGGCACTGCTCGATAAGATGGCCAAGCTCCTCGACGTTGATATTTTTATTCTCGGCCATCAACCGCAACAGCAAGGATGGAGCCTGGCCGGCAAGAATCTGATAATTATTGCCTCCGACCATAATCACGGCTGTTTGCTCGCGTTCAGCCTGGCAAAATCCTACACTATTGAGCAGCTAATCGACCTGATAATCCCGTTGACTTTTATATCTTAAAAACTCAAAGCAAAAGTGCAAAACCAAAACACAAATCTTAAAATTAAAAGCCAAAAAGAAAGCAAGAAATATTTTGAATTTTGTAATGCAATTTTGCATTTTACATTTTATATTTTTAATTTCTTATGATGGATTGGTATTATTATATAGCCCTGGCAGCAATTCTGTCGCAATTAGTCTTCTTCATCCAGATGCGTCGCAACTATCGCTATGCGCTGGCGAAATACAAAAAGAAGCGTTCATTATATCGCCCTCGGACCGCCCTGATTGTGCCGTGCAAGGACCTGGATTCAGCTTTTGAAAAAAATATCACCTCATTTTTTAATCAGGACTACGAAAATTATCTGCTGTGGTTCGTGGTTGCCGATAAGTCGGACCCGGCCTATGACGAATTATGCAAATTGAAAAACCGACTAAGCCAAAGCTCAAAGGCTCAAGACGTACAGGTATTCGTTGCGGGCCCCGTTAGAAATTCCACAAGCGGGCAACAGTCTCTAAAAAGGAAGTTTTCTAACGGGGCGGGTCAGGGACAATCCTGCAGTCAAAAAAACCATAATTTGCTCTACTGCTATGAGAGAATTGGCGATGATGTCGAAGTCCTGGCCTTTGCCGATTCCGATATTTCTGTCCGCAGCGACTGGCTAAGTCACATAGTTTGGCCTCTTCGAAAGTCCAAAAATGGCACTGCCAGCGGCTATCGTTGGTTTATACCGAAAAAGAACAATCTGGCCAGTCTGGCCCTATCGGCTGTGAACGCTAAGATCGCCCAATTGCTTGGTAGCACCCGTTTCAATCAAGCCTGGGGCGGGTCTATGGCCATTCGCGTTGATGTCTTTCGCGAAGTGGGTCTTGACAAAATCTGGCCAAAAGCCCTGAGCGATGATTTGTCGCTCAGCTTAGCCGTCAAGAAGGCCGGCAAAAAAGTGGTTTTCGTCCCTGCCTGTCTGGCGGCTTCGTACGAATCCACGAGCTGGCGAAGGCTTTTTGAATTTGGCCGGCGACAATTTTTAATCACCCGCGTAAGCGCTCCGCGGACCTGGTGGTTCGGATTGTGCAGCAGTTTATACTCGATATTGGGTTTATGGGCCGGAGCCGTCCTGGCAGTCTATGCCGCAACGATTAAAGATACGAACCTGCCACTTTTTGCTGCTGTACCTATTTTGTTTTTCGCAAGTCAACTGGGCCGGGCAATAATGCGTCAGAAAATGATTAGTAAATTGCTCAAGTATGATTTGCCGCAAATGAGGGCCGCTCGTGCCGCTGACATCCTTTTCTTCTGGCTCTGGTCGTTACTGCTGCTATTTTTTATTATCTCTTCCGCCTTCGGCAGAACTATCTGCTGGGGAGGAATCCGATACAAACTCCTCGGCCCAACTGAAACAATTGTGCTTAGTCGTTAATATTTTTGTGTCATTGCGAGCGAACCGTAGGTTCGCGCGGCAATCCCAATTCCCCAATTGTAAACCTGTGGTGAGCAAAGTCGAACCATCGTCAATTGTAAATTGAAAATCGAAAGGCCACCGCACCAAGGCCGAGCCTTATTCAGAGGGCATTTTATTATCATTCTCTAATAGGTTCCCCTCAGTATTGTTAATACGAAGCCCTTTGTAATGCTCATACAATCTCTTCATCTCTTCGTTTTGCTGTATCTTTTCTGCTTTACCCCACCCGTTCTCATACGAGCTTCTTCGCTCGACTTCCCCAAGCAGCTTCCCTCCATTGATTAGCAGTTCAGAAATCAACGCTTTTGGGTCTTTGGTTGCCTTGTTAAAAAACACAGTTATATGTTTTTCATAGGCATCCTCATCAATTGCGAAAAAGTCCACCACTAACTACCGTTTCTTAGGGTAGGGAAACCCAACAAACTTATCACCAAGAGGAAGTTTGTAATGTATGAAATCTTTACTCTTTTCCCATAGGGAAAGTGGGCCAACAGGTTTTAGAACGGCTGAATATAAAAAAGGTGATTCTTCAAATTGGTCGTAAGCATAAGTGGAAACGATGGTATCACCGAGCCTGCGAAAACATACCAATTTAAAATTTTCCCAATCATTTTGACCAAAGTCTTCAACAGGCTGCGAATACTGCAACTCGTCAATCTTCTGATGTGCCTTTTTATTAGCCCATGATTTCATATGTTCTCACTACTGTCCGGTTGTTTGATTCGGAAAACGTCGTAACGATTTAAATAAGATTGGGTTACAAGCAAAAATGACTGTAATCGATTTGAAATCGCTTTTAGACTCAGGCCATTTCAGTTTGAGAAGTATTGAGGGAATGGC
>JAUVYQ010000222.1 GCA_030603035.1 Phycisphaerae bacterium | reverse complement strand
GAAAAATGAATACCAAAAAGTTTCTTTTCTACCTGTTAGCTGTCCTTTTAGGCGGCTGTGTCCCTGTTATGTCGCTCCATCCACTTTATAACCAAGAAGATGTTGTGTTCGAAGAGAAATTGTTAGGCACCTGGGTAGATGACTCTAACGAAACTGCTTGGGAATTTAAGCGTTTCGTGGATGCCAACAATGCTTTGGATTTTACACAGCCTGAAAAACCCGAAAAGACGTATAGATTGCTCTTTTCTAACAATGAGGACAGTACAAAAGGCTCGTTTTTCGCACATTTGGTGAAGCTGGAGAACAGGCTTTTCCTCGACGTTTTCCCAAGTCAATTACCATACGTCCCACAGGACCCAGACGACCCGAATGAGGGCTGGGTATATTGGGCATATAATATGCTCTTCCTCGTGCCTGTTCATACATTTATAAAAGTTGACTCCATTGAACCCCAGTTAAAGATGCGATTAACGGACGATGATGGTATGGAGAAACTACTCAAGGAAGACCCAAATGCCGTAAAGCATACATCAATTGAGAACAGGCTTATTCTGACAGCATCGACAAAAGAACTCCAGGCATTTGTCCTAAAATACGCCGATGACAGCAGAGTGTTCCCTGAAGAAATCGTCCTGAATCGCAAAAAACCTAAAAGTTCACAAGAACCCAACGAGCCTAATAATATTGACCCCAACCAGGGCTAACGGATAAAAGTCCAATGCCGATTAACCTGAACTTACCCAAAAAGGCAGGTCTTTTTGTAGCCGGCACCGACGCCGGTGCAGGCAAAACATTAATAGCCGGCGCCATCGCTAAAATTTTAACTGATAACGGCCTAAAAGTCGGCGTATTCAAACCAATTGCCACCGGCTGCAAACGCAGTTGGGAGGGCTTGATAAGCAACGATACCGAATTCCTCTCCTATTGTGCAAACAGCGACTTGCTCCTTTCCACAATAACTCCCGTCAGTTACCTCACCGCCGCATCGCCTATTGTAAGCGCCGCTCGTGAAGGAAATCCTATAGATTTTGACAGAATCGCAGCCGCTTATAAAGATATCTGTGAGAATAGTGACATTGTCATCGTCGAAGGCATCGGCGGAGTGCGCGTGCCTTTGACAATGGAATTTGACCTCCTGGATTTGGCAGTCGAATTCGCTCTGCCTGTAGTGCTAATCGCCCGCCTGAATCCGGGAACGGTGAACGACACACTTATGACAATTGACTGCATCCGGGCTACAGAGCTGAAAATCGCCGGCGTGGTCATTAACGGCTACGATGCCACCAAAGCAACAGTAGCCGAAGACACCGCCGAGCAGGTAATAAGCCAATGCGGCGGTGTAAATATACTCTCCGTTGTGCCTTTCGATGAAACTGTTGACATCGAAGCTCCGAATCCGGGAGAATTTATTGTCGGGTCTTTGATGGGCTGCGACTGGTCCAAATTAGCCCACCGGTAAATCCCGCCCCTCCAAGGGGCGGGGTAAATCGTAAATTGTGCTCCGTGCCACAAGCCACGAACCACGAAAATTGCTGGTTTCCAAAAACCACATATTCAGGTATCATAATTAAAACTAAAAACTTAAAACGAAAAACGTAAAACTGTGGAATTTAAAAGTTTTACGTTTTACGCTATTGTGCAGGAGGTTTTATGCCGGATTTTAGGCGCTATTTAGTAAATATTGACTCTATCTCAACGCACCAGCTCTTTACCGATTGCCTGGTTATTGGAGCGGGCATCGCCGGTCTTCGTGCCGCTATCGAAGCGGCCGGGCACTGCAATGTCATCATTGTTTGCAAGGGTACTCTGGAAGATAGTAACACCTGGAAAGCCCAGGGCGGAATCGCTTCAGCGCTTGATAAAACAGACACATTCGAATCACACATAACCGATACGCTTAACACCGGCTGCGGGCTATGTGACCGGGACATAGTCGAGCTGGTCGTTCGGCAGGGGCCTGAACTGATAGCGCAACTGCTCCGCTGGGGCGCTGAGTTTGACCAAATCGACGGCCATATTGCCACTACGCTCGAAGGCGGCCACACGCACCCTCGTGTTGCTCACGCCCACGGCGATGAAACAGGTCGGATAATCGCAGAAACACTCATAAAAAAAGTCAGGCAAAATCCCAATATAAAAATATTAGAAAACTTCTATACCATTGATTTACTCACCAACGACGACAACGAGTGCATAGGAATAATCGGACATGATAAGCACAGTCCGCCCGGGGCGGGCCAGATAATTTGGGCTGCAAACACAATCCTGGCAACCGGAGGAGCAGGGCGACTCTATCGCGAAACTACCAACCCTGAAGTTGCAACCGGCGATGGCATTGCTATGGCTTACCGGGCCGGGGCCGTTTTGCAGGACCTGGAGTTTATGCAGTTCCATCCAACTACGCTCTATGTCGCAGGTGCTTCACGGGCCTTGATTACCGAGACACTTCGTGGTGAAGGTGCCATACTGCTGGATAACAAGGGCCGGCGTTTTATGAAGGAATATCACGAATCCGCCGAGCTTGCGCCGCGTGACATTGTCAGCCGAGCCATCCTGGCCCAAATGCTAAAAACCGAATCAACGCATGTCTATTTAGACGTGCGTCACTTCGACAAAGAACATTTTGCAAAAAGATTCCCTCATATTTTCGAGTTGTGCGAAAGTTTCGATATAGACGTCAGCGGCGACCTGATTCCTGTACGACCCAGCGCACACTATATGATTGGCGGCGTTAAGACCGACACCTCAACCAGGACCAGCATCGAAAATCTTTACGCCTGCGGCGAAGTCGCTTCCACGAGGCTGCACGGCGCAAATCGGCTCGGCAGCAACTCTCTGCTCGAAGGGCTGGTATTCGGCAAAACAGCCGGGCAATCCATCTGCCAGCACAAAAAAGCAAGTGTGGCTCATATCAAGCACCCACTAATAAAATATCAAATCCCGCATTCAGACCGCAGTCGCCTGGATACCGCCGACGTTACAAACTCGCTCCGAGCCCTTATGTGGCGAAATGTCGGCATCACCCGAAAGGCCCGACCACTGGC
>JAUVYQ010000286.1 GCA_030603035.1 Phycisphaerae bacterium | reverse complement strand
AGTCGTCTCGGGCTGACAGCTTTTCCTTGATCCATGCGATCGCTGCTTTACCCGTTACGACGTCCGGGACTTCTGCTGTTAGTGAGACTACGATATAAATCTGCATAATTAGTCACCTACTTTCGGCCATGGCTGCCAGTATAAAAAGAAGCCAGGGCAATTAACTTTTTCAACGTAATCGAGTCTTTGCGGCCAGACCCGACAACAATCTGGCCGGCTATCATAAATCGTACATCGGTTAGTCGCCAGGTTAAGCTTATCACAGCCGTAAAAAATACAACACGCACCGCAATGTTTGCATTTTCCGCCTATCATGTTTTCATTATGTAAGCCAGTGAAAAATACGGCGGTTGATTGTTCTGGTTACCAGTGACACCGGAAACAACAGTATTATTAGTAAGTGTGTCCGGTAAATTATCATCAGCTCCGATCGGGGGGTTAAACTTAGTAGAAGGGATGAGATGGTTGTGACTACCGGCGTTGAAGGTGTGCGTATGGTTGGCTGCACCGCCCGATTGAGTTAGAGCACCGGTCAGGTTGGTTTTCGCAACACCTGCATCATCCTGCTTTGCGCAAACAATGAATCTGTCACGCAGGTCGGGCGTGCCATTGTTGCCATCGCAGAAAACAAACCCAGCTGGGATTGTTGCGATGGTACCGGACCACATTAATATCATTCCAGCGTCCATATTCTCAGGCACCACAAAAGCAATCTGCACGGAACGGTTCCGACAATCTCCCATCTGCTCGAGAGATTCGAGCGTAAATCCATTGGCGTTGGAGTTCAGCGATTGCAAACTTCACAGGGCAAACCTTTGGGCTAACAGCTCCCTCTGGGTCAACTCCACCAACCCCATGCAGATAACGCCACGGCCCGGCAAAGAAATTACGCTGAGCATTTTGCGGCTTGCCTTGGAAGAACCAGATATACGCTAAAGCTTCAGTACACCAATCCAGCAAGTTGTTAAAACTGCAAGTCAGTTCTTGGTCCGCCTCAGACCCAGTGACAGCAAGCGTATTGTCTTGAGCCGGAATCTCGAAAACAACAGGGCCATCATCGACAAGAGCAAAACCACCTCCTTGTCGCCATAAATTACTCCTGATGTAATGATTGAAGCCGGTCAGAAATACGGCCTCGCCGAGACGATTCTTCATTGCGACGTTGGAGCCGTAAAGATTCCATGCCGCTCGCTGAAGTGCAGTCAGGGTTTGTGCCCATCGGTCTGTCAGAAAGGCCATCGCAGCACGAACAACGGCTTGCCGGTCGGTGTTGGGATTCACCGGTTTGGTCTTGGCTCGAGCGTAGTTGCCGTAACGATTACGAGCGTAAGTGGTTCCGGCGATACTTCCAGACATCTGGATGATTCCGCCGCCATATTTTACTAACGCCATTATGTCACCTCCATAAAAAAAGTTTAACAAAAAAAAAGGTCCGACCGCTGTGCACAGTCGAACCTACGATATCTCGAGAATACCGATTGGAGGAAAGCTTGTCAAGAAGAAAATTTTATCTGGCAGGAAAATTGACCAGGGCGATTACTGATAACGTACATATCATCACCGTCAGCGGCGTCCGTTCGTTCATACATCGTCTGTCTTGGTATAGGTTTAGATGGCATATGCATCCCATCAACAGGAAAAATATTGTAATCTTCCAACATCGTCAAGACTGGTCCCTTTTCGTAACTCATAATTTTGGTATCTCCGGACCCCATGTAATCGTTGCCGTTCCACCTTCAGCTCCGCCTATAGGACAGACCAGGCTATTGTTATAAAAATCCACTAAACCATTTGCCTGGAAAAACCAAGCTCTTGGAAAATTAAGATCTTCGACGATGAAGGAGCCAACACCAATCATCAACCATTGTATAACTTC
>JAUVYQ010000159.1 GCA_030603035.1 Phycisphaerae bacterium | reverse complement strand
AATTTTTTCAGCTCGGCTATAGCTCGAGCTATTCGGTTGCGGCGGGTCTCGATGGGGGCTGGGTCCTTCGTAAAAGTGGTCATATCCTTGCCAATTCCTTCGTGTACCTCAAGCAGGTTCAATGTATCACTCGTCAGGTGGCCTTAATGCAGCGGGGAGATTTCCGACAATGCCCTGATATGCCACACTATTGATTGGCAACGAGCGGCAGGTTACAATGTTGGGAGTTCTCATTATGAAAGACAAGAAAATCAATCGCCGTCGGTTTTTGGGAGCCATAGGTCTTGGCGCTGCAGCGCTGGCTGTGCCGCGCAGCGCACCGGCAGAACGCGCTGCAAAGAAACCCAACATTGTTTACATCCTCGCCGACGATATGGGCTATGGCGATGTGAGCTGCTACAACCCTGATTCGAAAATCCCCACGCCGCACATAGACCGCCTGGCCAAACAGGGCATGCGATTCACCGACGCGCATTCGCCGTCGGCGGTCTGCACGCCCACACGTTACGGCATCCTGACGGGGCGCTACTGCTGGCGGACATGGCTGAAAAGCGGCGTCGTGGGCGGCTATACCAATCCCTTAATCGAGCCCGGCCGGATGACCGTTGCCTCGCTCTTGAGAAAACACGGCTACACGACGGCATGCATTGGCAAATGGCATCTGGGCCTGGGCTGGACAAGGCATAATGGATATGTAGGCACCTGGAAAGATGCAAAGGCCCACTTCAACGGCTCGTTGCAAGACGGTGACCCTAAGAAAGGTATGAACGTCGATTTCACCAAACCGATTCACGGCGGACCAACGGACCTCGGCTTTGATTATGCGTATTACACGGCTGCCTGTTCAACCATCGATGGCCCATTTTGTTATATCGAGAACAGGCACACCGTAGGTATTCCCAATAAGCCAATCTTCGTCGACAAAAGCAAGCATTCGGATTACCGACCACGTCCGGGCTGGGTCGCGCCGGGATTCGTGCTGGAGGACGTGGACCCGACATTCACCAGCAAAGCCATTGAATTCATTGAAGGAAGCAGGAAGAAGAATCCCGACCAGCCTTTCTTTGTGTATCTGGCGCTTTCAGCGCCACACGCACCGTGGCTGCCACCGACATTCGTTCAGGGGAAAAGTCGGGCCGGGTCCCGAGGCGACCAGGTTGTTCTGGTCGACTGGTGTGTGGGGCAGATTGTCAAGGCACTGGAACGGATGCACCTTACTGATAACACGCTGCTCATCGCCACAAGTGACAACGGACCGAGAAGAGGTGTGGATGGTCACAAGTCCGCAGGCAATATACGCGGCTACAAGTCTCACACCTGGGAAGGCGGTCACCGCATTCCGTTTATTGCGCGATGGCCGGGTAAGATTAAACCCGACACTACCAGCAATGAGCCGATATGCCTAACAGACCTGATGGCAACTTGTGCGGGGATTCTTGGCGTTAAGCTGCCTGAGAACGCCGGCCAGGACAGCTATAACATTCTACCTGTCCTATTGGGCGAGAAGCTGGATAAATCGATCCGCGAAGCGCTTGTGTCTCACTCTGTATACGGCGTATTCGCTGTCCGTCAGGGCCCGTGGAAGCTGATTCTCGAAAACCAGGACTCGGGCGGCTGGGTCCGGCCGAGGGGAAGCAGGCCCAAACCGGGCAGCACCGGGCAGTTGTATAACCTGGATGAAGACCCCGCAGAGCAGAAAAATCTTTTCGACAAACACCCTGCAATCGTCAAACGCTTGACAGCGCTGCTGGCCAGATACAAGGAACAGGGACGAAGTACACCAATCGATTGAGCGTTTTGTTTTCCGCGAGCCGAACTTTGCACCACTGCAAACCCAGCAGTCGCAATACGCAAATCCCTGCTTGTTTACCGGCTGAAGAGTTGATATACTGGATTCCGGCTCTTTGAAAATCCCACACCAATTGCCCAGCACCAAAACGGTGTGAGCCGAAGCTCTTTTGGTGCTGGACGCGCCTAATTGGTGCGGGACAAAATAGGTAACTATCCTATTTTTGAATTGAGAAATTCAAGACCGCAGTTTGAAAGGAAGCAAATATGTTAGAGGATGGCGAAAAGGGAGTAATTATCCAGCGGGACAAGCAAACTTATGCCGTGGCTCCGCATATTCCGTGCGGGGTTGTCAAGCCGCAGACCCTACGCAAGCTGGCCGATGTAGCTGAGAAGTACGGGGCAGCGGCGCTTAAAATAACCAGTGCCGCAAGAATCGCAATTGTCGGAATAAATGAAAAAGATGTTGATGCTATCTGGTCGGAGCTTGGGATGTCGCCGGGCTTTGCGGTTGGGCTTTGTGTGCGCAGCGTCAAGGCCTGTCCGGGGACAACATTTTGTAAACGAGGCATACAGGATAGTCTCGGGCTCGGTCTTAAGCTGGACGAGAAATACCACGGTTTGCAATTGCCCGGCAAGTTGAAACTTGGTGTAAGCGGCTGCCCGAATCAATGCGCCGAAACCTGCATAAAGGACATCGGGCTTGTGGGTATGAGGAACGGCTGGAGAGTGCTGGTTGGTGGAAACGGCGGCGCCAAACCCAGGCTGTCACGCGAGCTTGTCAGAGACCTCTCAGAAGAACAGGCGCTTGAGTTAATCGACAAGATTATTGAATACTATAAAGCCGGCGCAAAGCCGCGTCAAAGGCTCGGCGCCTTGATAGAGAAGATGGATTTTGGCGAGTTCAAATCAGCGGTGCTTGGTGAGTAAACGGCGGGCAAAAATAAAAGATGTACTGGAAAAATTGTATGTGAAGTATAACCACCGCTGTTTCATCAAGCAGGACCCGCTGCAATTCATATATCAATATTCCAATCGGCTGGATATGGAAGTTGCCGGCTTTCTGGCAGCCGCTCTCGCATACGGCAGAGTGCAGCAGATAGAAAAAAGCCTGACCAATCTGTTCGGACGTATGAGAGATAGTCCTTTTCAATTCGTGCGAGACTTTGATGGGCAAAAAAGAGCAAAGCTAAAAGATTTTAGACATCGGTTCACAACCGGCGATGATATATCGGATTTGCTGGAACTGTTACGAGACGTTCTTGGCAAATTCGGCAGTATCGAAAAATTCTTTGTTCAGGGCTACAATCCCGGTGATAAGAATATCATTCCCGCATTGTCGAAATTTTGTGATTCGCTTCTGGAAATGTATGCTAAAACCCACAATGGTCACATTACGAGGGGACTAAGCTTTCTACTGCCCAGGCCTGCATCCGGCAGTGCCTGTAAGCGGCTCAATCTTTTTCTGCGCTGGATGGTACGTAATGATGACGTCGATGCGGGATTATGGAAATCGACCGACAAAACCAGGCTCATTGTGCCGGTAGATGTGCATATGGGCAGATTGTGCAGGATTTTAGGTCTTTACCCCGTTAGAAGTAATCCCGGCAAGTTGGGGCGGCCACCTTCACTACAGACTTCTAACGAGGTTCACAGCCGAAAAACAGTTTCTTTATCAACCGCGGTAAAAATAACGGAAAGTTTTGCAGAAATTGAACCGGCCGACCCGGTAAAGTATGATTTTGCGTTGACCAGAATCGGCATCCTGGAGAACTGCACGGGACAGCGTCGGCAGGGCTGCGAGTTTTGTGAGCTGTTTGCAATTTGTTTTCATGGATAAAGGCTGTAAGGCCAAAAATCAATCATCCCAGGTGATTTTTCTATAAAAAATCTATTGCAAAGAAGAAAATCGTTTGGTATAATTCGTTATATGACGAAGTATAAGGGATGTCTAAATGTATGATTTTATGAATATTGCGAAGGCTTTGTCTGATGAAAACAGGGTGCGGGCTTTAATGATGCTCCGCAACGGGGAGCTTTGTGTATGCCAGCTCATTGAAGTGCTGAGACTTGCTCCGTCCACTGTTTCTAAGCATATGTACATTCTGCGTCAGGCAAGATTGGTTGAAAGCCGTAAAGATGGCAGATGGATGTATTATCGGCTGGCTGATGGCGATGCATCCGAGGATGTCCTGCAAGCTATTCGATGGGTCCAAAATAGCCTTGCTAAGAACAAACAGATACTTGTAGATGCCAGGCAAGTCAAGTGTGTTTGTAAAATGGACAAGGAGCAGTTGTGTGATTGCTACAAAAAGCCGAAACTAAAGGATAATAATTAATCAACCACTCGAAAAAGGAAATAAAAGGAAAAGTTTGGAAAGGAAAATAAAATGCTTGGAAATGATAATTCTGATGAAGCGGGGCAGGAAAATCCGGACGACTCGCAGGCGTGTTGTCCGTCAGTATCCGGCAGTGGAGATTGTTGTTCACCCGATTCCGGCAGCGGTGGGAAAAGTTGGAAGATGCTGGTATTTCTTGTTATTGTGGTTGCAGCAGGGGCGGTCTTGGCACGTTCATTTATGAAGAAATCAGACTCCACAACTGACCAGACGCAACAGCTATTTGCCACAATCCAGTCTGAGGGCAAGTCGGATACTCCTTCGTCGTCAAACGCTGCGACGGAGGTGGAGACCTCCGACAAGTCCAAAGCCGGCACAGACAATCTTTCCACCGTGAAACCTGCGATAAAGGCGCCGGTATCTGGTGAACTTGAGCCAACCCTGTGGGGTAAGCCCCTTGATTCGCTTGCTTCTCTCAACAAGGTGGCCGCGGAGACGGACGCCGTTTTCATACTTCTTGTCGCCGAGGACCAGCAAGGTAATCAAACTATAACCAAGGAGATCGAAGCCGCTGCCAGGAAGATACGGTCCAGTGGATGTCGCATCTCCGCTTTCACTCTTAAAAAAGACGCACCTGATTATGCGCAGTTGGCAAAGCAGTTTTCCACCCCCCGTGTGCTTGCTATGGTAAAAGGTCGCGGCGCTAGCGGAGTCTCGGGAGATATCACAGAGTCTAAGCTCATTCAGGCATTTGTGACGGCCTCGAGATCATCCTCAGGCTGCGGCCCGTCAGGCTGTGGTCCTTTAGGTTGTGGTCCTTTACGTCCTAAATAGTACGGGGTGTAGAAAACGGTGGAATGGCTCCAGTCGATAATGGAATGGGTTAGGACAGTACTTGAGCAGACCGGGATCGGTCCTGCAGCGCTGCCTTTCGTATTTCTCCTCGGGTTGTTTAGCTCAATAGCATGTGCCTGCTGCACTCTCCCGATATTGGGGGCCATAGCCGGGTATTCGGGCACGCGAAAGGATGATAACCGTCGGGCAAGCCTGCTTACCGCGTTTTTTTTCATGCTCGGTACAATTATCGCGACTGTCATTCTTGGAGGTGTGGCTGGCTTTATAGGCGAGGTCGCTCAAACTACGTTAGGTAAATACTGGAAGCTCTTTGCCGGACTTATCGCGCTCTTTGTTGGTCTCGCTGCACTTAAATTATTACCATTTAAGCTGCCCCGGATAAGACCGGCCCGGGACAAGTCCGAGCCGAAAGGTTTCTTTGGTGTGGCGTTGTTCGGCCTCGTCGTGGGAGGAGGCATCGGCGTGTGCTCTATGCCCTGCAATCCGGGGATTTTAATCGTGTTGACAGTAGCTGTCCTGCAGGGCTACACCTTCTGGACGATAGCCATACTTATCGCCTATGCGATCGGCTTCAGCTTGCCCCTGGCTGCAATAATCTTGGGAGTCTC
>JAUVYQ010000174.1 GCA_030603035.1 Phycisphaerae bacterium | reverse complement strand
CAGACTTGTTGACGGCGAGCCGGGGTGGAATCCGATCGTGCTCCAAAAGGCGGGCGGCGGTTCGCCGAGCCGTTTGCGGTTTAGCCCGAAGCTTTTGGGCCTGAGACTTACCGGCTGGTATTTGGCCCTTGGTCGCTTTTCAACGCTGCCATTCTGGTGGGTGGATTTGTATCGCCGCAGACGAAACCGATGGTTCGACGAGTAGGACGCCGTTGAATTTCGGTGGAGCCATCCCCAAGCTGCGCTTGAGGCTGCCACCCAGCCGCCGAGAGACTGGATTCCCGCTCCGTCTAAAGCCGGATCTTCGATTTCGGGGGAATGACAGCACGATAGCAGGCATTATCAGCTGAGAAATTGCTGGTAGAGGTCCAAAAAATCTACCTACAAACTCAACATGCACCCGTGGTAATGGTATTGGAAAAAGAACGTTGATAAAACAAGATGGCTGGGTTATTCTATTGTAGTGCTCTGTTGCACATGATTTGAGAAACTGTCACTGCGAGGCCTTTGAAAAAGGCCGTGGCATTCTCAGAGTATCGAACGATAGAGATTGCTTCGCTTCCCCTTCGACTACGCTCAGGGCTAACCCGAATATTCATAAGTAAAATATCCGGGTTGGCTTCTAAAGTATTACGTATTGGGTCAGTGCTGACAACAGATAAGAAAAAAGCACAATGGTTGGTAAGCGAAAAAAAGTGTTCGTTGCACTTAGCGGTGGGGTGGATAGTTCAACGGCCGCTGCATTATTGCGCCAGAACGGTTTCGATTGCGCAGGCGTGTTTATGATTACGAGCGATGAGGGCCGCGGCGCACAGGCAGATGCGGAAGAAGCTGCCGGGAAATTGGGTATAAAGCTTTACGTGCTGGACCTTCGCAGTGACTTTGAGCGAATTCTTGACTATTTTTGCAGTGAGTACAAGCGGGGCCGGACGCCCAATCCGTGCGTTTTCTGCAACAGGTATATTAAATTCGGGAAATTGTGGGATTTTGCACGGGACAATGGAGCGCAGCTGCTTGCCACCGGCCATTATGCAAGGATTATTGAAGATAGTGACAACGTCGGGCTTTATGAGGCAGCCAATGGTGCTAAAGACCAGTCTTACGTTTTGTCAATGATTGATAAGGATGTATTGCCTTATATCATTTTACCGATGGGCGGCTATTCTAAAGACCAGACGCGAGAGATGGCAGCGAAGTTCGGATTAGGCACTGAAGAAAGGCAAGAGTCCCAGGAGATATGCTTTATACCCAACGATGACTATGTCGTTGTACTTGAGCGGCGGTGTCCGGGACTTGTCCGCAAGGGCAATATCGTCGATAGCAACGGCAATATTCTGGGTGAGCATAATGGTGTGCATAGGTTCACCATCGGTCAACGGCGAGGGCTGCGAGTTGCAATGGGCAGGCCTTACTATGTTGTGAAAATTGACGCCGAAAGTAATACGGTTACACTCGGCCCGAAAGAAGAAGTTATGCACAGGCAATTTCGGGCGACAGGGGTTAATTGGCTTACCAGTGAGCCGGTGTCGGCTTTTCGGGCAAAGGTGAAAATACGCTACAACGACAGAGGTGCTTCTGCGACGGTTGTCCCGCAAGACAATGGTGTTTTCGTTGAGTTCGATGAGCCCTTGGCGGCGATAACGCCCGGGCAATTAGCTGTTTTCTACGTTCAGGAAGGAAATGGCAGCAGAGTTGTCGGCGGTGGGTGGATTGAAAGAGTAACTGATTAATAGCATTGGCTTTCGATTATGCAGGCAAACGATGACATTTTAAACTTGCTCAAAGAACAGAGGGCGCAGGCAGCGCGGACGGCGCGGCGAGGAGTAATATTGCAGCCGGGTGCGATTGGCGATTGTATATTAACTCTGCCGTTAGCTGATTTTATGAAAAACTGCCTCGGATTGGGCGGGATTGATATCCTCGGGCATACCGAATATATCGGCATTTTGCCGGGCAGGACTTGCGTTGATGGAATTCGTTCCATAGATGCAATGGATTTACATCGATTGTTTGCTGAAACAAAGGCGTTTGACCTTGCGGACGGTGACCCTTTGATAAACGTTTTTGCCGACTATGCGTGGATTGCAACATTTTTGGGTGAGCCGAACAGCAACTTTGAAGAAAACCTGATTTTCACTGCCAATTGCAGCCATAGTGCGGAAGTTATAACATTATCGATGAAGCCGCCAAAAGAGTTCTGTGAACATTTAGCCGATTTTTACATAGAGCAATTTATCGACCAAAGCGGTCTGCCTTTGCCCCCACCGCTTTGCTTCGCAAAGCGAAGCAGTAGGGGGCGGGTTCTCCCAGGGGGGACACCCCTTGGCGGGCGTGGGAACCGTTTAATAAAAGCGACCAAAGCGGACGTAAACAGGGGCAGAGAGCTGCTGGAAGAAATAAACGTTGATTTTTCTGAGAAACTTGTGGTAATTCATCCCGGCAGCGGCGGACCGCATAAATGCTGGCACCTTGATAATTTTCTTGCTGTAGCCAAAGAGCTTTCTTCCAGAGGAGTCGAGGTGATATTCTTGTTGGGGCCGGCTGAGCTGGACAGACTCAGCAAGGCGACAATTAAGAATATAAACCGTGTTGCAAGATGCCTGACGGATTTGTCTTTGACGCAGGTTTTGGGGCTTTTGAGCTGTGCGGATGGGTTTGTCGGCAATGACAGCGGGATTACGCATCTGTCGGCGGGATTAGGAGTCAAGACGTTGGCTGTTTTTGGCCCGACTAATCCGGCTGTGTATGGCCCCATCGGGCCGGCTGTAACCGTATTTGCGAACAGTACGGCAGTTTTTGTCGAGAAGCCCTCAGCAGCTTTACAGCAGGAGGTTCTGGAGGTTTTGATGGCGTGATGTTAAAAGCAGGATAGAGCTACGGCAAGTTGGCCGTTGGTACGGGGTTGACCAGGTCAGCGTTGTTGGTATAATAGCTCCGTCTGAGCCCCCCTGCTTTCTTGCGAAAGCAAGAAGGGGGGGGCAGGTTGTGCGAATGGGCGATACCGCTCTTATATTAAAAATTAAATATCAAAATGCAAAATTAATGAAGTCATCGCCGCTTTGCGGCGAATCCACAATTTTTATTATTAATCTTTTGTTTTTGCATTCTTTAAGTGCGGGAGCCCAAGATGAGGAGTGCCTTATAGGCACGTAAAATCATATGCAAGAAAGTACTTTGGGCAAATTAGCTGAATATGTGGGTGGGCGAGTTGTCGGCGACACGAACGTAATAATCAAGTCTGCCTCGACGCTCGGGCGGGCGGCTGAGGGAGATATTAGTTTTCTGGCCAACCGCAAATACGAAAGGCAGCTGCGGACGACCAAGGCAAGTGCGGTAATCGTAGGCAAAGAAACAGCGAATACGTCGGTTCCTCTTCTGGTAGCCGAGGACCCTTACTATGCTTTTATGCAGATTATGGTGCTCCTGCACGGCCATCGCAAACACAAAAAGATAGGAATCAGCCCGCGGGCGTCGATTTCGGATAGTGCGAAAATTGGTTCAGACTGCCAGATTCATGATTTTGCGACGATAGCCGATGAGGCAAAGGTCGGGGACGGCTGCATAATTTATCCCTGTGCGTACATCGGGCGGGGTGTCCAAATCGGCAATGACAGCATAATATATTCCAATGTTACCATTTACGATGGGTGCAAAATAGGCAATCGTGTGATTGTAAATGCGAATTCGACAATCGGCGAAGACGGGTTCGGCTATGCCACCCATAAGGGCGTACATCACAAGATACCACAGATTGGTATTGTGGTCATAGAAGACGATGTGGAAATCGGGGCCTGCTGCGGAATCGAACGAGGCACGCTCGGCGATACCGTCGTAGGCCAAGGCAGCAAGCTGGGCGACCTGGTTACAATAGGACACGGGACAAAAATCGGTGCACATTGTTTGCTTGTAGCTCAGGTAGGCGTTGCCGGCTCGACCACGCTCGGTCATCACTGCATAGTCGGGGGACAGGTTGGTATTGTGGGTCATATCACTATCGGAAACAATGTTACAATTGCAGCTCAGGCTGGTGTTATTAATAACATTCCGGACGGCAAAGTGGTGCTGGGTGCACCTGCTGTCGAGGCAAACCAGGGCAAGCGGGCGTACAGCATGATACAATATCTGCCTGAGATGCGGCAAAATATTCGCAAGCTCGAAAGTCAAATTGAACAAATTGCCTCATCTATCGAATTTGATTCTGAGGAGCCGGCTGAGCAATAAGCTTCGTCGTGCGTATTGTGTAAAATAGACACAATACGCAATACGATATACGATATTATGAATAGTTCAGATGTGCTTGGCTTGATTGCAGGAGGCGGCAGATTGCCCTTTCTTGTAGCCGGCGGCGCTAAACAATCGGGATTAAAAGTAATTTGCGTCGGGTTGGCGGAAACGGCTGAGCACAAGCTGGCTGGCGAAGTTGACGTGTTTTACAGAGTTGGGCTTGCCCGGCCGGGGAGATGGATACGAAAGTTAAGAAAGCACGGCGTCAGCAGAACAGTTATGGTCGGGCGGGTTGCCAAATGGCAGCTTTTTACGCCCTGGCGAATCCTGCGGTATCTGCCCGATTGGCGGGCGTTCAGAATATATTATTGGCGGCTGCGCGGCAAAGACAAACTGACGGAGTCGGTTTTGTGCGCCATAGCCGACGAGCTGGCAACCGGCGGGATAGTATTGGAGAATTCAACGATGTATTGCAAGGAGCATCTGGCAACGGCGGGCGTGATGACCAAAACACAGCTGCGTCCATCAGTCGAGGGTGACATTGAATTCGGCTGGCAGATAGTTAAAAAGCTCGGCGAGCTGGACATAGGCCAGGCAATTGCAGTGAAGGAA
>JAUVYQ010000036.1 GCA_030603035.1 Phycisphaerae bacterium | reverse complement strand
TTATAACAAAGGATTACAGAAAAAAAGATGATTTCGCAGTCCGAAAAAACAAACCCAATTCAAAGCCAATTTCCGAAAAGCCAAAATGAACTTAAACTTCTATTTAACAAAGGATTATGAAAATGAAACCGCTTTCAGGCTTGAACAAAACAAACCCAATCAAAGCCAATTTCAAACTCAAAGCGAAGCGGAGATCCCTACGGGTGAGCTTCTCGGAATCCTCAAACCGGGGACCAATTTCAAAAGGGGCACTTATGCTGCTCTGCGGAGCGCTGCTCAGGACAAGTTTCACAGGAATGACAATATTAAAAATCTCTGTGTTCTCTGTGGCTGAGATTATTTGTTCAGCAGGTTTGGTCTCATTCTTTGCAGCCACTCGGGCAATTGCTCACGGGCTACTTTTTCCCATAATCCTTTTTTCTGGCTGCGAGCTGCGGCCTCCGATTGCTTATATTTGTTATAAAAACTATGGCGAAATCGCAGGTCCGCATAAGCAAAACCTTCGCTTAACAAAACTTTGTTCAAAAATCTTCTGTCAGGTAATTGAACATAAGCTAATAATCTGCCGTAATAACCTCTGGTGCGATGTTCTTCAAGATAAACCGTAACGTGCTTTCCGAGAGTTAATTTTCTTGTAAATTCAGCGGCCTGTGGGCCGAAATACATAACGCCAACTTTTGGGTTTTTGGTCTCCGGGGTGTCGATTCCCCAGAGCCGTATTCTTGTGTGATTATATTTGCCATCAGGGATGTCTATATCAATGGTGTCACCATCGACGACCTTTACAACGGTGAAGGTTTTGTCGTGATATTTTTCAAAGTCGTAGGCTTTTCTTTGTTCTGCGGATTTGGGTTGCCGCTGCCACTTACGCCTGATAGGGCTGTGGTCAAGCCAGATAAATAATGCTGCCACCAGCAGGCAGAGGACGATTATGCCGGTTCGCCGGCGTCTGCTCATCGCATAATAGTTCATAGTTCGTGGTTCGTAGTTCGTAGTTTGGAGTTGGCAGTCTATGAACCCTGAACTCATAACTACGAACTAAATACTAACGACTTCTTTGCTCGGCGGGTTTGTCCAGCTCGAAGGCGACACAAACGGCCTTAAGGGCTTCCTCGGCCTGGTCTTTATTGACAATACAACTGATACGAATTTCACTGGTGGTAATCGAATCAATGTTGACTTTGGCTTTGGCCAGGGCGCCGAACATTTTGTCGGCGACGCCATAATGGGTTCGCATACCAACTCCGACCACGGAAATCTCGGCAATATCTTCGCGTGCAAAAATACGTTCGCAATTAACATCGTCTTTGATTTGTTCTACTGCTTCTTTGGCAGCAGCCAAATCCGAAATGCCAATCATAAACGAAAGGTTCGCCTTTTCGGCACTGACTTCTGTTTGAACAATGTCGTTGACGACCACTCTGGCATTTGCCAGACAAGCGAAAATTTTTGCGGCATTGCCCGGGACGTTATCGACGCCGACAAGGCCTATCTTTGCCATATCTTTTTGCACCGTCGCTCCTGAAACCACTATACCTTCTATTTGTGACTCCTCTGCAGTAATTATTGTTCCCTCTTTTTCTTCGGTACTGCTTCTTACGTGAATTTTGACATTGTAATTTTTACCACACTCGATGGCCCGCGTGTATATAACGCCGGCTCCAAGACTGGCCAGCTCGAGCATTTCGTCGTAACTAATCTGCTCTATCTTTGCGGCATTTTTGAATATTCGCGGGTCGGTCGTGTGGATTCCATCGACATCAGTATAAATTTCGCACTGTTCAGCTCCCAGCGCTGCCGCGAGTACAACTGCGGTTGTGTCCGAGCCGCCTCTACCGAGCGTGGTTATGTTTTCGTTCTCATCTATACCCTGAAAGCCGGCAACAATAACAATTCTGCCTTTGTCCAACTGTTTGTGGATTCGTTCGGCATCGACACTTTTTATCCGCGCCTTCGTATGGTCGCTGTCGGTAATCATTCGGATTTGACCGCCTGTAAAACTTATGGCATCGTAGCCCATAGCGTCGAGAGCCATAGCGAAAAGCGAGACTGATTGCTGCTCACCGGTACTGAGCAGCTGGTCGAGCTCGCGTTTGGACGGATTGGGATTAAGCTCGAGGGCGTCAGCAATAAGCTCATCGGTCTGTTTGCCGCGGGCTGAAGCCACCACCACGACCTGATAGCCGTTCATAACCTTCTTAATTACCCGCTCAGCAGCCCGGCGAATCTTTTCCGCGTTGGCAACCGAAGTACCGCCAAACTTTTGCACGATTATTGCCATATTTTGCCTGTTAAAATTTAAATTGTCTGTTATTATCTATTGAATTCGGTTTTGACGGCCAATCGCTTTAGCTTTTCAAGAAATATTCCATCAGCTCAAAACCATTGTCTATTCTAAATCCGGACTTAGCGGCGTTGGTCTCGCTGAAAGTCGTATGCAAAATTCCGCTGATACCGCCGCCTGCCATAGCAAATGGGACCGGCTCAGGTGAGTGGGCGCAGCTTCGGACCGGCGTAGGATGGTCGGGCATTACCAGTATTCGCCAGCTTTCGTAATTCTGTACCGCCTCAAGGATGGGCCCGACAATATATTTATCAATCTGCTCGATGGCTTTTTTCTTCATCTCGGCGCTGCCGTTGTGAGATGCTTCATCGGGCGCTTCTAAGTGGACAAAAACAAGGTCATATTTGTCGAGCGCCTCTATGGCCGCTGTTGCCTTGCCCTGATAATTTGTATCGACAAAGCCGGTGGCGCCGGGCACGTCTATCAGGTCGAAGCCGATGAGCATTGACAAACCTCTCACGAGGTCAACGGCGGTGATAGCGACACCTTTGATTCCAAACCGCTTTTGGAAACTTTCCATTTGGGCTTTCCTGCCCTGTCCCCAGAGCCAGATGGAACTGACCTGATTTTCGCCGAGGTCTTTTCTGACCTTGTTAATGTCGTGATTGATGAAAAGCTGCTGTGAACGGGCCATCAAATCGATAAGCATTTCAGCACCTTTGCCGCGGGGTAAAATCTTTTCTGTTGCCTTACCTATGCTATCGTGTGGCGGATACGTTTGAACGTCGAAATCCAGCCCTTTGAAAACTAACAGGTGTCTGTAGCTTACGCCGGGAAAGAAACGAATCTGGTCATTGCCGAGTTGGTCGTTTAACTCTTTTATCAGTTTGTTTGCCTCTTCGGTGGAGATATGTCCGGCACTGTGGTCTGCCATTTTGCCGTCGGCAATGGTAATCAGATTGCATCGGAAGGCCCAGTCGTCCGGGGATAACTCGATATTTCGTGCCACCGCCTCAATTGGTGCTCTGCCGCTATAGTATTGCAGTGGGTCATAGCCCAGCAGGCTCATTTGAGCAACATCGCTGCCGGGTTCCATATCCGCAGGGACTGTCCGGACAAGCCCCTGCCTGCCCTGTGTGCTGATTTTATCCATATTGGGTATTTCAGCAGCTTCAAATACGGTCTTGTTACCGAATTGCTCGAGCGGTTCGTCCGCCGCACCGTCAGGAACTATTATGGCATACTTGGTTGTCAATCTTTGTCTCCAGACTTAAAAGCGTAAAACGTGAAACTATAATTCAGAATTAAAATTCGAATATCGAATTTCGTATTTACTTTTATCAATCTTTGTCCTCCGGGATATCCACGATTCTTATGCAGACGGGCTTTCCGCTGAGGACATCCAGCTCTTCCAGTTCTTCTAATGCGGCGGTGATGTTTTTCTGCTGCGTAGGATGCGTTATGATTACTACCGGTACAGTATTGTCCGGCCCGATACCTTCGTGTTGCAATGCGCCGGATATACTTATCTGATTGTCGCCAAGTATTTTGCTCCAGCGGGCTACCACCCCCGCCTGGTCCTTGCACATCACCCTGATATAAAACCTGCTTACAGTATCGCCGATTTTCTCTATCAGTGATTCTATTTCGCTCCTCGGTTTTAGATGCAGGTGGCGAAAGGTAGTAGCGGAATTACCCAGAGCGACGTCGATAATGTCCGCAACGACCGCGCTTGCGGTAGGCATCATTCCCGCGCCCCGGCCATAGTACATTACCTGGCCGACCGCACTGCCGAAAACACTGATGGCATTAAACGGGCCATCGACACGCGCAAGCGGATTGTCCCTGGCAATAAAAGACGGATGCACTCTCAGTGAGACTCTGTTGTCTTTGTCTTTTTGTCCGATTGCCAGCAATTTAAGGATGTAGCCCATTTCTCCGCCGTAGCGAATATCATCTTTTGAAATAGCTTCGATACCCTCAACGAAAATATCGTCGAGTTTGATTTCGTATCCGAAGGCGATAGAAGCCAAGATAGCGAGTTTGTGGGCGCTGTCCTCGCCGCTGATATCGAGCGTGGGGTCTGCTTCGGCGTAGCCTTTGTCCTGGGCCTGGGCCAGGGCCTCGGCGAAGTCCTCGTCTTTGCTGGTCATCTCGGAGAGGATGTGGTTGCAGGTCCCGTTGACGATGCCGTACATTGCAGTGATATTATTTGCCAACAGACCAGTTCGGATGGCCGAGATAATCGGTATACCGCCCGCACAACTGCCTTCGAAAGCAATACAGCGGTTATTTTTGTGAGCGGCTTTGTAGAGTTCGCTGCCGTATTCGGCCAGTAGGGCCTTGTTGGCGGTAACGACGTCTTTGCCCGCCTCGAGCATTTTGAGCTGGACCTGTTTTGCTGCATCGGTTCCGCCGACCAGCTCGACGCCTATTTGAATAATGTCATCATTCAAAAGCCGGTTTATATCATTGGTGAGGATGCCGTCCGGCAGCTTTACCGGCCGAGGGGATTCGGTGTCGGTGTCAACTACGCAGGCAAGTTCGAGGCGCAGGCCGGTTTTAGCCGCTATCGAATCAGCGTCTTCGAGTATCAGCTTTGCGACGCCGCAGCCGACTGTACCAAAGCCGACAAGACCAACTTTTACTTGTTTTTCAGCCATATTTTCGTATCTCGTATTTTTTAGCCACGGATTTCACAGATTTTAGTTTTTTTCTCTGCGTAATCCGCGATTTATAATTTATCGGTAATCAATAGTCAATTCATTAACTCCGGTCAAGTAAAAACCGCCAAATAAACATTATAGGTGAATCAAATAAATGTCAGAATGTCTTGTAGTTCTATTCGGCAAAGTTATAATTTATGGGTCAATCAAAACCATCGGTTAAGGAGCTGCTTATGGATAATTTGTTGCTGAAAGAAGTGGAATACAAAACCGAAGAGACCAATTTCGGCGTTTGGCGCCGTTACGGATATATCAACGGAACCAGCTATCATGAGTTCAAATCGCACGCTTCCTGGATGGGAATGCCCCTGGTTCATTACACCTACGGACGCAACCCTGAGACCGGCAAACGCGTGTGCGCAAAGGGCGTCATTGCTGTCGGATGTTTTGCGAGGGGGATTGTTTCGGTGGGCATATTTTCTGCCGGATTGTTGGCGTTTGGGCTGTTGACCATTGGATTGATTACCGTTGGTTTGGTTGCTATCGGCGTTATTTTTGGCCTCGGGCAGTTGGCTACCGGTGTTGTCGCATTGGGTCAGTTTGCAATCGGCGTTTTATTCGCAGCCGGTCAGTTCGCAATCGGCCGTATCGCTATTGGCCAGTTCGCATTTGGAAAATATGTTCTGGCACAAATCGGATTTGGTGAGTTTGTCTGGAGTGTGAAGCGAGCTGATCCGGAAGCGATTGAATTCTTTAAGTCGCTGCCTGTTATTCGATTTTTCATACCTTAATCTAAAGGCTTTGGTTTTTAAGTATCTTAGCGAAATCGTCGGAGTTGACGAAGGCATCGAGGCCTTTGGGGTTGTGTTTTGTGAGCATTTTTACGGCTGCGGCGAATTTTTTGTCGAGCCGAGCGATGAAACAATCAGGACGGCTTGCCTTTGCGTTAAGGTGGATTCCTGCTTTCGCAGGAATGACAGAGGAAGGTTTTGGGGACTCGATTTGATAGGCGTGGAGTGTCAGGCGGTCGATGAGCGGTTTCTCAATTTGGCCTTTGGCGAGTCGATAGTTCGGTTTGAAATCGGAGAGAAATAAAGGCCGACTGCTGCCATATAACGGGTCAATTGTTAGAGGCAATCCAATGCTTGGTAAATGGACGCAAATTTGATGTGTCCGGCCGGTCAAGGGCTCCACAGCCAACAGGGCAATTGAGCCGAAATCAGCAAGCAGTTTCCAGTCGGTAATCGCTTCTTTACCTTTTTTGCGAGTGATGCACATAAGGCCCGGCTTCTTGCGGCTTTGTGCCAGAGGCACATTGATTGTGCCTTGTCGGCGGGGGAGGGCGCCGGTTACAATAGCCAGATAGGTCTTTTTGATGAGTTTTTTCTCAAAATAACTTGAAAACGCCGATTGAGTCTCGGCATTCTTTGCCAGAATCATAACGCCGGATGTGTCTTTGTCGAGCCGATGCACCAGCCGCAGCTCGCTGCAAACTTGCGACCCTAACTGCTCGGCGAGTATATCGACAAGCTGGGGCGCACCTGTGCGGTCTTTGGTAACCGAGACGCTGCTCGGCTTGTTGATGACAATAATGTCGTCATCGGCATATATTGTTTCGACTTTCGTTTTCGACATTTGGGTTCCTGCGCATTTGGGAAAACAGCAAAGGTCTTTTTACATTTCTTGACGTCCAATGGCGAATAGCTTATATTTTACAGCGTAAAGAGTTAGACGTGTAGTGTTAAGTGTATTTGGAGTTTGTTGCGATGGCGAAAAAAAGTCAATGTGATAGGTGCACAGGGCTGTGCTGCAGGTATTTTGCCCTGCCGATTGACACGCCGGAAGACAGGGGAGACTATGACGATATAAAATGGTACCTGTGCCACAAGGATATAACGGTGTTTGTAGAGAACGGCGATTGGTATCTCAACATAAAAAACAAGTGCAAGCACCTTTCTGAAAAAGACTATCGCTGCAGGATATACGATAAAAGGCCGAGGATTTGCAGAGGATACCGTCACGCAGACTGCGATTTCGTTGAAGGCGAATATGACTTCGAGCTGCACTTTACCGATGACAAGCAGATGGAAGAGTATATAAAGATAAAATTCGACAATAACAAAACAGAAAAGCCAAAAGCAAAGAAGAAGAAAATGGCCACAAAGACACTAAGGCACAAAGAAAATAAGAAATAGTTAAAAATTAAGACTTCGTGCCCTGGTGCCTTAGCGGCAAAAATGAAAAGAGAAAAAAAATGAAGATATCGCCGGTAAAAGGTACGAGGGATTTTTACCCGCCGGATATGGCCCGGAGAAACTGGATAATCGACGGCTGGAAGAAGGTGTCTGTCCGCAATGGCTTCGAGGAATACGATGGGCCGATATTTGAGTATTTGAAGATGTTTCAGATAAAAAGCGGCGACGAAATCGTCGAGCAGCTTTTTTCGCTGACCGACAGAGGCGGACGAGAGCTGGCCCTAAGGCCGGAGATTACCCCTACACTGGCGCGAATGGTCAACCAGCAAATCAGTTCGCTGCCGAGGCCCATAAAATGGTTTTCGGTCCCGAGATTGTTCCGGGCCGAGCGTCCCCAGAGAGGCCGGCTTCGCGAGTTCTTTCAGTGGAATATTGACATAATCGGTGTTGATGATGTCTTAGCCGACGCCGAGACGATATTCTGTGCTCTGGATTATCTGCAGGAAGTAGGTCTGACGCCCGCTGATATCGTGGTGAAAATATCCAGTAGAGAGATGCTCGCAGCGCTGTTGCAGAGTATAGGCATCGCAGAAAGCGAATTGGAGGATTTATATGCGGTGCTCGATAAACGCAGCAGATTGCTCGGCGATACCTTTGAACAAATGCTTGCGGAAAAAGTCCCCGATGAGAATAAACGAAAAAAAATATTCGAGCTAATGGCCTTTGAATCTATCGAGCAAATTAACGCTTTTGTAGAGTTGACGGACGCAGCAAAAGAATCTGTGGACGAACTGGGCCGGCTGTTTGAGCTTCTTGGTGTTATGGGGGTTGCTGATTTCTGCATGTTCGATATCAGCACAGTTCGGGGTCTGGCCTATTATACCGGCATTGTGTATGAGATTTACGACCGTGGAGGTGAGCTTCGCGCTATCGGCGGAGGCGGCAGATATGATAATTTGCTGCGGCAATTCGGCGGGCCGGCCATACCGGCTACCGGCTTTGGTATAGGCGATAGCGTGCTGGCAATATTGCTCGAAGAAAAAGGACTCTTGGAAAAACAATTACCGTCACGCAGGCTGGATTATTTCGTTGCCTGTGTAGATGAAGTTTACAGGCAAGCTGCTGTTAAACTGACGATGAAGCTGCGGTCGGCAGGATTTGCAGCGAATTTTAGTTATAAGGCCGCTAAATTAAGCAAGCAGCTCAAGCAGGCCTCAGAACAAAACGTCGGAAGGTGCATAATCATCGGCTCCGAGATTGAGAAGGACCAGCTTATAGTTAAGAATATGAAAAGTGGTAAGCAGGAGTTGATTAAATTTGACAAATTCTTCGCAGAGCTTAAATCGTAAGTCCAAATGAAAGATTTTTCCCCCAACCATTACGAGCGTGCATTTGAGAGTTGGTTGATTGATAATCGCATTCAATACATTGCGGTAGATGAGCACAAAAGAGCGGCCTTCGGACGTTTGAAGGTTAAGAGCTTCGATTTTTTATTATATCCGGGCAATCAACAAATAATAATTGCAGAGGTGAAGGGCAGAGCGTTCAAGGGGACCAGTTTCGCCAAATTAGCGGGCTTTGAATGCTGGGTTACAACCGAAGATGTCGATGGCCTGACTAAATGGCAGGAGGTTTTCGGCCCGGGCCACGCTGCTGTTTTTGTTTTTGTCTATCGCATAGAGAACATCGACGTTGATTTTGACGGCAGGGACGTTTTCCATTTTGACGCGAATAGATATGTATTTTTCTACGTTAAGTTAGGCGAGTATAGTCGCTTTATGAAACGCCGCAGCCCCAAATGGCAGACTGTAACTCTTCCTGCCGATAAATTCCGCCAGTGCGCCGTGCAAATCACTGAACTTCTGCTTTGATATTGCACTTTATGTTATTGGGAGGGGCCCTTCGACTACTTCGACTTTGCTCAGTATAAATACGCTCAGGGTAAACTACGCAACGAAGCAATCTCTATTCTTTTAGCCGTATGACTAAGTGAGCTTATCTTGGCGAAGCAGTCCTTTGTCTTTGAAGAGTTTTTTTACTGTCTCTGAATCTTCGACTGTAAATCCTATGCGTTTCCGCTTGTTTGGAAAGCTGATAAAAAATATTTTATCTCGCCAAGGTCTTTTCCAGTCACAAGGAAACCAGGTCTTGAAGTCGCCCGTGCCGTGGATTCTCCATTTTCCGTTTAATAAACTTGGTGGTTTTTCGACAATATGGTCAATCTCGGAAAGATTTACTCGTTTTGAACCGAAAGGAAAATAATAATGCCGGAAAAGTATACTCTCGTCTGTGACCTCGACCAACTTGTCTGAGTAAACAACCCTCATAATCCCATCCTTTCAAAAATAATATTGTGCCTAATGGGTCCTGACGACACCCGTCAGATTACTTATGAAATTATAATCTTTAACAATAAGGTTACAAGATTTGTTTCGAATCTGCGGTATCGAATCCAAGCAAAATTTCTCGCTCAAAACAGGCCTATATTGTATATTGTAGCGCAATGAGAATCATAGCTGGCTCAAAACGAGGAATGAGATTGCTTGGGCCTAAGGCCCAGGTGTCCCGGCCGATTACCGATAGAGTCAAAGAGTCGCTTTTCAGCGTCCTTTACAAGTATGACCTGCCTGATGGCAAACGAATAGCCGATTTATTCTGCGGTGTCGGCTCTCTGGGCCTTGAAGCATTGAGCAGGGGGGCTGGGTTTGTTACTTTCGTCGAGAAAAACCCGAAGATTATCGCAGTTTTAGAAAAGAACATAGAAAAGGCCACCTTTGTTAAACAGTCGAGAGTTATAAGAGCCAACGCCTTCAAGATTGGTGCTCCAGTTGACCAGAAAAAGTATGGCCTTGTTTTTGTTGACCCGCCGTATTCGGCCACAAGGGATGTTCAGGCCGGTTCGCCTCTGGGCGGATTGCTTACTTTATTAGGCGAACAGGTGTCCCCCGATGGAATTGTCGTGGTCAGGACTCACCGGCGCACAGAACTTTTAGAACAATATGGCCGCTTCCAAATAATAGACTGGCGCCAGTGGGGAACGATGGCCGTAACCATATTAAAGCAGAGCAGAGATGACGAATA
Source organism: Phycisphaerae bacterium (assembly GCA_030603035.1). The sequence continues at coordinate 8,773 of JAUVYQ010000036.1, read as the reverse complement.
AACAAGCAGCTATAAAAATAATTAAACGGTTAAGCCGCAATGGTTTCCAGGCATTGTTGGCCGGCGGCTGTGTGCGCGATATGCTGCTGGGCAGGCGCGCCCACGATTTCGACATCGCTACAGATGCTGCGCCCGCCGACGTTATAAGGATATTCAAACGCACGTTAAAGGTCGGGGCCAAGTTTGGTGTAGTAATTGTTTTGCTTGAAGATAAGCACGTTGAAGTTGCTACGTTCAGAACCGAAGCCGGTTATATTAACGGAAGACACCCGGGGCGAGTCAAATTCGCCGGTGCCGCTGAAGATGCCGGCCGAAGAGACTTTACAATCAACGGAATGTTTTACGACCCTCTAAGAAGAAAGGTAATCGATTATGTCGATGGACAGGCAGACCTCAAAAAGCAGATAGTACGAACCATCGGTAAGCCCGCCGAAAGGTTTGGTGAAGATTACCTGCGAATGCTGCGGGCGGTGCGATTTTCCACTCAACTTGGCTTTGCGATTGAGCCGCGGACCTTCTCGGCGATTTGCAGCAACGCAAAAAATATAGCCAGGATAAGCGGTGAACGCATAGCAGTCGAATTAGAAGGCATCCTCGTTAATCCCAACCGCTCTGCCGGCACATCGATGCTGATTGACAGCAGATTGGCTGAAGCAATCTTTCCCGGTTTTGCCGGCGAGCAGGTGAAATTGGCAGCAGGGTGTGCACTGCACACCCTACGCAAGCTGCGCAAAAAGACCAATTTTGCTCTGGCACTGGCTGGATTTTTCTCCGGCTGCCCGGCGGAATTTGCAGTCGAGAGGTGCCGGGTTCTGAAACTTAGCAGAAGTCAAAACAAACATATAAAATTCTTACTGGCCAACAGAGGCAAACTGCTCGACGACCGGATGTCTTTGGCTGAATTAAAAATGATTCTGGCCGAGCCGTATTTCTGGGACCTGTACGAGCTGCAGAGAGCGATTGAAAAGGCCAGGCCCGACGGGAGGAAGGGTATTGCTGCGTTAAGTCGCCTGCGGAAAAGAATAAAGGCGCTGGGTGATGTCGAGTTACGGCCCAAACCGCTGCTCAACGGCCACGACTTAATTCGATTAGGCGCCGTGCCCGGCCCTGGCTTGGGCCAGTTAGCCGAGGAGATGTACATTGCCCAATTGGAAGGAAAGCTGCAAACAGCCGAGCAGGCCCGGCAGTGGGCGCAAAAGTGGTTGCAAAAGCACAGAATGGTTGAAAAATAAATGCAGCCTTTCACTCTTTTAATCAAACCGTCCGGTTCAGATTGCAATATCGATTGCAAATACTGTTTTTACAAAAACAGAGCGCCCGAGTTCGGCAAGGGCAGACAGCGAATGAGCGATAAAGTGCTCGAGAAACTTGTTAAAGATTATATGCAGCTGCGTTTCCCATTAGCCGGCTTTGCCTGGCAGGACGGTGAACCAACGCTTATGGGCCTGGATTTCTACAAAAAAACGGTGGAGTTGCAAAAAAAATACGGCAGCCCCGGCCAGGAGGTAGGAAACTCCCTACAAACCAATGCAATCTTGCTTAATGACGAGTGGTGCCGGTTTTTCCACGATAGTAAGTTTCTTGTCGGCATCAGTATCGACGGCCCAAAAGAATTGCACGACTACTACCGCCTCGACCATTCCGGCTCGGGTACCTTTGATAGAGTAACCAGGGCCATTCAAACCTGCAAAAAATACAAGGTTGAATTCAATACCCTGACGTTGCTAAACAATAAAAATGCGGAGCATCCGGACGAGTTATTTGATTTTTTTATCGAGAATGGCGTAAAGTTTTTGCAGTTTATCCCCTGTGTCGAGACAGACCCGGCCACAGGCGAGATTGCGGATTTCTCAATTACACCGCAGCAGTACGGCGAATTCCAGTGCAGGATATTTGACCGCTGGTACGAGTACGGGCCGCAAAATTTAAGCATTCGCGACTTTGACTCGATACTGTCCTATTGTGTTCACGGCAAACACACGATTTGTACATTCGACAAACAATGCAGTCAATACATTGTTATCGAGCATACCGGCGATGCTTTCACCTGTGATTTTTTCGTCGAGCCGAAGTGGCGGTTGGGCAACATTTTTGAAACGCCGATAGAGAAACTGGCCGCCGGCAGCAAAAAACGCGCCTTTGGCCGGGCCAAGCAGAATCTTTGCGATAAATGCCTTCTCTGCAGACACCTTGCCCTCTGTCGCGGCGGCTGTATGAAAGACAGAGTCCCCGCACTCTGTCATTCTGAGCGAAGCGAAGAATCTCTTACCTCTGACAAGGACAACTTTAGCTTGGAAAGCTATTTCTGCGAAAGCTATAAGCGCTTCTTCGATTACGCAATGCCGAGGTTTATGCAGATAGCCGCCGCCATTAACGCCGGCTCGCCTGTCAAAACCCAGCCCTTCGTATAATAAATGGACGGTTACTCGAGCGGCTCGATATAGATGTTGCGGAACTCAATCGGCGTCCCTTCGCTCTGCAGGCAAATCTTGCCGGACTTATTCGAGCACCTGGTACCCACGTTTTGCAGCACGCCGTTCACCAGAACTACTACCCAGTCGTCCTTGCAGATGATATCGTATGCGTTCCATTGGCCGAGCGGCTTCTCGCTGCTGTCTTTGAGTTTCTTGACGTTGCGGCCTCTAACGCGTTTGCCCTTCCTGGCGTGCTCCCTGCACTCAAGGCCACCGATGACCCAGAAGTCGCCCGCGTTACCCGAATGCAACTGACATTCGAGACTCTTCGGCCAGACCACGTCACGACCACTCATGTGAACAAGGGCGCCGCTGTTGCCGCCTTTTCCGGGCCAGCGCCACTCTACGTGAAAAAGATAATTGGCATAATCTTTCTCGGTGCGCATATAGCCCGCCGGCCGGCCCGTACAGCGAATTACGCCGTCCTTTACTAACCACGTCTTTGTAACGTCATGGTCCGGCTCACGCACGAAAAGTTTCCAGCCGGTGAAGTCCTTACCATTCCAGAGGACGGTTTTCTTTTTCGGGACGATCGGCTCTTTCTGCTTTTCCGGAACTACTGCGGTTGCGGCCAGCAGCGCCGTCGTCACGACCAGCGCCACGATTACGATAGCACAGCGTTTCATAAAATCCTCCTTTCGTTTTCAATAAATTATTTTTGTCTCAGACCAATTACGTTTTGTTGGCAATCCGGCACGACGGATTTGCCGGACCGGTCACTCATTATCACCACTTAGCCGATTTTCGGCCACCTTTATCTGTCACTCTAATTACATCTGTGCCCTCGAATATGGTTACATCAGTCAATTCACCGCTGACTGTCAGCTCGACCTCACCCATCTTGAGAATACCCTGAACCTCGTCCTTTTCATATTCTTTTCTCCCTTATCATCTCGATATTTCTTCTTTGCTGGTGCCTCGCTTCAGGGAAACTGAGATGCTGTGTCCGATATTATAATAGAAATCGGCTCGAAGTGCAATTATAAAGCGCTTATATGCTCCTTATTGCGGTTAGTGAAACGGTTTTTTATTGACAGAAAGGGTATTTTTGTGTAATATGTAGGTTCGAGGGACGAATATTTATAACGACTTGCGGTTTTTTGACTTAGCGAGAAGCCGCTGCGATATTGGTATATTGGAGGTAAGGGCCGGCCAGGCTAATTTCTGTGTGTTTTGGCAGCCCAACCTCATTTTGTGATAAAACAAACGGGTTTTTGGGAGATATTTCGATGTTTAACGGAAAATTTGTTGCAGCAATTTTAGCGGTAGGGCTTTTTGTAGCCAGCGCCGGTTTTGGCCAGACCCTTGAGGACAACTGGAACGACTTTTTGCATTACACAAAGATTGGCCGACTCGATTTAGCTAAGGGATACGCACAGGTTATTCTCGATAGCAACCCCGACCCTGTGGCGTTGCTCGCTCTTAGTAAAGAAAATCCGCGGGATTATGCAATTTTATTAAGAGTTATTGACACTGCACCCGATGCCGAACTCGTCGAGCTCAGCGGGAAAGTCCTGGACATTATCGAGCAGGGCCAACTCATTCGCCGGTCCGACCCGAAGATTATCGTAGAGGAGATAAAAAGACTGAGCAGCAAAAGCCCCCGTGGCCGACTTACAGCGGTCAAACGTCTTCAGGACGCCGGCGAATATGCAATACCTTATATGCTCGATGCGCTGGCCGACAATTCCCGCAAAGAAGAATGGGAAAATATTATATGGGCACTTCCACAAATCGGCAGAGATGCGATAAGGCCGCTTGCGGCTGCTTTGCAGACTAAAAACGTGGCGGTTAAGGGCGAGATAATAAAGGCACTGGGCGGGATTGGCTATACTCAATCGCTGGCGTATCTGAAGTACATTATCGAAAAAGACGATTCAGCCGTACTTCGTGACTTGGCGGGGCAAAGCATCAGGCTAATTGACCCCGCGGCCTTGAAAGTCCCCGCAGCCCAGTTGTTCTATCGGCTTGCGGAGAGCTATTATTATCACGCCGAATCATTGGCTCCGGCAGAAGATGCGGACTTTGCGAATATATGGTTCTGGGATTCAGCCGCTCAGCGACTGGAACGCAAAGAGGTTGACAAGAGTTATTCTAACGAACTTATGTCGATGCGTGTGTGCGAGTGGGCGCTCAAGGCCGACGCCGGCTTTGGCCAGGCGATTGGCCTCTGGGTGGCTGCCTATTTCAAGGCCGAGTCCTCTAATGTTAGTATGCCGGATTACTTTGGCCCCGGCCACGCCGATGCGATGACTTATGCGACCACCGCAGGCCCTGAATATCTGCATCAGGCCCTTGCCCGCGCCGTCAAGGACAAGAATGCCTTTGTCGCGCTTGGCGTCGTGGAGGCATTGGCCACCACCGCCGGTGAGAAATCATTACTTTATCGGCTTGGCATAGCTCAGCCGCTGGTTCAGGCCCTGTCTTTCAACGATAAGGCCGTAAGATACAGTGCGGCGATAGCAATAGCTGCCGCCGGGCCCAAAGAAATGTTTGCCGAGAGCAAGCTGGTCATTGAGAATCTGGCACAAGCCCTCGCCGAGACTGCTGAAAATGTGGATTTGGAAAACGAATGGATAGTCACCAGCTATGCCGTGCGTGCAGCCGGAGTTATGCTCAAATTGGCAGAGACGCGAAATCGTGTTATTGATTTATCTGCCGCTCAAGGCGCTCTTATAAATGCAACAAAGGATGAACGGGCCGAAATCCAGGTTCTTGCCGGCCGGATTCTGGCCCATCTCGACAGCCCCGGTGCCCAGCGTTCAATAGCTGAAATGGCTCTTGCCGAAACCAACGATATGGATGTTCGAATAACGGCGTTTGATTCTCTGGCCATCTCGGCGAAACTTAACGCCAATCTGCTTAATAACGAAATGATAGACGCCATTTATGGATTAGTTGGTTCGCAGGAAATTGACCCGGATTTGCGCAGTGCCGCCGCTTCTGCTTATGGCGCACTTAACCTGCCCAGCCAGAAAGTAAAAGACCTCATCCTCGACCAGGCACGAAGTTAAGCTGGAGCGAAGTGGAAGTCCCCGCGCAGGCGGGGATCTAATTTTGGCATTCCGATCATCGTAAAGCGATACGTGGCAATCTGCTGTCATCGCAGGCCTTCGGATCAAAAATAAATAATTGCATTTGGATAAGATACACTTATAATTATGCATAAGCGAACTATTTCGATTATTTTAAGTTAGCCGTAATGCGATTTTCAGAGGAAAAGGTGACGTATGAGATGGCCTGAGATTACAGCAATTTACGGTGCGATTCTGGCTACTATTGTTTTCAGTTGGAATATTTATTTGGTAATTCGGGATGGGCCTCATATTCAGGTAAAATGCTATGAAGGTGTACTTGCTACAGCAACAAATGAGAAATATCCTCAAGCTCTCTCTGGTTTACTACTTGACCTTCAAGGATTAAAAGAATTGACAGCACAAGAAGGCACCAAGATTTCAATTACGGAGGAACTTATAATTGTGACCGCAAGCAATCGTTCTCGTAGGCCTGTTACTATAACTATGTGGGGCGTTGGTTATAAAGAAGGTGGTTACCTCAGTGCTTCTCCTCCAGTTAAAGCACCACTTCCTCATAGATTGAAGGAAGGTGAATCATACACACTCTGGGTTTCAAAAAAGAGCTTTATAGAAGAGCTCAAAAAGGACGGTAAAACACCAGGCTATGTCTTTATAAAAACTGCAGATGGTCGTTTATTTAAGAAAAAAGGATTTCCAGTAAAATTCAATTGAGGATGGTTGTATGGATGTTGGAAATTGCACTGCGGCTAGCATGGGCTTTGTGATTCGCTCCACTCACCCAAATTTTTGCTTCGCAAAAACCTCTCCTATACTGGAAGCGCTATAAAAAAATGGTGGATAAGGTAATAACGTGAAGGCACATATTGAGCAAATAAAAAGAAAAATTCTTCCGATTTTACAGCGTTATGAAGTCAAAGGAACGACTTATGAGGTAAGGAGTTAAGGAGTAATGAAAAAGGAAATTCTGGAGAGAGAATTAAAGAAAATTGCCAGTATTAGTAAAGAGTTTGGGGCAAAAAGAGTGCTGTTATTTGGTTCGTGTCTTGAAGATATAGAATCCGCCCGGGATATTGATATCGCGGTTAGTGGTATCAAACCCAGAGAGTTTTTCAAATATTATGGTAAGGTATCAATGGCAGTGGCTGATGAAGTTGATATAATCGATTTGGATGATATAAGAGAACATCTCTATAAAAGAGTTTTATCTAAGGGACAGGTGGTGTATGAAGAAGCAATATAAGGAATTATATGAAGATGTACTCGATGAGGCCAGGGCTATAGAAGAGACTTTAGAGAGGCTATACGAGGTTAGAAATAAGTTTGATTCGCAGGTTAAGGACCATTGTATAGAACCCGCTATGGGGACTTATTTGATGAATTTCTATAATGGTGTAGAAAATATCTTAAAGCGTGTAAGCAAAGAATACTATCAGACTATGCCGAAAGGAGAGAGTTGGCATAAAGAACTTATAGTTTTGTCATGCAGTCCACCTGAAGGAAAGGCGGCAATATTTAGTCAAAGTATAGTAGAGAAATTGCACCAGTATAGAAATTTTAGACATCGATTCGTAAGTGGATATGGTTTTCAACTCAAAGGCGAGAAGATGTTGGAGTTAATAGATAATATTGGCCCACTATGGGATGACATAAGGAAAGCTATCACGGATTTTTGGGATACGTTATAAGTGATAACATGAAGACACGTATTAAGCGGATAAAAAGGAAACAATAGTTGATAAAGTAAAGTTTGCGCCGGTTTAAAATTGCCAGACAAATTTTTGCCTCTAATGCCCATTGGGTTTGATTGGGTTTGTATCTCGTATCTCGTATCTCGTATTGCGTATTGTGTATCGCGCTGGGGAATTGGCTTTGATTGGCTTTGTATTGGCTTTGTATTGGCTTTGTTTTTTCGGACTGCGAAATCATCTTTTTTTCTGTAATCCTTTGTTATAAGTGAGTTTACATTCATTTTGGCTTTTCGGAGATTGGGTTTGATTGGGTTTGAATTGGGTTTGTTTTTTCGGACTTTCCGCTGCCATTTATTTTCATAATCCGTTGTATTATATAGATTTACGTTCATTTGACTTTTTTGCAAATTGGGTTTGTTTTGCATAAAAAGGGTGCGATTTGTAGAGCGTTCTCTACAGATGTAGAGATGCCACTAAGGCACAAAGGCACAAAGAAGAAAGGGGCAAAGGAGCAAAGGGGCAAAGGCACAAACATATTGAATCGCAGATTGCGCAGATTACACTGATTTTGTTTTTGCCAGCTTGGTGTTCTCGGCAAACTCTGTTCTGAAAGCGAGCTTTTGCCACAGAGACTTGCCTTCGTCCACAAGGCCATCGAAACGGCCTTTTTCAGAAGCCAGCTAAAAACGGTTCTTGTTAGCCATAAATAACTCAATAAGCATAAATTAACACGAATTTTCGTAACTATATTCATAATCTTGTTTTAGCGTACTTTTACCTTTTCACGTTGAACTTATTTTTGCGTGTATCTGCTGATACGAAAACCAGGGCAGCCGGGGGCAAAAAAAGACGTCCCTCTATAATTGGGCGAACCTGCGCGTTTGAGTCGAGATTTGGTGCTTTTTTGACAGGATAAACAGGAGTAACTCGATGTGAGAAAAGGAGATAAAAATTTTTTCGATTTTTCGATTTTTGTCGACAACTACCCGCAGATTTGATTGAAAATTGGTAAGCCACAGAGGGCGGAAGACAGAAGACAGAAGACAGAAGTCAGAAGTAAATTATTTGCCACAGATTTCACTGATTTTTTCGCCACAGAGGACACCGAGAACATAAAGAAAAAATTAGACGCAGATACCTATGGCATAAATTAGCACGGATTTAACGCAGAGAACGCTGAGAACGCGGAGAATCTTTTAGACAGGATTAACAGGATTACCACGGATTTTGTTTGGCCACGAAAAGGCACAAAAGTCACAAAAGAATATAGCCACAGATTTCACAGATTTCAGGATAAGAATTAGCCACAGAGCACTCAGAGGGCAAAGAGAATTCAATAATATTTAACCACGGATTAACGCGGATTGACGCTGATTTGTTTGGCCACGAAAAGGCACAAAAGTCACAAAAGAATATAGCCACAGATTTCACGGATTTCAGGATAAGAATTAGCCACAGAGCACTCAGAGGGCAAAGAGAATTCAATAATATTTAACCACGGATTAACACGGATTGACGTTGATTTGTTTGGCCACGAAAAGGCACAAAAGTCACAAAAAAATATAGCCACAGA
>JAUVYQ010000129.1 GCA_030603035.1 Phycisphaerae bacterium | reverse complement strand
GTTTGTTACAATTGGCAAATGGAGCTTCGCAGCGGGCCTTGCCGGGATTAATCACGATGTTGTGCCATTTATGGTTGTCAGCGGTCATAATCCGTCGATGGCTCGGGGCGTTAATAAGCGGGGCCTGGTGCGAGCAGGTTTGAGTGAGCAGCAGCAGCAGAAAATATTCGAGGCGTACAAGAAGCTTTACCGCCAGGGGGGCACACTGCTGGAGAATGCAAAGGCCCTGGCCCAGGAGGATGGGCTTGATGAAAATGTTCAGGCGATGATTGATGCGATAACCAGAAGCAGCGAGCATCAGTTTGGCAGATATCTCGAGACGTTTAGACGGGATTAGTAGGGAATCGGAACATCAGGACATCAGGGAATCAGGCTGCCTGATAACCTGGTACACTGGGAACTAAAATGGATAAGATACGTACTGCTGTTGTGGGGGCGGGCAAAATGGGGACGATACACGCCAAGGTCTATGACCAGCTGCCGCAGAGCGATTTTGTTGCCGTCGTTGATATAGACGCCGGCAAAGCAGAGCGCCTGGCCAATCAATATGGATGTTGCGCCTTTACCGATTGTGCGGATGTCCTGGTCAGTGTTGACCCCGTTAAAAGTTCGTGGATAAGGGGGACTGGCAGGTCTTTGGTAGAGACTTTTAACGGGGTTGATGCGGTAACGATAGCGACTCCGACAGTTACACACCTGAAATTGGCGAAAATATTTATCAAAAACAAGATTGCGGTGCTGATTGAAAAGCCGTTGGCTGCAAATGTCAGAGAGGGCAGAAAGATTGTGTCCCTTGCGAAAAAAAATAACAGCGTTGTGGCAGTAGGTCACTCCGAGCGCTGCAATCCGGTTGTGCAGGCGATCAAAAGGCTCGATATCGAACCGAAGTTTATCGAGGCCAACCGCGTCAGTCCATATCCGTTCCGCTCGACCGACATCGGGGTTGTGCTGGATGTGATGATACACGATATAGATATTATTCTGTCTTTAGCGGCAAGCAAGGTTAAGAAGGTAGATGCCGTTGGCGTTAATGTCATTGATGAGAACGAAGATATCTGCAATGCGAGGATTGTTTTTGAGAACGGCTGTATTGCGAATATTACCGCTTCGAGACTGGCTCTGAAAACTCAAAGAAAAGTGAGGGTCTTCAGTCGGCAGGCGTATTTGAGTGTGGATTATCTTAAAAAGAGCGGGATTATCATTAAGGCTGACCCAAATATTAACGTTGTCAAGTGGATACAAGAGCACAAAGACGCCGGGGATTTTGACCTGACGACAGTGAACTGGCCGGATTTATTGCACGTCGAGCAGCTTGACATAGATGATAAAGAGCCGGTGCGTCTGCAGCAGGAGGCTTTTCTGCAGGCCGTTGTGGATAGAGCGCTTACGCCTGAGGTCAGTGCCGAGGAGGGCCTGGCTGCACTGCAATGTGCCCAGAAGATTCTGGCCTCGGTCAAAAAACACAAGTGGAAGGAGAAAATAGCGTATAGCACATAGCACATAGCACATAGCGGATGGCGGATGGCGTATGGCGTATAGCTCTGCCACAGGTAGAAAAAACTAAACGCTGTATTTATAAAAATTGTGGTTTTGGGAGGAGTATCGTATGATTCGCAAGTTTTGGTTTTGCGCATTATTGATGGCTGTGGCTTTGATGACCGGCTGCAGTAGGAAGGCAAGTAAGGAGCCGAAGGATATGGATATTGGGCCGAAGAAGGTGAGACTGGAAACGAGTATGGGGGACATAGTTATTGAGCTTAACGAGGAAGCTGCACCGGTTACGGTAAAGAACTTTCTTCGGTATGTGGAGGAAGGTTTTTTCGACGGGACCATATTTCACAGGGTGATACCGGACTTTATGATACAGGGTGGTGGGTTCACGGTTGATATGAAGCGAAAAGTAGTGCATGAGCCGATTGTCAACGAAGCCGGCAACGGACTGAAAAACGACCGAGGCACCATTGCAATGGGCCAGATACCGGGTAATCCTGATAGCGCTACCAGCCAATTCTTTATCAATCATAAAAACAATGACTTTCTGAATTATGTTGAGAATCGCAACCACGGGTACGCGGTATTTGGGAAAGTTATCGAAGGTATGGAGATGGTGGATAAAATCGCAGTTGTGAAAACAGCGACTCGGATGGGTATGGACGATGTTCCCGTTGAGCCGGTGGTAATAAAATCGGCTAAGGTTGTTTCAGGTAAGTAGGGTTGAAAACGATTAGTGATTATTGATGAATGATTATTTAACAATTTCCTCTCCGCGCTTTGATTAATCATTAATCCTTTATCAATAATCATTTCTCCAGCCGTCTCCATTTGGAGTAATAATTTCCCTGCCGCGCCTATGATGAGATAATATGCGGGTCGAAGATTATGAAGGAGAAACGTATAACCGGCCGAGAACGTGTTTTTACACTGCTCAAAGGCGGACAAGTAGACCATTTGCCTTTTATGCCTATCACAATGCAGTTTGCCTGTGATCGCATCGGCAAGGAGTACTATGACTATGTGATGGACCACAGGATTTTGGTCGAGGGACAATTAAAGGTAGCTGAAGAATTTGATATCGACCATGTATCGTGTATATCCGATCCTACCCGTGAGGCGGCAGATTGTGGGGCCTCAATCATCTATGCAAAGGATTCTCCGCCGGCCATAGATAATCAAAACGCATTGCTGGCCGATAAAACCAAACTTGCTAATCTGAAAATGCCTGCTGTTCTTGGCGGCGGGCGAATGCACGACAGGGTCAAAGCGGCTGCGCTTTTTAAGGATAAAGTAGGTGACGATAAAATTATCGAAGGCTGGATTGAAGGCCCTTGTGCTGAAGGCGCCGACCTTCGCGGCATCAGCGCGATAATGATGGATTTCTATGAGGACCCTGCGTTCGTCCGTGATTTGTTCGAATTTGTAATTGAAATGGAATTGAGCTTCGCCAGGTATCAAATTGAAGCCGGCGTTGACGTGATGGGCATCGGGGACGCTGCTGCCTCTCTTATTGGGCCTCAACTATATGAAGAATTTGTCTGGCCCTATGAAAAGAAATTGATAGACGGCGTAGGTTCGCTTGGCGCCGTTGTTCGCCTGCACATCTGCGGTGACACCCGAAGCATTCTGGCAGGTATGGGACGTCTTGGCTGTGGAATTATCGACCTGGACTATCTTACCCCGGTTTCGGAGGCTCGGGAAAAGATGGGTCCGGCCCAGGTGCTGCTGGGCAATATTGACCCGGTGTCGGTCCTGCGGAACGGCACGGAAGAGCAAATATATCAAGCGATAGAACAGTGTCATAATCAGGCCGGCGGCAATTTTATTATTGGTGCCGGTTGTGAAGTGGTCCGTGACACCCCGCTCGAAAATCTGCGCGTCCTTAGAGATTACGCCTCTTCGCACTAATCGGAGGAACAAAATGGTGAGTAGTTAAATGGTGAGTGGTTAAATGGTTGCTGCTCAAAAGTTACCAATCACCAATTTTGGTTAAGCTTTTAGCCTTAGTTTGCTGACCAGTTGATGGGCGAGGCGGGTAGGTTCCGGCAGACGATATTTGGTTGTGCAGTCGAGGGTGATTTCAATCGCATCTTTTAGCAGGCACTTATTGCCCACGGAAACAAAAACCGGCTCCACATTGGTACGTGTTCTAACTACTGCACCGATAACCTCGTATTTCGTATCGCGTATTGCGTATTGCGTATTCTGCTTCGTGCGTTTTTTGTCCTTTAACAGCGTATATGTGCCTTTTTCCAGCGGAGGGTCTTGGAATGTTCCGGTTAGTCTGCTTTTTGCGCAGCCGATGGTTGGCCTATCGAAAAACAGGCCCAGATGTGCCGCGAGACCAAGTCGGCGAGGATGGGCGATACCCTGGCCGTCGATGATAAACAAATCCGGCTCAGTTTTAAGTTTCTCTACGGCGGCGATGCAGACCGGAGCTTCGCGAAAAGAAAGCAGGCCGGGGATGTAGGGGAAACTAACTTTTTGGACGGCACTTGTTGTTTCTGCGGGGACGAAATCCGGCGGCTTTAGCACTACGACGGCAGCAATGATTTTTTTGCCGTCTTTGCTAAAGGCGCAGTCGATACCGGCGATTAGTTTTGGCTGTTTTTTTAGTGAGATAAATTGCACTTTTGAGGCGAGATTCTTCTGGCAGTCTCGCGCCTCTGAATAAGACAAATTCCAGCTATGTAAATCCTTTGTTTGCATAACGGCCTTTATGGTAATTCAGCCAGTTTTTCTTCAAGGCCATTTACCGGCGTGAAATACCACGTTTTTCCAATCTTTTCGCTTTTAAGCAGCCCACGGTTCTCCAAATCAAACAAGTCGAGTCGGCTTGTCTGATAAACAACGTTATTGCTTATTTGATGGGACTTAATTGTGTATTTGTGATGAGGATGCCGCAGAGCGTGACTAATTAAGTCACGTTGCCGATGATTCAGCGTGGCAACACCTCGCAATTCGCGTTCGACTGCTTGAAGCCTCTCGGTTCGACGTCTGATGTACTCGTGGAGTTGGCCTATTGCGCGCCGAATTACTTCGAGGTGGTAGAGAATAAAGTAAGTTAGGTCGTTGTCATCCGTCTCTGTGTATAAGAAAGCACGCGCGTATTTGATAGGTGCCTTGAGAATAATCTGCGAGATGGAGATGAACTCGAAGAGCCAAAAGCCATGTCGCAGCATCGACCAGTAAAATAAAGCTCTGGCTGTTCTGCCGTTGCCATCGACAAAGGGATGGTCGTAGGCCAGCCAGAAGTGCAGAATCATAGAGCGAACTGCAGGGTGAATAAATCCTGCAGGGCTTTTGCTGTTCGCGAAGTCGCACATAGCAGTTATCCTATCTTCAAGTTGTTCGGCTGGGGGTGGGTCGTGGAATACCTCGTTGTACATATCACCAACGACTATACGTTCATCGGCCCTGCGGAATCGGCCCGTTTCAGATGAATCTTTCAATGTTTTGTCTGTAATCATTCGGTGAATCTCTAACACAAGCTCTTTAGATAAAGGCTCGGCTTTGAGTTTTCCTATTTGCTGCATGGTCTTGAAATTATTGAGTATCATTTGCTCGCTTCGGTCGTGAGGAGGCCGGCCTGTCCGAATCATCTCTTTGGCAACTTTTCGGGTGGTAGCTGCCCCTTCGAGCTGACTTGACGTAATCGCCTCTTGGATCAGAGAACCCACATAGTATTGGTCCTTGGTGTAAGGGTTTGTGATTTGATCAGGCATCTGAATGAAACCTCCAGCACCTTGATCGATCTTGTGCAGCCTTTCTGGGATTGGATCGACCTCAAGATATTTAAATGGCTCTCCCTTTTTGTCAAGCAGCGGTAGCTGCTTGAACAAGTTGCGTCGGCGTATCTTCAAGGCAAACCACCACTCTTCGTGGGAGAGACCTTGCGGAGGTGAGTAAAAAGGTAGTTTGTCCCAATGGAGGTATTTCCCTTTAACTAGCGGGCTGGAACTTGCTCCAAAAATGAGTTCAAAGCGTTCAGGGTTTTTTTTAACTTGTTCCCAAAGATTTTTCTCGTTGGGTGGCGTTTTGGGCATTTTCATTGCGCTATCCTCTGTAATACCAAAGAGTTATGAATATACTAATTATATGCTAATTTGTTAAAATTTAGTATATAGTGATGTTCGTTTTCTGTCAAATACTAAATGTAAATATTTTAGTATTAAATTAGTATAAGGTTAATGGGCAGTGTTTTTGCCGATAATATAAGCTGCTGCAATCGCGAGATTACATTTTCGGGTTACGTCCGAAAAAGTGCTGTTTGGCCATAGTCTATCCCCGTTTTAGGTTTTCTTCTCTATGAAAAATATCTCGTCTTTTTGTGTAGTTTTGTTACAATGATTAGTTTGGGTTATTGCGGATTTTTCGCGGAAGCGTTAGCTATACCGGCGAGAAAGTAATATGGCGCAGCGAACGGAAAAAGCGATTAGGATTACAGGGGCGGCGGAACACAATCTCAAGAACGTCAGCTTGAGCATTCCGCGTGATAAACTTGTGGTCATTACCGGAATAAGCGGCTCGGGCAAAAGCTCACTTGCCTTCGATACCATTTATGCCGAGGGGCGGAGAAAATATGTCGAGTCGCTCAGTACTTATGCCCGGCAGTTTCTTGAGCAGATGCAAAAGCCGGCGGTGGCCGACATCACGGGTCTGCCGCCTACTATTGCGATTGAGCAGCGAGGCGGCTCGCGCAATCCGCGCTCGACGGTGGCTACCACAACTGAAATCTATGATTATTTCAGACTGCTTTTTGCCCGTGTCGGTCAGCCGCACTGCTGGGTATGCGGCAGAGAGATTACGAGCCAGCACTCTTCGCAGATAGTAGAGTCAATACTTGCCTGGCCGCAGGACACGAGAATAACAATTTGTGCCCCACTGGTTCGCGGCAAAAAAGGCGAGCACAAAGACATTTTTGCCGGCATACAACGCGAGGGCTTTGTTCGTGTGCGCGTTGATGGCGGTATCTATGATGTGTCCGCCAACGGGCGGATCCCGCCTTTGAACAAGAACAAAAAGCACGATATTGCAGCGGTTGTCGATAGGTTGGTCATCAAGGATTCGGTTCGCATTCGGTTAGCTGATTCGGTGGAGACGGCGCTAAAATTATCCCAAGGAATACTTTTGGTGCTGGTACAGAAGACGGAAAAGGGCGGCGAAGAGCATAAACCGAAAGGCGCAAAGTTGGCCGAAGATGTTATATACAGTGAAAAGTTTGCCTGTCCTAAGCACCCCCAGGCATCGCTTGAGGAGTTATCGCCCCGGCTCTTTAGCTTTAACAGTCCGTATGGCGCCTGCAAAAGCTGCGATGGTCTGGGGACGATTCTGGAATTTGACCCTGACCTGATTGTCCAGGACAAGAGTATCTCGCTGGAAAACAACGCTATCGATGCCTGGCGCAAGGGGGGCAAAAGAATGAATATTTTCTATAACCGGCTGATTAAAAGGTTCTGCAGGAATATGGGCATCAGTAAATCGATACCGTTTGAGCGAATACCGGCAGAGGTAAAAAGGATTCTGAT
>JAUVYQ010000195.1 GCA_030603035.1 Phycisphaerae bacterium | reverse complement strand
CCGAGGAACCTGGAAAGAGTGGCTGCGATTGACCGGATTATGATGCAAACTGCGGATGCTCGAGGTACGTCCGGAGGGGTCCAAACATACTCGCAACCAACAGCGCCAGTACCGGCTGGCTGGTAAAAAGGAGGTGATGTTTAATGTTTACGCATAGCGTTGTAGTACCTAACGAATCAGTGACGGCGAACACAAGCCCAAGTTACGATTTGCCGGTGTCACCTCTATCGCATTTGCTGGTAACTGTAAAGTTTGCTCAAAACGCGGCTGATACTCAGTTGTCGTTTGCGAACATAGCAGCAATGATAAGCAAGCTGGAGGTTCTTTACAAGGGTTCTGGTGTGTTCTCGACAAACGGAATAGACATGCTTGCAGTTGGGCTGTTGGTATGCGATTTCGAGTCGTGGGGCATAAACGCATTAGGCGATGACAACGAGCTCAGGTCGTTTACGTACCTGGTCCCGTTTGGCCGGCAATTGTATTCACCTATCGAATGTTACCCATCGACATCGAGAGGTGAGCTGGTAATTCAAATTACCTGGGCAAGCTCATTTACGGAGATAGATGGAGTGAGTTTAAAGATCGAAGGTGTGGAATTGCCGGATGCGCACCCTGAGAGATTTTTGAAGGTAACATCTTCATCGGTAACGCCAACTAAAACGGGTGAATTCGATGTTGAACTTCCTATCGGCAATCAGATATCGGATATTGTACTTTGGGGAACAACGATACCACTTGTCGATGCTGCAACGGTGACGATAGAGGAAGTCGAGGTAAGGAAGAATAACTCAGAGTTCATGTATTCGAGATCATACTTTGAAACGCTGCACAACATGATGGGGCGTATGCGTGCTGCACCCGGGTACTGGGAAGGGCATAAACACCAAACTGATGCGGCTACGTATGCTCAATACATGGACACCGGATCCGTAAAGCCTGAAAACCATGTGCTGGCGAATCATTTGCTTGTTCCGTTTGATGTAAGACGCGATGGGGTCCACATTCTGCGCACCGATGATGCAAAAGACCTTAATATCAGAATAACGGCAGGAGATCTGAACCCTGTTAGAGTAATTCCATGCGAAGTGGTTGCAGTTAGCGCTAGATAGACGGTGACATTGAGAGTTGAACCCTCTGTAAGGGACGAACTCAAGGACTTGCTACCAATACGGTGCACGTCCACAGAATAGGTGTACGTTTTTACTCGATGAAAGGGGTAGTGACATGGATTGGACGAAGTGGCTGTTAAGATTGTTACCGAATTTGTTGGCATCGATCTCGGCGCCTTTGAGGCAGGAGATGATAAAATTCGCAAAGAACTTTAGGGTCGAAGCGGCAAAGACAGAGAACCCCTGGGACGATTTCGCTGCCGATGTAATTTGCTGGGTGTTGGGTATAGATGGCAAAGATAGTAGTAGCTCGTAACCAGCAGGCGGAGGTAGCGCGACTGCATCCGAAGCCGGCGTATTCGAGAGTGATCAACCTGACGCTACAAGTGCCTGCCGGCATTGGTGAGGAAGACTATGCAGTATCACCGCCCATAGGGAACAGGGTTTGGCTTTTGGGCGTTGACCTGGTTATCCTGAACATGGATGTTGATGTGGTTTGTAGTGCATTCGTTAACATCAGTACGGGTACGGACCAAAAGGTTGATGGTGAAAAGATAGCTACAGAGTGGGATCCAATTATAAGAAATTACGGAGGGCCAAAGCCTGGTTTTTATTATTCAGGCATTCGAGACAAGTTTCACTGGGACATGATGAGGTTCTACCAGGGATCAGGGAGGAGGTTCGGTGCGGTGGCAGAGAGCCTAACGGACATAAAGGGATTCAGGGTTTGGGTTAGCTTCGAGATATCGGAGGGTTGAATGGACGTTTCAGGCTGGACAGTAGATCAAAGAATGCGATTGCCTGATTGGTGTTTTCCGAACAGGCAGATAATTAGTGTCTTTATAAAAGCGACAACAGGCTCGACGTGGTATTTTGGGATTTCAGATATAGCGTTGCCGGATCCCTGTTGTATTTGGTCGATTGGATGGTTTTGCTATAAAGACACTGCAACAAACAGCCTACAAAGAGTAGGCTTACGAGCGACTGTACCGGCGAATGCGGCTGAGATGGATGCGGCGGCAGAAATACTGCCGCACTTTGGAGAGGCTCATGCAGGGCCGAATTACATAAGAATAGATGACCAGCTGGGGAACCTGGCACAGATACCATTGAGGCATGGATTAGTAACCGGAGGATTGAAATTTGTGGCGGGGTTTTTTATTCTGACGGGAATCGCCTCAGCAACAATATTTTTGGTCGTAAGCGGGCTGCCGACAAGTATGGCGGGATGGCTTGCACATAATAAGGTTTGAAAGTGAGGTAGTGACATGGATATCTCGAAATGGTCGTTAGACAAAATAGTGCAGTTGCCGGACTTTGTTTTCGGAAGGAGATATTTTATTGGAATGATATCAGGGAAAGACGGCCCGGGTGCGGACTTTGTAATAGCAGATGAAGCGCTTCCAAACAGGATGGTTGTGTGGGGATTCTATTGTTCAGGAAGACAAGAAGCAATGACATCTTGGGAGGTAACGTACAGGATGGGAGCGAAACAGACGTACAATGGCGATTCATGCGCAGAGCTACAGAGAGTTTTTCCTGGGATGGGCCATCCGAGTTTTTTTAACGAAATATGGAGTCAAGGCGGAGAGCCAGTGTTTGTGATGGGAATACGAAACTTTGTAGAGCCGCAGGGCAAAAGGCTTGTGATGGCGATAACGACAAATAATGGGACTGGATATAGAGAGTTCTCGGCGGGTATTCTGATAAGCGCTTTTCCGCGGGAGGTGCCGGATTGGGTAGTCTCGGGCCTGGCAGGCGGCCACTAATACAGCCGGCGTATCCGCATATGCTCGGAGAGGACACTGCGGTATGGACCCGATTCTTAGAGTCGGGCGATTTTGATATTAAAGAGGTTTGGTATGACGTACACGTGGGCGCTGAGGTTAAAGGCGATTGGGATGACGATTCCATTAACGCTCGCATTGCTCGCGGCCTTACTCGGAAACGTATTGATGTGGTTGCTCTTGTGGATGGGGTGTTCTGGGTTATTGAAGTTAAGCCCTTAGCCATGCACTTTGCCATCGGCCAGGTACTCGTTTATGAGGGTCTCTTCGTAAAGGAGTACGAGCCACCTAGAGAGACCTGGCCGGTGATTGTTTGCGATACGGTCGATGAAGATGTGGTGCCTGAATGCGAACGGCTGGGGGTTGTTGTAGTGGCAAATCTATAAACAACAAAAAAAATTCGCCCAAAAAATAAAACCAGAAGCTGGTTTTACAAGGGACTGAACAAGACCCCTTGACCAATGTCTGGACGGTCTCTTTAAAGATATCAATCTTTTTGAATTAACCTCAATTGCTGGCGCTTAGTGTAGATGCCCTAAGCCTGACTGACTTTTGCCCTTTCGTTAGGTCGGTTTAGCCTGGAAGGCTTGAACGACAAATTTTACACATATTTTGGAATAATCAAGAAAAATCTTTTTGGCTATAGTCAAGACAAATGCTAAGTGGCAGGTATAGAAAGGATTTGCGAACGAAAAAAATTTTTGCTGTCGTAAGTGTTGACTTTAAATGGATTTAGGGTGATTTAGTGTTTCAACGAATGGGGCCGATAATTATTTAGATTAGGCTTGACAAAAGCAGATGATTCGTTCCTACTAAGGGGTTTGGCATTTTTTTCGACCTCGATTTTTTTGAAGAAAACACTTGACGGGGGTAGCCACCCACCGCATAATAAATATAATCAATATTTGAAGGGGACAAAATTATGGCAGGAAGCTACTTTATTTCAAAATTGTATCGACAAGCCAACTCAGTAGTGATGGTTGTACCTCGGCCGGTGAGAATAGCGCTCGGACTAGAAGCAGGAAATCATGTCGTGTTACAGTGGAATCAGGCAGATGGCAAG
>JAUVYQ010000170.1 GCA_030603035.1 Phycisphaerae bacterium | reverse complement strand
CCATCCGGCAAGATGTTGAAAATGTGTTGTGAAGTCAAAGGGAGAGTTCGGCCCGAGTCCGGAGTATTGGGCGATGTATCCATCGTAAAAACTCCAGCGCCGGATGCCGGGTCCTGGGAGTGCTTGGCGGAGGTAGATGCGGTTGGTGTTCCATGCGGCGGATGGGTTGAAGGTTACGCGGATGGTGTCTTTGTCGATTCTGGTGAGGGTCAGCCAGGTAGGGGGGAGGGTGGGGTTGTGTGGGGGATGGTTGGCGTAGAGGCCGTCGCCGGCGATCAGGGCGTTGAGTTCTAGTGAGAAAAACATGGCACAGCCGGCCTGCCATTTTTTCATGCCCCAGGGTCCGGTGATGCCTTCCTGGGCGGCGAGGTTTGACCAGGCTGTTTTTTGTCCGGCGGTGAGGTTCCAATAATATTGGTTGGTTTGTTTGAGGTAGGTGCGAATTTTCATTCGGAGGTTGGTTTGGTGGTTAACCGGGCTGGGGCGACGCTTGGCTATCGCCCCAGCTTGGCTGACGTCGAAGGTTACACCACGTCGGCTGCCGGTGATGGGATCGACGCCGTCTAAAAATACGATGGTGGCCATTTTAGGTTAGGGATTTGACGCGTTTGTGGAGTTGGGGCTCGATGCGGAGTTTGTGAGCTTGGGTGTTGACGTTTTTTTTGAGTAGGTTTGAGTCGGTGTTTTCGATGCCGATGATCATGGCCTTGGTGATTTTACGTTCGGTGCCGAGCCATTTTGCGAGAAATCCGCTGGCGATAGTGCCGATTCCGGCGAGGGCGGTGGTGATGATGTCGGCTGCGGTGTTTCGGGTGAGGGTGATGGTTCGGATCATGGTTTTCTGGTCCTCGGCGAGTTGTTCCTGGGTTTGTTCTTCGGTGAGTCCGATGAATTTGTAGAGTTGGGCACAGCCGGCCAGGCAGAAGAGGGAGCCGATGAAGATGAAAAGGATGGCGGCGGTTTTTTGAGAACAGCGTAGAAAAGTTTGATGGTATGGCATGGGTTGGGTTCCGATCGTTGAAGGTGGGGCAGTCTGAGCGTAGCCTATTTTAACAAATCAGGTCAAAGGGTCAAAGGTGATGGTACAGGCGGGTTGAAGGAGGCCAGGTGGGATGTCGGTGTAGAGTTTGCCGCCTTTGATGGTGTAGGCGCGGCCGGCGTCGTGGATGAATTGGGCGAAGGATTCGATATCGCGGGTGAGTTCGAGGGTTCCGCCGTCATGGACGTAATAGGTGACGGTTTCGTCGACGCCTAGGGGGTCGGCGAAGGTGATTTGGTCCTGGGTGTTGCTGGTGATTTGAAAGGTGCCGGTGACGGGGCCTGTGGATTCGGTGATGGTGCACCATTTACCGGTGAGGGCGAAGCCGGCGAATTTACCAGCGTCTTCGATGCGGGCGGGGGCGATGTTGGTTAGGCCGGTGGTGCTTTCGATGCGGGCTTCGGCGCATTGGGTGTTGGGTACATTGTTTGTGATGACAAAGCGGGCGCCGGGAAAGTTTTGGATATTAGGATTGTCTCCGAGATTGATCAGGCTGCCCATAGGTTACTCGGTTGGTTCGTCGGGCGGCGGTGGTTTGGGTGGTCGGCCGCGGGGTGTTTTGGTGTCGGTGGGGGCGACGTTGACACCGCCGCGGATGGTTACGTTTTTTGGTTTGTCGTTTTTGGCCATGTGGGGGAGTCCTTGTTTGGTAGAGGTGGGCGCCCGAAAGTCGGAGAGAGAGTCGGGCG
Organism: Phycisphaerae bacterium; assembly: GCA_030603035.1. Next base: position 3,384 of record JAUVYQ010000170.1, on the reverse strand, counting down.
CCCTGGCAGATGGTCAGGTCAATAGTCGGCTGCGTCTACGTGGCGGAGGAATCCGCTGAATAGACCGGTGAGGGACTCGTAAGTTGCGGCGAAGAATACGGCTTGGTCGCCGGATTGGACACCGAAGGGGAGAGTCGCGGCCCAAGGGCTGGCCTGGGCGAGTCCGGAGTAGCCGACGATGCGGCATTGCTTGAAGTTGGGGTTGGCCATTCCAGATTGGGGCAGGCTCATGAACATTACGATTCGGCGGCCGGCGGCGAGTGGTGTGGCGGTGAAGGTTACGTCTGCGGTGTTGGCGGCGGAGATGTCCACGGTCATGGTATCGCGGGGGTCGGGCGCTACGAAGATGGGCGGGTTGGTGCGGGGGGCGTCGCCGGCGTCGGCGATGTGGGTGTTGCACCAGATGTAGCCGTTGATGCCGGTGAGGTTGATGGAGTTACCGAGTGGTCCTTCTTTGGGTTGGTTGCCGGCCCAGACGTTCCAAAGGGCCCGTTGGGCTGGGGTGAGTCCGCGGGACCAGTTGGCGGCGAAGTCGGCAAGCATGGTGCGCATGGTTTGTTGGCGGGCGGAGTTGGGGTTGGTGGGGGCGACACGTCGGCGGATGTAGTCGCCGCCGCGGTTGTGGCTCCAGGTGTTATTTCCGACGGAGCCACGCATTGAACCGAGGATGGGGACGAAAATGGCCATGGGGATCTCCTTTCGAGAGAGTGAGAGAGAGTTTGGGGTATTGTAGGTCCAAACATTTGTGGTTGTCAATATGAGAATGGAAGATTTTTTGAAGTTTTTATTTGACCTGGTCGATAAGGGGGTTAGGGTAATTCCCGGAGGTCCAGGCCCGACATGACTACCCAAGACATTTGGGATCTCGCGGACGGATGCATTGAAAGGGGCTTTTTCCCTCGGTTATCCGGGCAAAGGTTCGTTCTGGGACTGGAGGTCCCAGGGACGGGGCGTGCGATTATCCATCGAGCGGAGATCTCGTTTCGGCTGGACACTCCTTGTCGGGTCTGGCTCATGTCGGGACGTAGATGTTTCCTGCTCGGTGATTCGCACGCTTTGCCCGGAGATTTGGATTGTGGTGTTCGTCCACCGTACACTAGCTAGGAGGTGAAAATGCGTGGAGTGATTTTTATGGTGGTGTGGATCGTTCTTGAGGTGATTTTTGCAGTGGTATTTTTCGGGAAAGGTAGGTGGACGCATGTTTGAGTTGGATATAAAAAATGTTCGGGTGGCGTTGGTGAGAAGTGTGCGGTTGGTGGTGGCTGTTCGGAATATGTTACGGCCGATGGGGTTGGAGTTTTCGGAGGTTCAAGATCTAGAGAGGGAATTTCGAGAGCGGGCCGGGGAGGTGCAAAAGGCTGAAGAGCAGATGAGAGAGGGGTTGCCGGTGGTGTTGGTGAGGGATTGGACGGGGCCTGGAGGGTGAGTCTGTGGAGAGCCGAACTGAAAGATTGGCTCGGATCGGGGCTGAATATGCCAGGGAGGCGGCGGAGACGGCCGAATTCGGGCCGGGAAGGGGGGTGGGCGAGGTGCCGATCGGAGATTTGGTACCAGGGGTCCTTGACTCCGGGTCCCGTCGGAAACGGGACGTCAAGGACCTTCGCGAGGACGACGAGGATCGTCGGCCTGGAGAATACAGGGCCCGGAGCCCGACAAACTCGGAGAGGCTCAACCGGGCCCTGACGGATCTGAGCCTCTCCGCGTTCAAAATTCATGTTCTGATCTGGAAATGGCGAGGTGCTCCGGCCCGGGGCACCTTGCCGTTTTTTACGATTCACAGTCTCAAAAAGTTCTGCCATCTGAGCCGGCCGACGGTTCGGGTGGCCTTGAACGAGTTGACAAAAAAGGGGTGGGTCGAACGTCTGCCGTACAATAAACATCACAAAAACACGCTGTATCGGCTGGTGCCGATCCGGAAGGTACCGCCCCCTTCTTAGGGGGCGGTAAAAATCCGCGGAAAAACCGGCAGGATAGAGGGGGGACGTTACGAAATCATAGGGTCGCCTTGGAATCGCGTGTTTATCGCTAAGTTGTGTATAGTTGGATGTTTGGGTTAATGATGATTGAATGATGATTTAATAATGATTTGATGATGATTTGATGATGATTTGATTTTGATTTGATGATGATTTGAAGATGATGTAAAAAAAGCGCGCTTCGGGCGCCGCGCCGGGATGTTGAGCTGAGCGCGGCGGCTAAAGGCGAAATAATATGTTAATGAAGATATAACCGGTGATGAGATGGGTGTGAAAAGAATGAACGTTAAGTTTTTATGTTTGAAAAAAGAGAAATCGTGATTTGATGAAAGGGGGGGGGTGATGTTGAAGAAAGAAAGAAAGAAAGAAAGAAAGAAAGAGAAGCGATGGAGATTTTCTGGGGTGGTGGGTGGGGGTTTAGTGGGTTGGTTAGATTGGGGTGCGATGTGGGTCGCTTCCAGAAGCTCGCTCGCCCCCTCTGTATCCGGTTACGGCCCAAGATCTTTCCGGTTAAGCGGGCCGTCTTGGGGGGTGTAGTGCGCTTCTGGAAGTGGTCCGCTGAGCTAGGCAATTTTGAGCAATCGTCTGCGGTTGCTCGTCGGCTTTTGGTGGGGTCCCCGTTTTTTGTCTAGCAGCATGGAGGCTGCGGAAAAAACGGGGAACCGGAAGGCGACTGCGCCGCGATTTTGGCTACGGCGGAGTGAAATTGCCGTGGGGGGGGGGTTTGTTGGGATAATTTATTGAATGAAAGTCTAAAAAAAGCGCGTGCAAGACCTTCCATCGCTTCTTTTTCTTTCTTTCTTTCTTTCTTTCTTCTCCTAAAAAAATTTTCAAAGTTTTTCAAAATTTTCAAAATTAAAAAAAAATGTTAAAATATCTAAAAAAAAAATCAAAAATTTTTTCAATTTATCTTCGATAATTTTATTCAAATAATTCAATTTTTATTTTATTCCAAATTTTTTTACTTTCAATCTCATCCCTTTTTTTATTTATATAATTTACTTCACATTTCATTTTATAACTTAATTTTTCATAATCATAATTCAATAACCATTTTTTATTAAACCAGATACCATCAATTAAATAACATCTAAAAAAATATCTCATAAAAAAATTCCAAAAAATAAAAATTACATAAATTATTATTATTAAAATTATCATTATAAAATTTTTCCTTTTTTTTTTATTCTCTTCAAACATTTTTTTTTATAATTATTTTTATCATTCATCCAAAATTTTTCAAAATTTTAAAATTTTTTTACCTTCATCTTAAAATAAAATAATTAAAATTTTTTCAAAATTTTCATTATTTTAATCTTTCTTTCTTTCTTTCTTTCTTCAACATCACCCCCCCCCTTTCATCAAATCACGATTTCTCTTTTTTCAAACATAAAAACTTAACGTTCAT
>JAUVYQ010000121.1 GCA_030603035.1 Phycisphaerae bacterium | reverse complement strand
ATTCTGCCGATGTTGTTAGTAATCATATCGATTCCTTTCGATTGAAGGGCAATGTTAATTGTTACTCTTACCCCTCACATCGGCAGGAATCGTTATATATCTACACCCACCCCATTTGTTACCCTGATTTGAACCAAGCCGGAATTATTTTGGAGGGGCCCCATTTTGCGATTTATTGGGGTCCCCAAACGTCCACCCGTTTCCACGGGTGCAAGCTCGTCCCTGCGAAAGCAGGGATTGCGTCCGGGGGGAGGCTTTGCAAAATGGCAACCCGGGAGCCCACTGCTCAAAGGATAGTTTGTCATTGCGAGGCCTTTAGGCCGAAGCAATCTCCGTCGTTCGATACCACGAGATTGCCACGGCCACATTTTGCGGCCTCGCAATGACAATTCACCGATTCGGATGTAACGGAGCCCTACCCCCCTGTTCGTTTAATTTTTATCTTTAAGTCGGTGGAATCTCACGGATAAATACGTTTCTGAAATACAGCTGGCTGCTGTGGGACTGAAGCTCTATCTGGCCTACGGGGTAGATGGGCTTGTCCCGCTCCCAGTAGTTCTCCAGCACCACGTCATCAACCACCAGCACGTCATTGAGGTACACCGTTACGCGCTCGCCGGTCATAATAATCCTGAATGTGTTCCATTGGCCAACCGGATTGTCAGCACATTTCAACGGCTTGCTGGGCCCTTCCTTATTGTTGTAGAGCCCGCCGGAGCCTTCCGGCCTCTGCGCCGGGTCCCATATCTGCACCTGCGGCGAGCCACGCAGATAGATACCGCTGTCCCCGCCGGCTCCGATTTTCCAGTCGACGAGCAGCTCGAAATCGCCGTAGTCCTTCGCTGTGCAGAGACTGTGTCCCCTGCCGTCAAAAACCAGCACACCGTCAACCACCTGCCAGTGGGCGCGCATCTGCTCGTCCGCCTTGACCTGGGCCTTTGCCAAATCCTGCGGGCTCATCTCGGCCCGGGTTACCGGACTGCCCACCAATCCTTTCCAGCTCGTCAGGTCATTACCGTTGAACAGCGCCACAAATCCCTTCGGCGGCTGGTTCAATACGTGAGATTCGCCCACGACTTCCTGTGCCCCCATATCTTTGGGCGGTTCTTTGAAGAACGAAACGAATGCAACGGCGCACACGAGCGCAATAACACAAGGCACAAGGAAAATCGGACGCCATTGGAACTTATCCTCTTTCCTGAATTTATCCATAATTACGCCTGCAAACTGCGTACCGAAGAAGAGGCCGACGCCTACCGTGGCTGCAAAGATAAGGGCCTGCATCGAATTACGAATTTCCTCAGGCGCCAGGATTTCTGCCAATATCTGGCCGGCAATGATGAAGAACACGTATGCGAGTCCATGCAGCGATTGCGAGAGGACGATGAGCCAGCGCGGCTTTGTTCCGACATAAACGATATACATCAACAGCCAGCAGGCCGCTCCCACGGTCAATGTCCATTTGTATCCGAGGTTTGTCAGGAAGTAGCCCAGAACAAAGAACGTTGCGATTGCCTGGACCGCCTGTGCAATTGCCATCGATGCGGGCACGTTCTTAGGAGGAATTCCCATATCCTGCATAAACCGTGCTGTGCCGAGGAAGTAAAACTGCATCAAGCCGGCAACAACCATTGAGATGACAATGAAAATCAGGAAATTGCTATTGCCCAGCATTGCCATGGCCTCGACGATTGGTATTTTGCCTGATTTTGCAGGCGGAGTGTCAGGGAGAAACAAGCAACTTACGGCCATAATCACCGACAAGATGGCAGCCAGGTAAAGACAGTCGCGTCCCTGTTCTCCTGTTTTGAATTTCCAGCGCCAGCCGGTGAGGCAGTAGCCGACCAGTGCCCAGGCGATGGGAGCCCAGATAAAGATGTTGGGAGAGTGTTTGCTGATATCAAGGTTGTTTTCAGCCAACTTCTGAAACATCAGGGCGTTGACCAGCGGCAGCGTGGCAGCATAGCACAAGGAGTAGAAGAGCATCACGAGAAAGAGACTTTTGAAGGTATTCTTACGAACAGCGGCATACAGCAACATCGCTCCAATCAGATGGGCGACGGCAAGTAATCGCTCCGTGTTCACCCACTTGTCAGCAATCTGGCCGGCAATTAGGGGCGAGATGATGCACGCCAAGGGTAGAGTGGCGTAAATCCAGCCGGTCTGTTTGCCGCTCATCTTCAACGGCCCCAACAGACGTGCCGCCAGCACCGGTGCCCACGCCCCCCAAATAGCATACTCCAGAAACATCATTACACTCAACTTAATGTACAATGGCCAATCCATCCTGTTCTCCTTCACTAAAAGTATTAATATTCATCGTGAATAAGCTAACCGTTCTTATCGTTAAGGAATTTACATTGTCTCAGAATATCGCCCTCTATAAAAGACAATTTTCACCTGTGCCTGCCCGCTGCGACGCATCGCGGCGAGCGTAACCTGTGCAGGCAACCACAGGTGCAAGCAAGATTATAGAGATTCAGGCCAACAAGACAACTCAAAAAGAAATCTTTTTGTAACCGTTCACGGGGTAAGTATGCTGATTTTGAGCTGTTATGGACGATTGGATTAACTATTTCGCCAAAAAATCTTATAAAATCTTTAAATAAATCTTAAAAACACCTTGCACAATAACAAAAATCAGCTATATTGAGCTATAGACGCTGGTTTAAACCCGTGAACGGTTACATCTTTTTAAGGTTATGGCGATTCAGGCCAACAAGGCAACTTAATATAACAGCTTGAAATAAGATTTGACAGGCAGGATGAAGGTGCGTTATGTTACAATAAATATGAACCCCGTTAGAAATCTGCGATTTTTGCACTGTTTTTAGCACTGCGGAATTTCTAACGGACTGAACAGTTATTATGCAGGAGAAAAATCTATGGATGAGAAAATGATAGAACGTCGTAGTTTCCTGAAGTATACGGCAGCGGTCACGGTCGGGACGGGCCTACTGAGCGCATCCGTATTCGCTGCAGGCGAGAAAAGAGGTGCGAAATTGCGCAAGGCGGTCCAACTCGGTATGCTGCCTGGGAAACTTCCTGATGCGGACAAGTTTAAGCTGGCGAAAGAATGCGGGTTCGAGGGCATCGAAGCGTATCCCATGGGCGACCTTGATGCTGCGCGGAAACGGGGCGGGCTGGCGAAGGCCGCCGGTGTGCCGATTCATTCCATCGTGTTCGGTGGGTGGCACGCGCCTTTTTCCGACCCGGACCCTAAAGTAATCAAGAATGGCCTCGCAGGGATGGAAACGGCGCTGCGATGCGCCAGGGCAATGGGTGCTGATGCGGTCCTGTTAGTGCCGGCAGTGGTCAAGGAGAACGTCAGCTACGCCGACGCCTACAAGCGCTCACAGAAGCATATCCGCAAACTCCTACCGCTGGCCGAGGAGGTCGGCGTGGTCATCGCCATCGAGAACGTCTGGAACAAGTTCCTGCTAAGCCCGCTCGAATTCGCCCGCTACGTGGACGAGTTCGACAGCCCGTGGGTGCAGGCCTACTTCGACGTCGGCAATGTAATCATCTACGGGTACGCGCAGGACTGGCTCCGTACGCTCGGCAAGCGTATCGTCAAAATCCATCTCAAGGACTTCAAACGCAGGGGCTTCCAATGGACCAATTTGCGCGATGGCGATGTGAATTGGCCCGAAGTGCGCCGCGCACTGGATGAAATCGGCTACAACGGATTTATGACCACCGAACTGTCCGGCGGCGACGAGGCCTACCTGCGCGACCTGGTCAAGCGCATTGACCTCATCATTGCGGGAAAGTAAAGAATTAGACGCTGATTACGCTGATTAACGCAGATATTTGATAACTTTTTATCTTTCAGCGCAATCTGCGAAACCGAAGCAGGATGCGAAGGTTCCCGACGCCGGCGAAAACACGGATGTTTTCGCTCGGAAATCTGCGTCAAAAAAAGTGACGCCACGTGACCTTGCCGTGGGCCTCGATGGCAAAGAGCAGCTTCTGAATGTAAAACAGGTCGGCTTTACACCACGGGATGTCGAGGAAGCAGGTTAGCTTTTCGTGTGGTTCGCCACGTTAGAAATTCCAGAAACGGGGACTATCACAGAAAAAACAAGATTTCTAACGGGGCCCGCCCAAAGCGTTTAGAGGCTCTTCGACAGTCAGGTTGGCTCCCAGAGTCACGGCCAAATCGACAAGGTTGGGCCGTTTTTCTTGTGCAGTCTTATATTGATGGGCAGTCCCAGAGGTTCGCCGCCCCAATACTACCATAAAATTCGTTTCCATTTTCATTTTGATTTTTGCATTTTGATTTTTGATTTTGCTGCGGGGCTACCATCGGCTCACGCGGGCTTAGCTTCGCAGTTCCAATGGGATCAGGCGTTCCACCGCCAATACCGCAGTCGACTATGGCGAATCTTCACTCCTGAGTTCAGACTGAAACGACACCTCCCAGTCCGTCAAAGAAAAAGGATACTCTCTCGATTAAACGTTTGACCTCTTTCACGTCAATTCTTGGAGGCAAATCCCTCAAAGTACCTGTATCTTTGGTTGTCCTGGTATATCTAAACTCTTGTCCGGTCGGGTCGTACTCATCAAATGTCAGAATAACTTCTTCTACTTCGCTCAGCATTTCCTGATCTTCTTGGGTTCCACAAAAAGGCTGAATCAGGGATTTTAGCACAAGCCATAGCTTCCTCAAATTGTGCTGCTTCAGCAGCTTTCCCCCATGATCCAACGGTCCTTCCTTCAACTCCTTTATCCAGTACTTTAGCTCCAGCTCCAAATAATGTCTGTAAAGAAATCCTATAGGACGGAGAAATGACTCATACCAACTATACTTCTCGCCTCTTACCACGAAGTCAACCAGCTCATCCCCCGCCTCTTTGAATGCCACGACATTTGCCCCATCGCCCTCTAACTCCAAATACTTACGCAACAGTTCTGTATGCAGCGCTTTCATCTTGTTCAACACTCCTCACCAACAAAGCGAAGTTGTTTTAGTTCTAATTAAAACGCTATCGGTACTCTCCGACGCTCACACTCTGATGATTCATAGAACTTGGACATTTCCGGATGTTTCCTAAAGTCAGTCCGATTTTTCACTTTCTGCTATCAATTGAAGTAGCGAACGATAGGAATCCATAGCATTTGGGTCTGCCACATATGTGGGCACATCAATATCTTTGTAACGTTCTCTTTGCATATCCATATCAGCAATTGCTCTGAGTGCATGTTCCTTCGCTTCGGAAACACGCCCGGAGTCATAGCAAATCGCTGCAATGTTTCCACGTGCCGGAGAATGCTCAGGGCGTAACGCAATGGCAACTCGATATGCTTTCTCAGCGTCCTCAACGATTTGGCGCCTGTACAACTCATTACCCATGCTGGTTAATAAACCCGCAATCTGAACATTTGTCAGTTCGTCATTAATATCTGAAAAAGAATCTGGATGTGCGAAGAGATCTTGGTCGAATAGACGGTACTTCTCCGCCAATAATGTCAAAGAATCAAACTTTTCTGCGCCCAATGTTTGTCTTAGACTTTTCACGAACTGGACCGGAAAGCGTTCCCACCCTTTTGGTCTGAGCAACTTGCGAAAAAACGACATCTAAGAGCCTCACCTTTCTTCATCCCCTTCGGGACTGAGATTATTAATTGAACAGATTCTGTCTTTTAACCATAGTTTAACCTTAGAAGTCAGGCAAATCAAGGCAAACCTGGCGTTTTCTTGTTGACAATTTGCGGTATCAAACTTAGCTAAAAGAAGGCGCAAAGGAAAAGGCCGAGTGCTTCTAACACTCGGCCTTTATAAATCCTGCCTGTCCCGCCCCAAATAGGCCCCTGCCGTCATTTGGGGCGGGGGCGATGACCTAAGAATAATCTTTTTATTGCGCTATAAGATTATATTTTTCCGGATGTTCAATTATATTAAATGATAGGTCCACATCAAGGCTTGGCCAGTATAAATGCTCGTTGTGCCACAACTCTACATCACTTATTTGTTGCACGGTTGTATTTTTAAACCAGGGAAACTGCTCAAACGGCAAAAAATATTCCTTGTCTTTGAAAAAAATCCAGAAACCATGCTCCGATATATTTGTAATCTCAGGTTTTAAAATGCTTTTGCCACGCTTTAACGATTTCATTTTTGTGTTCCTCTACTATCTTCTGTAATCCTCTCAGCTGTCTCTTTGAAAAACCGGTATATGTTACCAGGGCAACTATGGGCTCAATCCAGAATTTTGCCTCACCATCCGGCGAAATAACATGGATATGGGTTCTATCTTCTTCTCTCGAAAAGAAGTAAAACCTGTAATTTCCAATGCGAAAAATCGTAGGGCTCATAAAAAAAGTATAAATAATTCCTGACATATTGTCAATTAAATATTTTCCACAAAGGAAAAGGCCGAGTGCAATTAACACTCGGCCTGTATAAATCCTGGCGATACCGGATTGGAGCAAAGCGCAATCCGGCTTTAGACGGACTCCCCCTCCTATTTCCCTATCGAGCCAAAAGGCAAGGGCTGTGATGCACACACACCACAGCCCTTATAAAATCCTGGCGATGACCTACTCTCGCCCGTATCTTCACTTCAATGGAATTGCCGGTAATCTCTTCAGCGTCTTATTAGCCGTGTCAACAATGATTCCCACCGACTCAAGGGCGGTAACGCCAAGGATTGGTTCTGCTTCGGGTAAACCAAAAATCACGCGCCCGGCCGTCGTTTCGCCCATAAATTCAATGCGGCCCAACCCATATGGGTATTCTTTGACCGTACCATCGGCAAGTTCGTAAGACATTTTGCCCTCTTTCTTAATACCGATCTTCTCAAGCTCTGGTGCTGGAACTAACGAATCCGTTGCGCCGGTGTCCACGAGAAAGACCGCCTCGTAGGATTTCTGGCTGTCGCCAAATGACGATATTTTCGTTGTTACTTTCGTCAGTCCCATAGTGAGCATCCAAGAAAATCCATTTATCAGACGAATGCAAAAAAAATCCTGGCGATACCTACTCTCGCCCGTAAGGACTACCATCGGCCGGACGGGCTTAGCTTCTGAGTTCGGAATGGGATCAGGCGTTTCCCCGTCAGTATAGTCACCAGGAAGCTCGTTAGATCCAGGCCTTGCGGCCCGGCTCTATTCCAGATTCAAAATTTCAAATTTCAAATTTAAATCTGAAATCTGTAATTTGAAATATGAAATTTCCAAAAAATATGCAGATGCGGATATGAGCACAATTAAAACTCCAGACTCCAGACTCAAGACTCCAGACTCCAGACTTTACTTTGGCCTTGCGTCTTGTGTCTTGAGTCTGTTCCATTCAACCAAGGATTGATATGGTCAAGTAATCGAGCGTTAGTACCGGTTAGCTGAACGCATTTCTGCGCTTACACACCCGGCCTATCAACCTGATAGTCTATCAGGGCTCTTCATCCGGCACCGAAGTGCCGGAATGGAATCCTAATCTTGAAGCGGGCTTCCCACTTAGATGCTTTCAGCGGTTATCCTTTCCCGACTTAGCTACCCGGCGGTGCCCCTAGCGGGACAACCGGTACACCAGCGGTCAGTGCTTCCCAGTCCTCTCGTACTAGGGAAGCATCTCCTCAAGATTCCTGCGCCCACGGCAGATAGGGACCGACCTGGCTCGCGCCGGTCTGAACCCAGCTCGCGTACCACTTTAATGGGCGAACAGCCCAACCCTTGGGACCGCCTTCAGCCCCAGGATGTGATGAGCCGACATCGAGGTGCCAAACCGCCTCGCCGCTATGAACGCTCGGAGGCGATTAGCCTGTTATCCCCGGAGTACCTTTTATCTGTTGAGCGATGACCCTTCCACACGGAATCACCGGATCATTAGGTCCTGCTTTCGCACCTGCTCGACCGATAAGTCTCGCAGTCAAGCACACTTATACCTTTATGCTCTATACGCGATTGCCAACCGCGCTGAGTGTACCTTTGAACTCCTCCGTTACCTTTTAGGAGGAGACCGCCCCAGTCAAACTACCCACCTGACACTGTTCGGCGCCCGGATTCACGGGTCGCCGTTAGGTGACTAACATAGCAAGGGTGGTATTTCAAGGTTGGCTCCACG
>JAUVYQ010000223.1 GCA_030603035.1 Phycisphaerae bacterium | reverse complement strand
TCGTTTTCATGATTTTGCCCTTTCCGTAAAACCAAATTGTTTCCCTGCAGAGTAGCAGGTAAAGACAAATTCTGTCAAGCGAAAAAGCAAAGCCTGTTTTGCAAAGTGTCTGTGTTTCGAGTGACACCGGCTGTCATTTTGACTTGGCATTTTACCCTAAAAGCCAAATTAGGAGGGACTACGAGGGAACTACGAGCAAACTACACCAAAACTATGGGGTTGCTGCGGCTTGCTGAAAGCAAACTGGCGGATTTCCAGCTGACCCGCCGGTCGGCAGACTACCGGCGGGACCTGGGGGACGCCTGGGCGAAGCGCGGCGGCCCCGCCGGGGCCCTGCGAAGGGAATCTCGCGGGCCCCGATAAGATTCCCAGGGCTGCGGACGAGCAGGCCTGTCATTTGTCCCTGCGTCCCCGCATTGCTTTCGCCAAATGCGGGGGCGGGTGTCGGGGGTGCACCCCCGACAGGGGTTCGGGCGGGGGACGGGGCGGCTATACAGCAGGCGAGCGATTTACCGAAGGCACAAGCTAACCGCAGGACGCCCGAATCCCTGGCGTAGAGTATTCCCCCCCTTTCAGGGGCACATTCTCGCAAATATCACAATACCGGCGGCTCAGCCGGTCGCCGAATCCGAAGCGACAAAAAGAAGGGGCGTCCCTGGCAAGGCGGCGTCAGCCTTGCGAACTATTGCACGGCAACGCCGTGTAATAGGGCGCCTTTGTGCGATTGAACCAATGCCGCCGGCTTAGGCGGTCTCCAGTGTGGTGACGAACAGCAAAAGGACGCCCCACTGGATTACGGCTTCGCCTTAGTTCGTGCGAATCTCGACTTTGCTCTCGCAGCTACCAGGGCGCTCAAATAGTAGGTCGCCTTCGTCTGCTGTAAGGCCTGGCAGTCACCCCCTCGAAATGCTGATTCGGGGTAAAGATAAGAGTGTTTGTTTTTTTCTCTGTTTGAAATTGTAGTGGGATTTTGGTGAGTGATTTGTTTTTTTTTCGTTTTTTTGTCTCTATGAATTTCGGTTTGTTTTTTTCCCTTCGAAGTGGTTTGTTCGGTTTGATTTTTTCCCTTCGAAGTGGTTTGTTCGGTTTGTTTTTTTCCCTTCGAAGTGGTTTGTTCGGTTTGTTTTTTTCCCTTCGAAGTGGTTTGTTCGGTTTGATTTTTTTGCTTCTCGTTTGTCTCTATCTATCAATTTCGGTTTGATTTTTTCTCTTGACGTTGTTTTCATCGGTTTGATTTTTGCCCTTATCGTTGGGTTCATCGGGTTGATTTTTTACCTTCGAAGTAGTTTGTTCGGTTTGTTTTTTTTCCTTCGAAGTGGTTTGTTCGGTTTGATTTTTTTGCTTCTCGTTTGTCCCTATCTATCAATTTCGGTTTGATTTTTTCCCTTCTCGTTTGTTTTTATCGAAATTCCAATCCCTTGATTTTATTCTATCCCTGTTGATGTATGTCCAAACCTCTGACAATGAAAAGAGGTTTTGGTGGGTGTCAAAAAAAGTGTTTTACGGTGGGGTTAGTATCGGTTCCAGGTAGTTGTATATACGATGGATGTTGATTTTTATGAACCAGTTCCATCCAGTCAGTGTCACCTTCCCTTTTCTGTCACTTCTTATTGGATGTGTTTTTGCGTAGAGTGACCACAGTTCGGTTTTGTTCTGTTCTGCACAGTCTTTCCATGCTTGGGTACATTTTACATAGGCATCACGTCTTTTTTTTTGCAAAGTTGTTCGTTGTTTTACTCGTCTCTGTATATATGTCAGTCTGTGCATATATGGCATTCGTGTCCTCCCGCCGCCCCCCCCCCTCTCCGCCATTGTCTGTGTCCCTGGGTTTTTTCCTCGTTATAAGGGTGGACCCGGGTCACCTGCACAACGAAAATAGTCGTGGATTTGTCCAACATATGCGCAGGATTCCTCTAATGTGATGTTCCAGCCGATGGGTTTTTTCCAGAAATCGTGCTGTGATTCTTTGACGCGCATTCGAATCAGTTGTGGAGCGACCTGGTACGCCATGCCGCGAAAGCGGCAGCGCAGCGTTTTCCAGTCGAAGATGTGGCTGTAGATTATACCCTTATCGGCTGTTTGCCAGAGCTCGTCCATGTAGAACCAGTTGATTCTGTAAGGGTGTGGGGCAAAGGTTTCTTGATGGATAGCGCCTTCGAAGGGACTTTGGCCGCATACGCCGATATCGTACATCTTGTGCGACATTCGCCCTACTAAACCGCCCCACCAGATTCGATGTCCCCGGCGAATTATGATTCGGCCACGCGTAAAATCCAGGTGGCCGTCGCAGCCTTCAAGCCAGGACAAGAACCCGAAAACGAATCCGAGCATTATGATACCGCCCCAGAGCGAAAGTACGGGGACGGCAACGGATGCGGCGGAGGCGGATATCCAAGCGAGCATATTTGCTTTAGCACCAATCAAGGCAACGGACGCCGGCAGGCCCTTGGACCATGTCAAGATGTAGAACCATTTGCATGTCATGAGAAACATCAGGGTTTTAGTGAAGCCCCACAGGGCCCAGCCAGGTAGGTATGTGTTGTTGACCCAGGTCTGGATAGCGTCAGGGTAAAAGCCGGCGTATTCGACCGGCTTTAATTCGGGTTTTGAAAACGAAGGGGTCCTGTGTCCCCACAATGTCTCGATACTGTAGATAACGTAAATGCCCGGTGGGATTTCCTCGTCTGGGAACCCTTCGTCTGGGTAGCCGTGACGTTCAGCCCATTTTTTTGAGCTGTACCATTTGCGCTGCAGGTCCTGTGCGGGGCTCGGCGTTCTTTTTGTGGTTCGGGGCTTTGCTCGCATGTGCTGCCCTGATGCGTCCTTGCCGAAATACACCCCGCCGAACCCGCCTTTGATTCCTTCGATGCCGTCTCCATGTCTTATCTGGACCATTTTTTTTGCCTTAGCAGCGCTGCTTAGCGGAAAAAATTATGTTCTTGTTTCGTGCATACCAACAGATTCGCTTTGCGGTTGTCGAAGCCGTTGCCGTTCAGGTGGTGCACAACCTTACCACGTGGGCAGTGCATAATCTGGC
>JAUVYQ010000058.1 GCA_030603035.1 Phycisphaerae bacterium | reverse complement strand
TGGTAGTGAGCGGTGGGCCGGCGGCAGGCTCGCGGAGCCGCCCAGTGTAGAGCTTTCGCGGAGTTTGAAGCGGATGGGACTGGAACTCGGGCGGATGTCGACGGATACGACGCCGAGATTAGATGCCGGGACGGTGGATATGAGCAAGTTGCAGGTGCAGCCCGGGGATAAGCCGCCGGTGCCGTTTTCGTTTATGACTGAAAAAATAGACCGCCCCCAGGTGCCGTGCTGGATTACGTATACCAACGAAGATATACACAAGCTGCTTCGGGACAATTTGCATCGTGCTCCGCTTTCTTCAGGCCAGATAAAAGGCGCCGACCCACGTTATTGTCCGAGCATCGAAGGGAAGGTCGTCAGGTTCGCGGATAAGAAGCAGCATCGAATCTTTTTGGAGCCGGAGGAAGAAAATATAAAGACGATTTACTGCAACGGTCTTTTTACCTCTATGCCGAAAGACGTTCAGGAACAAATCCTCAGCTTGCTGCCGGGAACGGAGAACGCACGGATTATTCATTATGGCTATGCAATTGAGTACGATTATTGTCCGCCGATTCAGCTAAAGCCCAATCTGGAGACCAGGAAGATATCAGGGCTGTTTCTGGCAGGGCAGATAAACGGGACCAGCGGTTATGAAGAGGCGGCGGGGCAGGGTATTATGGCTGGTATAAACGCAGCCGGAAAAATGCTGTCCTCCGAGCCGATTGTTCTCGGCAGAGACCAGGCATATATCGGGGTGCTTATAGACGATTTGCTGACGAAAGGAATTGATGAGCCTTACCGGATGTTCACGTCGCGGGCTGAGTATCGATTGTCCTTAAGGGCCGATACTGCGGACCGAAGATTGACGCAAATCGGCAAATCGGTCGGCCTTGTGGGTGAAAACCGATGGAGGATGTTCCAGAATAAGCTTGAAGACATTGCTAAACTTAAAAGTTATCTGCAAAGCAGCCGTTCGCAGGGGCGAAGCTTGTGGGAGCAACTTCGGCAGCCGAATAATACCATTGCGGAAGCGCTCAGCGGCAGGCCTGATATTAAGAATGCCGGTTTCCGGGGAGATGTATTGCAGGCGGCAATTATCGACGCCAAATATGAGGGTTATTTAGCCAAACAGCAGCGCCTGGTGGCAAGTTTGCAGACTCTGGAGAAAAAGAAGATTCCGCTGAATCTGGATTATAATGAGATTACCCATCTTCGGGCGGAGGCGAAAGAGAAGTTATCGCTCTTCAGGCCGAGCACGCTTGCTCAGGCTTCTCGAATAAGCGGTATTACCCCCGCTGACATTACGGTGATTCAAATCCATCTGAAGAAAAAATCAAATATGGATACATACGCTTCTGACAGGCGTATCAAAAATCAAAGTGCAAAATGACGAATAAAAGTTCAAAAAGAACAGAAGAAAATTTTGCATTTTGCAATGTAATTTTGCATTTTACATTTTAATCTTTGATTTGCCTTTGTGAGGCATAGCGGTGGCTTCAATTTCAAACAACAGCTCGGGGCGACAGATGTCGCAAATTACTGTTAGCCAGGGCCAGGGCAGAGAGTCCTTGAAACTGTTGAATGTTTTCTCGACCTCGGTTGTTTTACAATAAGCAATCACCTGCACCACGTCCTCATCACTGCAGCGCATATCGCGGAGAACAGCGCGAACGTTTTCTATGGTTGTATTTATCTGACCGGCGGCATCGGCGATATTTGTCGTAACACCGCTGGCATCGATAGAGGCGGTTCCGGAAACGAAAACCGTTTCTCCCGCCGGCGTAATGCTGCGGGCGGCCCGCGAGAAGGCCGAGCCGTACTCCAGCGCACACTGCTGTTTTCCCACCGCCTGAAGGTACTGGGTCGAGTCTGCTGGTTCCAGAACGGCCGTCAGGTCCATCGCACACTTGCCTCCGTCAGCCGGGCCAAGCCCAATGCCGGTGCTGGCGGGCATTGACTGCCGAGTTCCCTCTCCAATGAGTCCCCGCTCGGTGAAAAACTTGTTTCTGACGTGATTGAAATCGTCATACCACGAGAGAATGTCCTTGAGCCACATCCAGGTGCGCGCGACTGAAAGGAAATCGGTCCCGAGCTGCCTGAGAGCGGATTCGGCTTTTTCGAGACAAGCTCTGGCCTGTTCGGTTGCCCGCTCGGACTGCGGAGCGGATATGCCTGAAAGTGTAAGATACGTTCGGCCGGGCACCCGAAAAATTCGCCCGCAGGGAGTTCCATCCAGATTAACCACTTCTGCCTTTGTGTTACTGCTGACAGCGTGGACCTGCATGCCGGCAAACGGCCCGGCCATTCCTTCCTTGCCGACCAGAGTGCTTGGTGCAACACCATCGTCAATATCGCCATACGCTTTTGACCGCACACGTAAGACTTTTTCCGTTGCGCTTTGAGTGCCAAAAACCCGCTCCTGAAGAATATAGGCTTTTTTTGAACGGAGTATGTCCCGGATGCCCGAAAAGATTTCCTGCGCCTGCTCCTGCAGTGGTGCATTTTCGGCGGGCGTGGCTGAAATATAGATTTCAGTCGCCGCGGGCGATTCGATGCTGCGTGTGTCTGAGTTTACAGCCATTTCTGTTTTTAATATCTTTTGTGAGTTATCTGCCGGCTCACCCAAAACTTGCGCCGGTTCACATAAGTTGAACAAAATAAAAATTCTAAACATCGCTGATAGAAAAATCAAGCTCAACTCCAAATTTGCATTTTCTGTTTTTCTTAAAAGGGCCTCTTTTGTGGTGAGCTAATCTTATAGGACTGCGGCAGCGACTCTTTTGGCGTGTTATTCCCGTTACCGCCGCCAGGGTTCCTCAAGGTCGGGGACCGTCCCGGGGTGGCTACTTTGCTGCGTTTATTGCGTTGGAAAGTTTGAGCGTGCCTTCGTATAGGCTTCTGCCGATTATCGCCGCTTCGACCGCCAATTCGGCCAGTTTTTTAATATCGCTTACTTCTCTTACGCCCCCTGAAGCGATAACGGGCACCTCTACCGCCTGGACAAGTGCCTTTGTTCTTTCGAGGTTTGGCCCTGCCATCATCCCGTCCCTGGTGATGTCGGTATATATTATTGCCGCCAGAGGCAGTTTCGCCGCTTCGGCTGCGAACTCCAACAGGTCTGTCGCGCTGTCCTGCGTCCAGCCGTGACTGGCAACTTTTGAGCCTCGTGCATCAAGGCCGAGTACAATTTTACCGCTGAACTTCTCGGCGCACTGGGCGAACCACTCGAAGTCGCTTACGGCCTTCGTGCCGATTATCACCCTTTCGACGCCCATACCAAGCAGTTGTTTTATGGAGGCTTCGTCGCGCAGTCCGCCGCCAACCTCGATTTTGAGTTGTCCGGTAGCCGCTATGGCTGATATTGTATCGGTATTAACCGGCCTGCCGAGCCGGGCCCCGTCCAGATCGACGATATGCAGCCACTCTGCTCCGGCCTGCCTGAATTCCTGCGCCTGCTTGACGGGGTCGTTCTCGTAGGTTATCTGGCGGTGATATTCGCCCTGAATAAGTCTGACGCATTTACCGTCCATTAGGTCGATTGCCGGTATGATATACATATCTTAACCTCTAAAACCCTCAAACTATGAAACTCTTGATAGCAATTCGTAGGATTTTAGATGAATGCTTTTATTACTTCAATGAATTTTGGCCGAATATTATTCTATCGGCAAAAATTTTAGTAGGGGCGGTTCGCGAACCGCCCCTGCTTAATGTCCTTGCAATTTCAGCCTATCGGGTGTATAGGTTATAGATGCTGTTGTGGAGAGGTGTCCGAGTGGCTGAAGGAGCCGGTTTCGAAAACCGGTGTGCCCGGAAGGGTACCGCGGGTTCGAATCCCGCCCTCTCCGTTAATTTCTTAATGTGCTTGTAACTATCCGGAAGTGTGGATGTTGTGGCAGGTCTTCTTGAAACCGAGCATCCGACTGTTCCGGTGACGAGTTACTTCTAACGGGACAAGTGCACATAAGGGGGGCCTTAAATCCAGTTCGAGAATTTAGCATTTTTGCGAAATAAACATCGCTAATTGTCAGCTATTGCGAGTTTTTGCCAATAAAAAAACATTTTTTTGTAACAAAACGGCGATCTCAAGCGTCTAATTATGGTGTAAACGTCTTATAAAAAAGCCGGTTGATTATTTTACATACGTTTTACTTTGTTCTCAGCGGATATTGTTGCATTATTGATGTTGAGGGTTTTGCTTACGGCAAGTCCATTGAGGTTAGGCAGACGCTCTTTTCTTGACGTAAGTTCTATATTTATATATAATTAGGGTTTCGCAGACGTATTGCATTCCGAACATAGTGGGTGGCTGGAGTGAACTCACAGAGAAGGAAAAAATTAGGTCAGTTGCTTTGTGAAAAATCGTATTTGGACGAGACCGGCCTCAGATTTGCGCTTGCAGAACAAGAGGTTAAATATCAGCGATTGGGCCAGATTTTGTTGAGACTTGGCTATATAACGCAAGCTCAGTTGAATGAAGCACTTGCGCTCCAGGTGGGGATAAAAAGGGTAGATTTGACCGATGTTTCGATAAGCCCTGAAATCATTACGCTTGTGCCCGCGGAGCTGGTCAGCAAATACAAGATTTTACCGATACGGCATGAGGATGGTCGGTTAGCGGTGGCGATGACGGACCCATTCCGGACGCAGGTTATCGAGGACCTGCGCCTGGTAACGGGCCGGTCGGTGAGGCGTTATTATGCTGAGCCGGCACAGATGGAAATTTCGATACTGAAATTCTACGGCAGCAATGTGGCAAGGATGCTGGACAATCTTGCTCCGGTTGAACAGCGGGGAGAGGCCGAGCTGGATAACGGAGATTACTCACCTGCCAAGCTGCATGAACTGGCAAGAGAGCCGTCTTTGGTTAATCTTGTGAATTTGATAATACTGGAAGCGATTGAGGCGCGTGCAAGTGATATACACATCGAGCCATTTGAGCATCAGGTAAAGATAAAGTACAGAATCGACGGGATGCTTGTGGAGAAGGCGCCATCATCGAAACGACTGCAGGCGGCGATTATTTCGCGAATTAAGATTATGGCGGATATGAATATCGCTGAACGATTTGTCCCGCAGGACGGCCATATCGAATTTACGGGCAAAAACGGCAGGGTCGATATTCGTGTCTCGACCGTTCCGACGGTACACGGCGAGTCTGTTGAGCTGAGACTTTTAGACAGGTCGGTATCATTGATAGGGCTTGAGGAATTGGGGATGAATGCTCAGTCTCTGGAAGGCTTCGATCAATGTCTGCGTAAGACACACGGCATTGTACTTGTTACAGGGCCGACCGGGTGCGGAAAGACAACGACACTTTATGCAGCATTAAAAAAGATATACTCGCCGGCTGTGAAGATGATAACGATAGAAGACCCTGTTGAATATCAGCTTGAAGGTATCAACCAGATGCCGGTCAATCCGAAAAGGGGGCTTACGTTTGCTATGGGCCTGAGGCATATACTCCGTCAGGACCCGGATATTATAATGGTAGGCGAAATCCGAGACCGAGAAACCGCTAATATATCAATTCGTGCGGCGTTGACCGGACATCTTGTTTTCTCGACACTTCACACGAACGATGCACCGGGGGCGATTACAAGATTGATTGATATGGGTGTTGAGCCATTCCTGTTAGCGAGCTCGTTAGAGGCGGTGCTGGCTCAAAGACTGATACGTAAGATTTGTCCGAAGTGCAAAGAGCTGTACAAGCCGGACGAAAACCTCATTAGAAACTTGAATAGCTCGATAGTGATTAAACCTGATACGAAGTTATATCACGGTGTCGGTTGTAATGAGTGTATGCAAACCGGGATGAGCGGAAGGACGGGTATGTTTGAGCTGCTTAGAATAACCGGTACGCTGCGGGAACTGATAGCAGCAAGGCCGACGACCGAACAGATTATAAAGGCGGCACCGGCAGACCATATAAGTATGGAGCACGACGGTTTTACCAAGGTATTAAAGGGTATCACGACTCCTGAGGAGATTTTGAGAGTCTCAAAGAGTATCGGTGAAGAATAAGAAGCGTATCTCAGAGGAGATACTAAATACGAGATACGAAATGGTCCAGTTTTCTTACAAGGCAGTTAATCAGGGCGGCGGACACGTCGCAGGGACGATTGAGGCGGCCGACCGTAAAAGTGCCGTTGCCGATTTGGTTGACAAGGAGCAGTTCGTAATAGAGCTGACAGAAGAAGCTCGAGCGCCGAGTGTCAGCGGCGGCGAGCCCCGCCCCTCGGAGGGGCTGGGCAAGAAGGCAGCATTGGACCTGGCCGGATTTGTGAGGTTTGGCTCACGAAGGATTAGCAGCAAAGACATTCTGGCTATGACTACCCAGTTGGGCACGGCTTTGCGAGCGGGGCTTCCACTGCTCAACGGACTTGAGCTTATTTGCGAACAACAGCACAGGGCAGCAATGAAGGAAATGCTCGCTGAGCTTGTGAAATCGGTAAGTTCCGGGCAGTCGCTTTCGGAGGCTATGGCCAGGCGCGAGAATACTTTCAGCCCGCTGTATATTTCGATGATAAGGGTCGGAGAGACAGGCGGAATGCTCGATGAGACGACGACTCAGTTGGCGGAGATATTAAGCCGGGATGAGAAGATAAAAACAAATATGAAAAATGCCGCGGCGTATCCGATTTTTGTTTTGGGCCTTGGGCTTGTATCGGTGGTTATTATACTAACGGCGATACTGCCGAAGATAATACGAACGATAGGGGGCGGCTTTGCGGCACTGCCCTTGCCGACAAAGATGCTGCTGCGGCTAAGCGACTTCACGAGAGGTTTGTTTACAACGTATTTCGGCTGGATTGTTATCGTTCTGATTGTGGCCGGATTGTATTACCTGATAAAATGGACGAAATCAAAGGGCAGACTCAAATGGGATTCTTTTAAGCTGAAAATACCTCTTCTGGGCTCGGTACTGCGGACAATAGCGGTGGGCAGGTTTGCAAGAACGCTCGGAGCGTTGACCAAAGGAGGTGTTACCATTTTAGAGGCGCTTAGCGTTGTTCGTGATACGATGGGCAATGAATTGCTGGGCAGAGAAATTGATGCTGTAGCTGAAAAGGTCAAGGCCGGTGAGTCGCTGGCTGCTCCTCTGAACGAGTCGGGATATTTTCCGCCCCTGCTTGTGCAAATTACCTCGATAGGCGAGCAGACAGGAAGACTTGATGAATTATTGCTCAATGCCGCTGATACTTTCGATGATGAGGCGGACGCGGTGATAAACAGATTTATGGCGATTTTCCCGGCGATTTTGATATTGCTGCTGGCTCTGGTAATAGGTTTTATAATAGCGGCGACCCTGCTGCCGATAGTTATGATGGGAGTCGGCACAGGTGCGTTTTGACAAAGCGTAGAATTATCATTCGAAAGTTTTGAATTATAGTTTTTCGCTTTAAGATTTTTAGTTTTTTGGAAAGGTGTCCAAATGAAGCGGATGGAACGGAAGGACAGGTGTAATTTGAAAGTTCAAGTTTTGGTTTTGTTCGGGCTTTGTTTGATATTTGCGACGAATTTGGCTGAGGCAAAAAGTACTAATTCGGGGCAGTCCCAAATAAGCGATGCCAAAATGGAATCACAAGAGGAAAGGTCCATTTGGGCTCACTACCGAATGGGGACAGCTGCTCGCCATAAAGGTAACGCGCAAGAGGCTACAAGGGTATATGAAACTATTATCAAAAAGGGTGTGGGGCAGGAAGCTGAAAAGACGCACAAAATTATTAGTTATATGTACCTTGCTGAGATAGCCTCTGAAATGCTGAAAGATAAGCACCTCGCAATGGAAAGGCTTCAAAAGGTTATACTAACCGTTGATGCAATTGATATGGATAAAATACAGGACGATGAGGCCACGGGTTGGGCTGTGTTAAAAGGATGGGCATCGTACGAATACGAGAGACTTAAAGATGGCAAAGCCCTCCTTCCGGACAGTTCCAAGTTTAGTAAAGCAGAAATGGCCAGTTGCTTTATGCCAGCAATGATGATTGCTGAACTGTCCCTGAGTGGGACCGGGCTTACCCTGGAACAGATTGCTCAGAACACCAAGAGCCCTATCGATAGCGCCATTGCCAAACTGGTTTTGGCATTTGGCTACATGCATCACAGTAATAATATTCCCGAAGCTGAGAGATATCTCTCAAGCCTCGCCAAGAGCGATTCTTATCTGGCAGCGTATGCCGATAGGTTGCTGGAATTGCTAAGGAAGGAGAAGGAAAGACCCCGTAGAGAACAAGCAAGGAGTATTAAACCAGAAATCACCTCCCCAAGAATTCCTTCTGAAGAAATTCCGACCCTCATTAACGACTTAAAGAATGAGGACAGCAAAGTTCGCTGGGCGGCTATTCGCAAACTTGCCAGGGATGCCGGACCTGAAGGGGTGAAAGCTTTGGGTCAGGCTCAGAAGAATCCTGACAAATATACCCGATACTGGGCTGCAGTCGCATTATCCACAACTGAGCAAACATCTATTAAACCAGATTTTCATTTGATCTTTAATGCTATTACTGACCAAGATAAACACGTTTGGTGGGACGCTATGAATGCATTGAAAGGTCAAAACCCCCCAGCTATGGGTTCAGAGGAAATCTCGGCTCTTATTGCCCTTGTAAAACGGCCAAAGGACCTCAGTGTAGACCGTGGTGGGAGTATTGCCGAGGTGCTCGGGACAATCCTATCGGATAAAGCGGAAACCGCCATTCCGGAACTTATCAAACTTCTGCATGATGAAAATCCATACACAAAAATGCGAGCCTGTACAATTCTCCGAAAAATGGGACCATCAGCGAATGCGGCCTTTGCGGAACTCGCTAAATACCTCGATTACGAGGATGAAGCAGTTCGAAGGTTTGCAACTGATGCGTTAAAAGAGATTGAGCTGCAAAGAGCTGCAGAACTTATCAAAATAATTGAAGAGAAAAAAGCGATTGTTCACGAGGAGAAAGTTAAGGAGCTAATGCCACAGATTGGATCTGCCCTCGAAAAACTCCGCCACACGGATTACAAGGTCCGCAGCCAGGGAATTGAAGTTCTTGTGACGGTAGGTCAGAAAGCTGTACCTTTCGTTCTGGAAGCACTCAAGGATGAAAATATTAAAGTTCGTCGAGCAGCCTCAGAAATCTTTCGGGAAATGAAATGGAGTAAAACCGATTTAGCCGAAATCTCAAAAGAAGTAGCTCCAGTCCTTATTGAAGCAGCAGGCGATCCTGATTATACGATTAGTCAAAGGTCAAAGGAAGCTTTATGTAAACTTAATGCTGTTGAGGCGATTCCAATCTATATAGATATACTCAGTAAAGAAGACAACTTTTTGAAAGCGGAGGCAGCAGATGCTTTAGGAGCTATCGGACCTGCTGCAAAGGCTGCTGTTCCAGCACTGAACAAGATTACCGAAGCCAACAGAGGTTATATGGGCCACGCCGCGAGAGATGCTCTCAGGTCAATTTGTGGCGATGCACTGTACGTTCCAGGGTTTATAGAAAAGTTAAGAAGCCCTGACATGAAAACTCGTCGCAGTGCAATCGCCGGTTTACGAATGATCCGCAGCCCAGAGGCCAGGCGAGCAATTCCCAACCTTATTGAAATTCTGGAAAACGAAACTGAGAACGAAATGTGTCGTATTGAAGCGGCCCAGACCCTGGCACGCTTAAAGGCTGAGGATGCCGTTTCTGTCCTTGTCGAGATATTCATGGGAAAAAAGACTGGGCCGGGTGAGTTCATGCTGCGCAGAGAGGCTGCACGAGCTTTGGGTTTAATGGGTCCCGTGGCCAAGCCCGCCATCCCAACTCTTATGGCGGTTGTGGAAGATGAAAGTGAAAATGTAGGTTACCGTTGCTCAGCAGCTAAAGCCCTGGGACAATTGAAGTTCGCCGATGCGGTTCCAGTGCTTACAAGAATACTTAGACAAAGAGGCGAACTGAGGCATATAGGGCAGGACTCACACATGCGAGGTGCTGCGGCTAATGCTTTGGGGCTAATGGGAGATAAAGCTATGCCTGCAATTCCAGTTCTGGTTGCAGCACTTGAAGACGAAAGTGAAGCTCCTGGAGTACGTTCTGAAGCGGCCGAGGCTTTGGGACGTTTGAAATATGAACCAGCAGTTCCTGCACTCATAAAGATGCTTGAAGAAAAGGACTTACGCTGGGGAAAACATATGGCATCAGACCTGCGTAAAAGTGTGGTGCGTGCTTTGGGATATATGGGGCCTCAGGGCAAGACGGCGGTTCCTACACTCATAGAAACTCTCAAGGATGAAGAAACATATGTCCGCAAGTGCGCAGCCGATGCTTTGGGCTCAATGGGACCACAAGCCAAGGCCGCCGGGCCTGCACTGAAGGAAGCTCTTGAGGATGATGACCGCAATGTTCGCAGGAGTGCGGCTGATGCCCTGAAAAAAATTGAGAGTAATTGAAGGATACAATAACGTTAAGAATTAGATGGAAAGGAACGGATAAGATGAAGCGGAAAGAGAAGGCATTTACCCTTGTGGAACTGCTCGTAGTGATTTTGATTATATCGTTGATTGCCACAGTTATTTCTCAAAGGGTGTTTACGCGTTTAGGCGAGGCCAAAGCCAAAATAGCAAAGGCCAAGATGGCAATTATCGAAGGTGCGATTGGCAGATTTTATCTTGATTGCGGACGATATCCGGATGAATCACAGGGGCTTAGCGAGTTGCTCGAGGCACCTGCCGACCTTGAGGAAAAGTGGAGGGGGCCTTATCTGAAGCGAAGCGAACTGCTCGACCCGTGGGACAATCCTTATATTTATATTGAAGAAGGCGCAGTAAATCCGGGCAGTTTCGATTTGATAAGTTACGGAGCGGACGGTATGGAGGGCGGTGAGGGTGATGACGAAGATATATACAATGACTAATTTCGTATATCGTATTGCGTATCGCGTATTGCGCAATACCAATCGCACACACCGCACAGCGAAACGATGCGGTTTTACCATCGCAGAAATGCTTGCTGTGGTAGTTATTATTGCCCTTATTGCAAGCGTTGGCGGCGGGATTTACGTGGGGACATATAAGAGGATGCTGGTCGAAAAAGCGGCCCGTGATTTTGTGCTTGCAGCTAAATACGCAAGGATAATGGCGATTGAGCGGCAAAAGCCGTACAAGATAAAATTAGGTGCGGCAGATGCGGCCAATAACGGATTTGGGCTGGTTATCGATGAATTTAATCAAGAAACCGAGCAAACGGAGCAGATAATAGTGCGGGATTTGTACTTCAAACCGGTGGAATTCGGCGGTGATGTTAAGTTCGAAGGCGTTCAAATCGCGCCGGCTGGCTGGGAGGCGGCAACCGAGTCCGATGAGGCCAGAGAAATAGTTTTTTCGCCGAGCGGTACTGCGCAGTCGGCGATAATTCAGATAGGCGACGGCAAGAACCATTATACGGTAAGTATTAGCGCTGCGACCGGCAGGGCAACAATGTATTTCGGCACGGCTGAAAAGGTGAAAGAAGAGGTGAAAATCGGTACCATTGATTTGGAAAAAGAATGATAAAGATTAACCGCAGAGAGCGCCGAGAACGCAGAGATGAAAGAAATTAAAAAAAATACTTTCTCGGCGGGCTCTGCGAACTCGGCGGTAAAACAGACCCTATGCAGGCAAAAAGAAACATAACGGGCTTTACCCTGGTTGAGACAATCACTGCGAGCGTTATCCTTTGCGGAGCTGTTTTGGCGGTGGGAGCAATCAGTACGCGGTCTCTGGGCGAAACAAGGCTTAACAGACAATATGAAGTGGCGGCGGCGTTGGCCGACAGACAGCTTACCATGATTGATTATGTCGGTGTCGAAGAGTTTATCGAATTAGGGCGGATGGAGGATGACTTTGAAGAGCCTGAGCCGGGATACCACTGGGAAGTTGTTACTGAGTCCCAGGCTATTGATAATCTCTATCTGGTAAATATAACCATCAGTTGGGTCGAGCGTAATCGCCCTTATAGTATTTCGGTCGATACAATGCTCAACGGAACAGGTATGTTTGTTGATACAGAAACAGAGTGATTAAAAGAAGATGTATTTGAGAAAGACAGGATTTACCCCGTTAGAAATCCTTGCCAAAGGCAAGACAGACACCTCTGGCGCCTTATCTCTAACGGGGTTTACATTGGTAGAAGTGTTAGTGGCCTCAACGATAGGTGTGTTTGTTGCGTTGGTTGCGGTGGGTACGCTGAGGGTTATCTCAGCCAGCGCTGAGATGGTTGACAGTAATATTAACGTTGCCGCTGAGGTAAGGTTTGCCTCGAGTATAATCTCCCGGGACCTTTTGAATCTGTATCGCGACACGAATATAAAAAATACCAGACTAATCGGGAGAGTTATCGAATCAGATGAGGGCACCGTCAGTTGTTTGACCTTTTACAGTGTCGGCAGGATGAAAGCCAGAATTGACCAGCCGGAAGGCGATGTATATGAAGTGGAATATTACCTGCTAAAAGGCGAAGAAAAGTCGGCTCTGTGCAGACGATTGTGGCCGAATCCCAACCCCAACGAAGATGAGCTACGCGGAATCCTGACTGTCATTGCCGAAGATATTGAAGTTTTTGCGGTCAGATATTTTGACGGTGAGGAATGGCAGAGCGAATGGCCGGAGGAGATGGAGTCTGTTCCTGAGCTGGTGGAGGTAAGTATAGCAGCGAAACAGCCGGGACGAACCCCGCCCCTCGGAGGGGCGGGGCGAACAGATATGACTGTGGAATCTTTTATTGCGAATTTCCCCAGGTCCGGGTGGGGACAGGCCGGTGCTCCTGAGGGTAGTGGGCAAGAGGAAATTCGCTCCGAAGGTAGCAGGCAAGAGGAAACCGGCGCTGAGAGCGAGATGAGAAGGTGAGAAAGAAAGTAAAAAAATTGGGAAGCGAAGGACTCGATACTGGATACCAGATGTGCGTCATCCGGCGCCGCATCGACGGACTCGATACTCGTAGAAGCGAGAATCGGAAATCGGGCATCGGGAATCGGGAATCAAGAATCGAGATAGGTGCCGAGGGTGACAAAAAGGGACTTGTTCTCGTAGCGGTGCTGTGGGTAGTAGCGGTGCTTATGATAATTGCTGCGGCTGCTGGGCAGACCAGCCGACTCGATACGAAAGTTTGCCGTGGTGTGAGGACGGAGCAGCTTCGGTGCAAGTGGTCCTGCCGGGCAGGGATAGAAACAGCTATTGGGGTGCTGAACGAGGACAAGGACCTCGGAACAAGTGACAGCCTGACGGATTTGTGGAGTGATAATGAGGAAGATTTGAGTAATATTAAGCTGGAGCAATGCTGGTCTGACGTCATGGTTGTTGACGAGGCGAGTAAATTGAATGTAAATACCGCTACAAAAGAGCAGCTTCTGGGATTGTGGTATATGACCGAAGAAATTGCAGAAGCGATAATCGACTGGCGGGATAAGGATGATAACCAGTCGACGGGAGGTGTTGAAGGCGGGTATTATGAGAATCTGCCGTTCAGATATACGATTCGCAACGGCCCTTTCAAGACAATACGCGAGCTGCTTCTGGTCAAAGATGTTACGCCGGAGCTGTTGTATGGAGAGGACACAAACTTCAACGGTCAATTGGACTACAATGAGAGAGACGGTGATAAAAGTCCACCCGCCGATGATGGAGATGATGAGCTGGACGAAGGATGGATTGCGCACCTGACCTGCTATTCGTATGACACCAACAAAGACGCCAGCGGAAATAAAAGGATTAATATCAAGCAAGCTAATGAGAGGCAACTCGAGAGGTCTTTGAATATAAAGAAATCACATGCCAAATGGATTGTCGAGCAGCGCAAGAATATCAAAAGCATCGCTGATTTGATAGATAAAAACAGCCCTAAGAAGCCCCAAAAGGGGTCGGAAAAAGATTCCGATACCGCCGAGCCTCTGGATTTGCAAACGTTTTATCAGATAGCGGACAAAATAACAGTGGATAACAGCGAGAAGATACCGGGAAAAGTAAATATCAACACGGCGTCGGAAGACGTTTTGAGAGCTTTGTTGGGTGGCGATGAGGCGGCTGAGGAGCTTGCCAGGGACATAATCATCTATAGAGCGGGTTTGATAGACGGGATGCAGAGCATTGCGGAGGTGATGCAGGCAGGGATAATGAAAATTGATACTTTCAAGAAAGTAGCGAATTATATAACCACGCGTTCGGATGTTTTTACCATTCGCTGTGTTGCAACGGCTGACAGAAGTGGAGCTGCCGGTGCAAAACTGCAGACAGAGGCGGTAGTAGATAGTAGTTCGACACCTTGTAAAATCCTTTACTGGTATCAGGGAGCAAATAACTGATGAGCAATAATGCAGCCAGCGTGGGGACACGGCTGTCCGCGATTGCGATAGCACAAGAGGAAAGTCAGCTTAAGGCCGTGGAGCTTGGAAAGCAGGGTGGGGCTTTTGAAGTTCTCTGGACAAAGAGCAGTGAAGTGGGCAATATGGACCGGCGTCTTTTTGCAGCCGAGTGCGGCTTGTCCGTCAAGCCCACAGGACAAGCAAAGACCGATGGTGCCAAAATTGTTGTGGTTGGCTTTGACTCGGCAGGCGTGGCTTTTTACCGCATTGATGTACCCGCAGCCAAAGAAGAAGAAATTACGCAAATGGTTAGATTGCAGGCTGAAGCTCGGCTGCCATTGCCGGCTGAACAGATAGAGCTGGCCTGGCGTGCCGACAGGGGGCGGGATGGACAAATGGCCGTTACCATAGCGGCGGCAAGAAGGGAACATCTGCAGGGGTTTGTAGAAGATGTGCGTGGTTTCGGGCCGGCAAAAATACTTTTAGACTATGAGGGAATAGTAAAGGCGTGGAGAGCATTCTTTTCCGGGGAAGAGAAGCGCTCTGTGGTTGTGAGTATCGGGTCGCGAAATACGCAGGTTTGCCTGGCTGAGCAGGGAAAGCTGATTAACGCCGTCAGTTTAGATACGGGGATGAAGGATTTTTCAGCAGAACAAGGGGCACTAACGACACAAGCGGAATCTACCGAAAGATTTGCCCAGGATATGCGGAGCGTATTGGAATTGTTCGGTTATGCCGAGCCGGCGGCATTGCCGGTTTTTGTGCTGTCGGACGGCAACGGTGCGATAGAAAGCATAGTTTCTTGTCTTGAGTCGGC
>JAUVYQ010000176.1 GCA_030603035.1 Phycisphaerae bacterium | reverse complement strand
ATAAAATATTCACTGGAGAGAGAAAAAACATGCAGCCCTTATGAATACCATAGGGCGGTGGGTTTTTTCAGAGCTTAACCCGGCGATGTCGTTTCGCCGGGTTTTCCACCCGCGAACAAGCACAGGGCATGACAGGGACATCGCCTCTCTACATTTGCGATGTCACTGGCGTGACCTTTGCCGTTCGCGGGTGGTCGGGCCGTGTCTTTCGGCCCGTGGAGGGCAGGGCGAATTTGGCAAACATGAAAGCTCTCTGCAGCTTGTCTTTTAGCTGCAGGTTCCATGCCATGGCCCGCCAACATTCGAGCATCGTTATCGCAAATATCGCTTTAATCAATGGCCAACGTTTTTCTGGCCATCGATATTTGCGATTCTCGATGCGTCCCTGCCCGACTAAAACCAACTTGCCTTGCTTCAAGGCCTCAATCAAAATCAAAGGACGCCCTGGGGATTGCATGTAGCGGATGCGGCCGAGTTCTCCCGTAGCTGAGCGAAGCATAATGAAACAGGCAGCATCGAACAAAGCAACGCCGAACGAAACAGAGATAGCTTCGAACGGACAAAACTGAGCGATGTTACGGGAGGACGAGGCACGAAGCACGAAAGGAAAACCAAAAGCGAATTGAGCACCAAACAAAAAGCAAAAAAAGAAAGGAGCAACCCGATTTTTGTGTGCGAGCTTGCGAGCACACAAAAAAAAAGTGGTTGTGACCTCCTTATGCTTTTTGTTGGTTGTTGGTGCTCTATGAGCGTTGGTTTCCTTTCGTGCGTAGTACGTGTAGATTAATGCTTACGTGTCTTTTTTCTTACAATGGGCTTGGTGTTACTGGTGGCGGGTGGGGGACATAGTATCTGACAATTGTAATGACAAATAGAAGGGCGGGTTGGGACATTATGGATTATGTTCACGAAATGGATAACGATAGAACTTTACGATTAACAATTATCCTTTTACGTTGACGGACATGGAGGTGGATTATTGCAGGCGACAACATAAGGAAAGTTGCGGGCTACTGGGGCGATTGGATTTTTTGTTTACGGGGACTGTATTGGTAGCGATGATTTTTTTAGCGGCTTAGACGGAGGCTCACGATGTCTTTTTTTGGTCTTTTTGTACGTTTTGGATTGATTGAGGTTTTTTTTTCGTTTCGGGCTTTATCGGGTTTTTCTCTGGCAAGACATCGTGATAAGAGGAAGTTTTTCGCTGAGGACCTAAAAGCACGATTTTTGTGGGTGACATTAACAGAAGTGAGAAGTTAGGCGGATTGTGAAAAATCATCGAGGAAATGGACCGGCTACGGGTACATTGCATTTCCGGCTCAAAAACGAGGATTCAGGACCGGCAGCCCGGAGCAGCTGCAGCAGGATCTAAAATGCCCTGGCCGGCGGACCGGTCAGGGCAATCTGTCGATTCATCTAACAAGAATTAGGCTTATCTTGGCAGATGCAATCTGCGATGTGTAAGGGGGTCACGACAAATAGCTCGCTTGATCACAACGGGCTTTTTGTCACTTTTTGGCTTCGATGGTTTCGGATTCTTTGCCATCAGGTTGTGCTCCAATCATTCGCATAAGCAATCTCAAAACTCGCAGGGCGATACCTTGACCGTCAACGATTTCGAGTATGGCTACGAGAATCAAAAGGTAAACTTCGATGTTTTCCATAACGATAAATCCTTTCAAAATTTAGGGAATCAAAACGATGACGTCTGATACTTTGCATATTCCACCGGCAAGATTTTTAAGGTTGACGTCCAAAACCTTAAGCTGAATCGTAACAGGAGGGTCAGGCCATGCGACTGCAAATTGATAACGGGCGTGGGTTGGATCAGTCCAGCTTTGGAATGTTCCCCATGCAGGACCTGAACCGGTAACGAGTTCAACGTTAACATTTCCCGGAACAAGTGCAGTTTGCATTGGTTCGGAAAATTCAACGTC
Source organism: Phycisphaerae bacterium (assembly GCA_030603035.1). The sequence continues at coordinate 2,855 of JAUVYQ010000176.1, read as the reverse complement.
AATGTCAACAATGAACGGAATAGGTACAACAACGGCAGCACCTAATACCCATGGCCTAAGCGGCGCAAAAGTTATCTGCTCGGAACGGTTCCGACAATCTCCCATCTGCTCTCTGAATACGAGCATAAATCCACTGATGTTGTCCCTCTGATACCACAAAGGCGGCAGTTGCGGCATGCGGCTCAACCGGACCACCCGGATCAATACCAGCAACCGAACCGATAAGACGGTACGGACCGCTAAAAGAAGAACGCTGAGCGTTTTGCGGTTTGCCCTGAAAAAAGTACATATAGGCAGCCGTTTCGGTAGCCCAAGCCATCGTATCATCGTAGGCAATAGTTAAAACCTGTGTGGCCTCTGACAAGGTGACGGAAAGGGTCGGGTCCTGTGCAGGAAGCTCAAAGATAACAGGCCCCGGCGAAATCAAAGGATACGGAATCATCTTGGCAATCAGGTTCGAACGGATGAAGTGATTGTACCCAGTTAGGTACATGGTTGCACCTAAGCTGTCTGTCATGGCTACGGACGAACCGTACAGGTTCCAAGCTGTACGTTGTGCGGCTGTGAGCGTGCCTGCCCACATTGCAGCCAAAAATGCGATTGCTGCTCTGACTACCTGTTGTCGAGCAGTGTTGGGGTTGATGGGGGTCACGCGAGCCCGGACGAATGCCCCGTAGTGGTTCCGGCTGTAAGTGTTACCAGCAATCGAACCACGTGCGTCTACAATACCACCACCAAATTTTACTTTCATGACATTTGCTCCTTTCACAATAAAAAAAAACAATGGCCAATACGGTACGCCCGGACTAACCATTGTTCGATTGATGCTTCGAACCAAATCAATCTTACCAAAAAGGGCAGGCCCCATGCAAACAAAATTTTGGAAAAAATTTCGACATGGTTGGCCCTTTTATAATTCGAACTTTAATTTGAGGTTGGTACGTTGATAAAGAGAAGTGAATTTGTAGATGGAATGGACAGCATCGATGTCACGTGATTCTCGCATAAGTTTTGGTTTGAAGTCGATACCTAATTCGACGGCCTGAGTCAAAAGGATCCCTGACCAGTCGACCATACAGAATCCACCGGCGCCGGCGTACATGAGTATGCAGGTGTTTTGCGAGTTGGGATATCGGGCGATTTCTGCAGGGCAATGAGCACCGACACCACTGAAGAAAGAGAATCCATCAACGTCAAGCAATCGAAGTCGGCTGTTGTTTGGCCATTGCCATGAAGGCTCCCAAAAGCAGTGATAAACATCGCCAAGATGTTGCCATTCACAATCGTTACCGATGCTTTGCTGAAGCAATAAAGTACGGCCATTAGGGACGGGATAACTTGACCTGCCACAATCGGATATACCCGAAAAATAGGCAAAGACATACATCGGGGTTCCGCCAGCGGGCCATGTTCCGGGGGTACATATCGGGCAGTTACGGCCCTTATGAAACGGGGGTGGGTCCACTACTATTCCCAAGCGATTCACCTACTTTCAAAACGGTTTCGGGTACATCCCGCATGGGCAGACCAGGCTCAACGATTTGTTGTCGACAAAATTTGTGTGCCTGGTCAAGTAATTCGATGTCACGTTCTATTGCGGACCGTAGTTTTTCAGTCATTTGAGAAGTTATCCCAGAACGCATGAAATGTACGGACCTTGCGATGGCTTTTAGATGAGAGTCGTTTACTGTAATCATGTTTTCTCCTGAATGATTTGGTGGGTACATTCGGTTTTTTTCGAAGTCTTGAAATTCGGTTTCGAAGTTCAGACCGACGTATCTACGAATTGTCATGGGGGAACCCAACTTTCGGAATAAATTTCTTCGAGGACGGTACTTTCATCGATGATACAAACATGGTCACCACGTTTACGATCTTCATGCTTCCAGCAATTGATTCCCTTTAGCAGAGGTTCCTTGTTTGACCATGCATTATAGATTTGATGACAGGTGACATCGGTCTTACGATTTCGCATGACCATTCCCCAGCTGCCAACACTTGACCATTGGTCTTTGTCCTCACATTGTGGAGGCTTAAGGGAGATATCTCGACCGGTTCCCCAAGTTCCACAAATACGACGGCCATGCATGACAAAGACCAGATCAACAGCATCATCGAGAGACAAATCTTTCAAGGGTCCGGGCTTTGCAGCATATCGAGCAACCTCGAGTGCACAACCTTCTGGATCCTTGACAGAACGGATATCGGTAATCATTGAATCACCGGTAACAGATAACCAGAGGTGTTGCAGATGTCTCCTTGGCATATACTTCCCGGTGACAACACAATGAATATGAGGGTGCCATTCTTTGGATTTTCCAGATTGCTTAATCTGAAAAAACCAAACTCCACCGGTTATGAGAGCTCGAAAATCTTTGAGCTTTCGAAGCTGCAAAAAATACCTGTATAGATCAGTGACCTGTTTAAAAAGAGGATCGTCTCGGTGTTTGAGGGTCAGGGTCATGAGCTTCGGAAATTTTTGTTCTTTGAGCCATTCGGCTACAGAAAAACCGATGTAATTACGGCGGGATTCTGAGCAAACGGGACACCAACGAAGGTGACATGCGTTCGATGCGATGCGAATTTCGCCGGTTTCGGCATGCCTCGAAAACCAGGCATTTTGGCGGCATCCAGACAAGAGGTCTGCTTTTGACCGATGGTCCGGGTCATCCATGAAGTCATAAACTGCCAATGCGGCATCGTGCTCCTCGATGTGCGATTGACGTCTATATTCGCCATAGGAGTCGTAGTCGGCGTTCAGGACAGATGTTTCTTTGTTATCAAGTGTAGAAGACGTGGCCGTCATAATTCGTGCAATCCTGCGTAAGTCGAAACATCGTTTCCTGCAAGCCATG
>JAUVYQ010000178.1 GCA_030603035.1 Phycisphaerae bacterium | reverse complement strand
ACCATAGCGCTGGCAAAGTTTTTGGAGGGCAGAAGTTTTGATGAGTGATATTATTGGGTACATACTAATAATTGTTGGAATTTTGTTCGATATATTCGGCTGTATAGGCCTGGTTCGCTTCCCCGATGTTTACAACCGCTTGCAGGCCTCAACCAAATGTGTAACTCTCGGCACTATTTTACTGTTGGTCGGCGTCGCCGTCATTAGCGGTTTAGGGGCCACAAGCGCCAAAGCGATAATCTGCGCTGTTTTCATATTGATAACTTCACCTACCGCCGCACATGCAATTGCCAAAGGTGCTTATGCTTCCGGCGTAAAATTGTGGGAAAACAGCGTCGTTGATAAATACGCAGAAGAAAGTAAAAAATAAAAACGAAATACGAGATACGAATATGCGTTTGCCGAAGTTAAGAGAATTAAAAGAAGCCGTTACAGCGGTCTTTTCCCCGCGGTTTACCACTCGGTTTCCCGCTGAGCCTTGCGTGGTGCCGGAAAGGTATAGGGGCAAACCTGAATTTGACCTCGATACCTGTATCGGCTGCGGTGCGTGTGTAAATGTCTGTCCGACCGAAGCGCTGACTCAAATTGACGACCTCGAAGCTAATCCGCCGGTAAGAAAAATCACCCTTCGATATGATACCTGCATCTTTTGCGGCAATTGCAGGGACAACTGCACGACGGAAGATGGTATAAAGCTCTCGAACGAGTGGGATTTGGCTACTCTGGACAGGGAAAGCACCGTCGAAACCCACGAATATGAGCTTCAACTATGTGAAAAGTGCGGGGCAGTAATAGGCACCAAAAAACATCTCGTCTGGCTTTATGAAAAACTTGGCCCATTGGCCTATACCAATCCTTCACTGTTGATTGCCAAAAGCGGCGAACTGCTGACGAAGCCCCAGGATATCGAGCGGCAGCAGCCTGATAAAGACATCCAGGCAAGCGATTTTATGCGAATCTTGTGCCCTAAGTGTAAATGCGAACTGAATATCCGGCTGTAAAATTCCGTACTGCGTATTGCGTATATCATATTGTGTACCAGGCATTGTGTGTATTTTACGCAATACGCGATATGCACCACGCACGACGAGATTGCTATGGGCACTGATGAACGACTTTTCGAGCGGCTAAATAAACTACGCGATTCGGCGACGGTTATTGTCGGTATCGGCAATATACTAAAAGGTGATGATGGAGCCGGGCCGCTTGTTTGTGAGCAGCTTACCGGGAAAGTCTGTGCCGAGCTGATAGATGCCGGCACCGTGCCTGAAAATTATATTCAGCCCATCATAAAAAAAGCTCCGCGGAATTTGCTTATTATTGATGCTATCGACTTTGGGGCCCCGGCCGGAACAATAAACATATTTAAACCTGAGCAGTTAAACTCATCTGTTTTCTCGACGCATACGCTCTCGCCCCGCTTATTTGCTGATATGGTCTGCCGGAATATTAAGGGGGTTCCCCAAACGCGAAATAGTGCAGGGACCCCATTTTGCGAAACAATGCAAAATGGGAACCCGTTTGAGGGCCCCAACGTTGATGTGTATTTTGTTGGGATTCAGCCTGGACAAACGCAACTGGGCCAATCTATATCTCCCGGGGTAGGCCGGGCAATCCGACGGCTTGTACGTGTCCTTACAGAGATTTTCCCGCTCGGAGAGTAAGTCGTATTGCGCTGGACGCATAACGGAGATGCCTCACGCACGACGAAATACGCCCGACAGGACTCGAACCTGTGACCTTCGGTTTAGGAAACCGATGCTCTATCCTACTGAGCTACGGGCGCATAACACCCAAAAGCCCGCCCTGGGACAATCTGCCCGATACTTTACACTCCAGGTTTTAATGTTGCAAGAAAATCAGCTCTAAGCTATACTCTCTTTTCAGCAAAGTAAGGTTAAAACAATGGGAAAAAAGGCAAAATTAAGGGAACAGAAGGTCGATTTTGCGCATCCTATAAGTAGGCAGACAGGCGTCAACAGCAAGCAGGAGCATTTGGAGAAAAGGCGGGATTCGCTTGCTGCTCGGATAAGGGCCGGTAACCGTGCCGCCGCAGCCGAGCTTGTTGATATATACTATCGGCAGATATATTTGTTTATGAGGAGACTTGGCCATAATGGTCAGGTCAGTGAAGACTTGACGCAGCAAAGTTTTCTCCAGGCCTGGCAGCATATAGGCCGGTTGAGAGACGGCAAAGCGCTAAATGGCTGGCTGTATCGTATCGCAGGCAACGTTTCAAAGCTGTACTGGCGCAGGCACAAGGCCGGCAAGTCGGTCAGTATCGAAGGGATTGATGTGCCGCACAGCAGCCAAGACGAGTCTGACAAAATTGCAGATTATGAGCAGCTCGGCCAGTTGAAAAATGCTGTTGTAAGGCTGCCCGCAAAATTGAGGCAGGCGGTTGTTTTACATTATATGCAGCACTTGACTATTGCCGAAGCGGCAGAAGCCGCAGGCGTAACGCAAGGCACTTTCAAAAGCCGCCTGAGCAGGGCATTAAAAGCTTTAAGAAAGCAGGTTATTTCCGAAAAGGCAGAATTGTGATGAGAGGTAAGCGTTCACCCAGTAAATACGGCGATTTTGGGCTGTTATGACCGATTTGACCAACTACTTGCTGAAAAATTTCCTAAAAAAGATTAAAAAAGGTATTGACTTGATAACAAAAAGTGCTTTAATAAAGTGAAAATGAGGTTTTGCCGCGTGAACGCTTACGATGAGAGAAGAAAAGCTAAAAAAATTATTGAATGAATTGGCAGATACGGCACCAGGGCCGGTTCGTCACGGTCTTGCTGAAGATATAAAGGACCAGATTCCGCACAGGATTATCACGCGCAAAGGCGGGATGGATACTATCAATATCCTGATAGATTTGAGGATAAATAAGTTAACCGCGGCAGCGGTCATAATTATAACAATAGTTCTGTGCGCACACTTCCTTGGCGGCAGGGATGCGACAGGCGGGGGTATATACGAAGACATAAAGTATTTGCGGAGCGGGATAGGGCTCGGCAGAAGCAATGTGTCGGCTGGCAGGTCAAAATACGAGTCTTTGGCCCACCAGGGAAGGCAGGTCTGCTATTACGGCGATAGCATCGACCCGGAGGATAATGACGCAGTGCTGCTGCAATGGAAACTTGACGATGGCAGGTACAGGGTAATCTTTGCCGATTTGAGTACAGAGGCGGTCAGTACCGAAGAGTTGATAAAACTGCTGTCTCGGATGCTGCAGAAAAAGGCGAAATGAGCAGTATTATGGCGGGCTAAGGGGGCTAAAAAAAAAGCTATTTATTGCTTGAACTATGGATGGTTGTATGGTAAAATAGCTATGTTGTGGAGATAAGCAGTATAATTTTTTTAGAAACAGAAAGGAAAGGTATCATTATGAGCAAACGAAAAGGGTTTACGTTAGTAGAGCTTTTGGTGGTGATTGCCATTATTGCGATATTGATGGCGATATTGTTGCCGGCACTGCAGCGGGCCAGGAAACAGGCAAAGTCAGTAGTTTGTCAGTCCAAACTGCGCGAGTGGGGTCTTGTCTGGGCAATGTACACCGATGAAAACGATAGCAAATTTCCTGAGTACCTGGCCTTTCATTGGATGGACAGGATTCGGGAGTATTACGCCGGGGTCGACGAGCTGCTCTTCTGCCCGATGACCAGAAAAACACTTGAAGAAGGGGCCCCGGTTCGGTATGCTGTTATTTATGGTGGCGGAAAACCTATCGGCAGTTACGCCATAAACGAGTGGATATATGATTATCACCCCATCGGCGATGACGCTGGGCGGAGGCGCAAAGATTACTGGATAAGTATCAATCACAGGGGCCTCAATAACGTACCGGTCATGGCAGACGCAGCCTGGCGTCCTGATGGGCAGCCAAACCATAACGATGACCCACCGGAGTATGAAGGTCAGCCACGAGTAGGCATCAATAACAATGAGATGCGCATCTTTTGCATCCCGCGACACGATAACAGCATCAACGTGCTTTTCGCGGACTGGTCTACCAGAAAGGTCGGCCTTAAGGGACTGTGGAGATTGAAGTGGAACCGTAGTTTTAACGTATCTGCTCCCGCGCCGGTCTGGCCCCACTGGATGAGTAGCTTTAAAGAGCCTTAGTCAATATAAGCGTGCAGTTCTAATTCAGTTGATTTTCGGTTTTCAGTCTATCATAATTAGGCGTTTAGCTTGAGTAATAAACCGCCGGACTTTACTGCTTGACCGGGATGACGGCGGAAAAGTAAGCGGACATTACTGATATTTAAGTCAATTTTTTTGGGGATTTTGGCATGGCCGAGGACAAGCGAAAAGTCAATTACCCGTTTGCAATGCAAGCTCGGTTTGGGGGCCTGCCCAAATCTGCAATGGTCGGTATTATTGTCGTGTGCCTGGGTTTGGCTGTTCTAATTCTTTACACATTCGACGATACTTCCGGAGGCCCGGACCTCGATGTTTTTGAAGGTGAATTGGTATGGGTCAGATGTGCCAATCCGGACTGTCGACAGACATATCAGATGGATAAGAAAAAGTACTTCGAGCAGGTG
>JAUVYQ010000361.1 GCA_030603035.1 Phycisphaerae bacterium | reverse complement strand
GGCCGGAGGTCGGAGGCGGCGCTGAGCAGGGTGGTTAGTTCGGTCAGACGTTCAAGGTACTGTTTCTCCTTCATGGGATATCCCTTCGCAAAGGTTCAGGTGTCATGGTTAAGGACCTCAAATTTTAAACTACCAGTATCCTTTCAAAATTATCCAACAAAATACACCTAACAAAAACCAGAGAATGGCATGAATGATCCATTGAAGTCGACGCTTGAGACTGGTCATCTGAAATCCTACTGTATAGGTTCAATTTTAAACTTCACACAAGAGCATGTACAAAATGTACAGAACGAAAAGTATCGCAGAAATGTAAAGAACAATCCTAATAAGGCGACGTGTTCCAAGGGCGATAAACCACAGATGATTCAATTCGTTAATCTTATCGAGCACGTCACCGTGGGCAACAGGATCGTATGGATCAGCTGCGGCTATGCGCTCGAGCTTTTTCCTGAGATAGTGCATTTGATTGGCATACTGTAATTCGTTCATGAGGGTTCCACTCCTGCCGGGACATTGCTCGGATGAAATGTATGAATCCACTGCCAAAGCTGCTTCTCAGCTTCTGCGATGTTGGTTTTTATACTCACAAGGTCATCGAATGCAGAGCCGTAGTCCTTAGCCTCAACGTGGATAAGAGATTGCTCAGAAAGTTGGATGACCCGTTTCATGTGTTCTGTCAAATTCAACATTGGCTAATCTCCTGCAGGTGATTCAGTTTCCCAGGACCTCATTGAGCCAGCGGCTTCGAGCTCAGGCTGGTCATTGAGAAGATTGCGGAGTTTCAAAAGGTAGTATTGTGCCTGGGCGATAGACCCGGCATTTTGTGCTTCATTGGCAAGGCCGGTAATTCTGAGACATTGGCTGATCAGATCGTTTTGTTCCATGGGTTATGACTCCTTTCTCCCAGGCATACATGGGTAAAAACGAATACGACCTTTTCGTAATCAGAATATCGGCAAACCCGACACGATGTCAAGAACAAAATCGACATTTCTTTATCGACCTTTTTTGATCGAGCGGAGTGTCAGCTTCCGGAATCTGGTCGGACTCTGTATAGAAAGCGACCATTTCTGAAATAGCGGCAATCATGTCTAAAATGTTGGGGGTGCTGCCTGCGTCCAGATTTGCGAATAAACGCGACAGTTCCGGCATTTGCGATTTGAGGGTATCAAAGGCTGCATCGGACGCAGTTCGTCCAGCACAGCGTGCTTCTTGTGCCTGATTCGTGCTCATGTGCGCTCCTTTCAGCGAAAAACTT
>JAUVYQ010000292.1 GCA_030603035.1 Phycisphaerae bacterium | reverse complement strand
AGCGGAGCCTGTGCCTGGACAAAACCTTAGTTCCCCAACGGTTCCACAGGCTCCGTGTTTTTGTTGTGCGCGAAGTTTTCCCATGAACAAGATGTCGCACATACCGGTTTGTGGTGAATGTGTTATGACTATGAGAGAGGCTGGGCTTAGTGCTGGCGGATCATAAAGAAAGGAAAAAAACATGGACAACAAAGAACTTGTGCGAAGGGTATTAAGTTTGGCAAATGCAGCGTACTCGCGTCAAACAGAGGGAGACGAGGTAGAAGCTAAGAACTTGCTAAAGGGGTTGAGGGGCTTACTCAATCAAGAGATAACGGAGAAAAAAGAGGCGATTAGCGATCAGAAGGATCAAGAGAGTCAATAGCCTTTTTTTTGTCATCCTCGTTGGGATGGGTGTATATCTGGGTGCTGATGATGGTGCTGTGTCCGAGAAGCTCTTGTACCGTGCGGATATCCGTCACTCTCATTAGCTTAGTGGCGAAGGTATGTCGAAGCATGTGAGGATGGACTGGACGGCCCAGGGCCTTCCAACCGGCACGGTTGATGATTTTCTCGACAGCCCGTGTAGTGATTTTGCTGCCGATGACATAACCTTCAAAAGCACCCGGGCTTTTGTTGCCATTGTAAAGATTTGAGAAATTGAGGAGATACTCATCGAGCGCTTCACAGAGCCGGGTAGATACTGGTACCGATCGCTCATTGTGATTTTTGGTAATCTCTGCTCTAAGAATGAGGGTGGTTACAGGCTTGCAGTTAAAATATAGATCAGACATTGACAAGAGAACTACCTCACCTACACGAAGACCGGCCTCTAAAAACAGGCAGCCAATGAGATAATTGCGGACACCCTTGCGAAAAGATTTGTGCGGAGCATCTTTTGCGAGAAGGGCATCAAGCAGCTGGTGCTGCTCGGTGACATTTAGGGTTTTGGGTGGGCTTGACATAATTTCTCCTTTGTGTAGAGGATGAAAAGCTCTATGCCTATGGCGTGCCATTGGGCGTTTGTGAATCCGCGACTCATTTCATAGCGTTCTATGCGTAAGCGCTTGGGGTGATTGGGTACAGCCTCAGCTGAGGGAACGCTGGTGACGAAACCCCTTTTGACATTAAGAACACAGGCACCATAGTGGTTGATGCGAAACATTTTGATGGCCTCGGAAGCTTGTGCGATCAGAATTTCTACGTTCATGGTTCAGTACCTCTAGATCAAAGGTATTTTATAGCGTTGTACAGTATCCAGGCGGAGCACAAGATAACGATTATGGTTTGGATGATTCGTCTGATTCGCATTTGTCTCTGGCCTTTGAACCGAATTCATCATCAAGAAAGTCATAAAGTTTGCCTAAAATGTCCCGGGCTTCGACTGGATGGCCTTCCAGGAAGGACCTTCTTGCTTTACTGGAAAGCCTGTGAGCTTCGGAAGTAAGGGTATTCACTGGAACCATATTAATCTCCTTTCAACGGCCGCTGGGCCGATAACAATAAATTTCAAAAGGTGCCGCAGTGCCAACAACAAAGGGTTTTGAGCTGTATGATGGACCCAATTATGTGTTAATAAAGTTTATGTTGGCAACTGCGAACCTTTATAATCTAAATTATCGGCAACAACGAACACTTGTCAACACAAAAACCGAACTTATTTTAGCGAACTTTATGGGGCGGGTGCGTAGAGCTCGTCGTAGATTGGTTCGTATTCTGTGTAGAAAGCGAACTTTTCGACAAAACCGCAAATTACTTCGAGAAAATTGGGGGTCTTACCGGCATCGAGATTATCCAATAAACGCCCCAGGGCCGGTGTGTGCGAAAACACCCCCCTGCGGTACTCATCGGACAC
>JAUVYQ010000107.1 GCA_030603035.1 Phycisphaerae bacterium | reverse complement strand
GAGAATTATGAAAAAGGCCTTAGGACCAATTGTGCTGGCCGCTATAGCGGTTGTTTTTATTGCGACCGGTTGTGAGCGGAAAGGAAAAAGCGAGGACAAGTATCGTATTGCGGTTATTCCCAAGGGGACCACGCACGTTTTCTGGAAGTCGATCCACGCCGGGGCGGTCAAGGCCGAGCAGGAGTTTCAGGAATTGGGCCTGGGCGTGGAAATCAAATGGATAGGGCCGCTCAAGGAGGATGACCGGGAGTCACAAATCAAAGTGGTGGAGAATTTCGTCAGGCGCGGCGTATCGGGAATAGTGTTAGCACCATTGGACGATACGGCACTGTGTATGCCGGTCAGAGACGCCGTAAACAACCGCATCCCGGTGGTTATCATCGACAGCGGGCTCAAGGGCGAAGATTACGTCAGCTTCGTCGCTACGGACAACTATAAAGGCGGAAGGAAGGGCGGCGAACACCTGGCCAAAATTCTGGGCGGCAAAGGCAAGGTGATTATGCTGCGCTACCAGGAAGGTTCAGCAAGCACGATGAAACGGGAACAGGGGTTCCTCGATGTGTTAAAAGAAAAATACCCGCAAATCGAGGTGGTCAGTGCGAACCAGTACGGCAGAGCAACAACAGAAAGCGCCCGCCGGGCGAGCGAGAATCTTTTGGCGCCACTGCGTACACCTGATGGTGGATTGACGATTAATGGTATCTTCTGCCCGAACGAGTCAACGACGTACGGGATGCTACTGGCGCTTCAGGGTAGCGGCCTGGCAGGCAAGGTGAAGTATGTCGGCTTCGATAGCTCCGAGCGGCTGGTGAAGGGGCTGGAGACAGGCGAAATTCACGGACTGGTCCTGCAGGACCCGATTAATATGGGATATCTGGGGGTCAAAACGATGGTCAAGCACCTGCAGGGCGAAAAGGTGGATAAACGAATCGACACTGGCTCGGAAGTGGCGACTCCGGAGAATATGAACGACCCGGAAATCAGGAATCTGCTGGAACCGAATTACAAGAAATGGCTCAAAGAAGAATAGATTCTACCGACAAGGCACCCCTGTTGAAGATGCACGGGGTATGTAAACGCTTTGAAGCAACGGTGGCACTGGACGATGTGGGGATTGAGGTCTCGCAGGGTGAAGTTCTGGCGCTGGTGGGGAAGAACGGTGCCGGCAAGAGCACGCTGATGAAGGTGCTTTCAGGGGCGGTCAAGGAAGACGCAGGCCGGATGTGGCTGGATGGTGTGCCGTTTCGGCCGAGCAATCCGCTCGAGGCCCGACGCGCGGGAGTGGCAATGATATATCAGGAGTTTTCGCTGGCGCCGCACCTGAGCGTGCAAGAGAACATTATGTTAGGTATGGAACTGGCGACGCTGGGCGTGGTGCACTGGAAGGAGGTGCGCCGGCGGGCAATCGAGGCGCTAAAGGAATTTGACAATCCGGAGTTGACCCCGGATGCGCAGGTCAGCAAATTGTCGGTGGGTTCGCAGCAGTTAGTAGAGATTGCGCGGGCTTTGGCCATCGGCTGCCGCGTGCTGGTGCTGGACGAGCCCACCAGCAGTTTGACGCAGCAGGATGTGGAGCGGCTGTTCGAGCTTATTAGGCGGCTTAAACGACAGGACAAAGCCATTGTTTACATTTCACACTTTATTGAGGAGGTCAAGCGCATCGCGGACCGGGTAACAGTCCTGCGCGACGGCAAGGTGGTCGGCAACAGCGCTGTGGCCGCCATCACCACCGATGAGATAATAGCGCTGATGGTTGGTCGGCAGGTCGAGGAGCTTTACCCGCGCTCCGGGCGTCAGGCAGGAGAGGTCATTCTGGAAATTGAAGATTTGGCCGGCCTGGAAAAGCCCGAGTCGGCGAGTTTGAAGCTGCGCCGCGGGGAGGTATTGGGCATCGCCGGGCTTGTGGGAGCGGGTCGAACGGAACTGCTGCGAAGTTTGTTCGGGCTGGAGCCGGTGCGGCGAGGGCGGATTCGATTAGGCATTTACACGGGGCCGGCTTCGCCGGTGAGGCGGTGGATGCAGGGGGCTGGTTTTCTCAGCGAGGACCGCACGAAAGAGGGACTGGCGCTTTCGCTGAGCGTGGCGGACAACGTAACGCTCTCCAGGCTGAAAGGCTTCGGCCCACTCAGGCTGGTACTGCCGGGCAGACAGGATAAAGCCACCCGACGCTGGATAGAACAGCTGAGGATTCGCTGCCAGGGCCCCAGACAAACGCTGTCGTCTCTATCGGGCGGCAACCAACAGAAGGTAGCGCTGGCCCGATTGCTGCAGCACGATGTCGATGTGTTGCTGCTGGACGAGCCGACGCGGGGTATTGATGTGGCAGCCAAGGCGATGATTTACCAGTTAATTGACGCACTGGCGACCGGTTCACCGGCCGAGGGTCGAGCTCCCAAGGCGGTGCTGATGGTAAGCAGTTATCTGCCGGAGCTGATGGGCATCTGCGACCGGGTGGCGGTAATGCGCCGCGGAAGATTAGGCCCGACACACCAAATTGATGAGGTGGACGAGCACAAGCTTATGCTGGAGGCAACCGGACAGGAGATGAGATAGTGAGTAAAAACCAATTGTCGGCAACAGACAAGACAGGAGGCCTCCTGACAGTCTTTCGGGCATTGGGTAAATTGCCCAGTATCAAGCTGGTATTAGCGTTGATCGGAATACTTTTGTTTTTTGCGATAGCGATAGGCGTGCAGGACGGGTGGGGTGCTTCGGCGCGTTTCCTGGGTCGCCGGAACCTCGAGATGATCACTCTTCACACAACGATTGTGGGAATGGCGGCGCTTGGTATGACCCTGGTGATTATCTCGGGCGGTATCGACCTGTCGGTCGGCTCGATTGTGGCGCTAAGCAGCGTAGTCATAGCGTGGCTGTTGCAATATGCCGGCGCTGGGCCGTTGACGGCGGCATTAGGGGGCGTGGCAGCAGCAGCGATGTTTGGGCTGCTCAGCGGGCTGCTGATAACCTGGCTGCGGGTGGTGCCGTTTATTGTTACCCTGGGTATGATGTTAGTGGTTCGGGGGGCGGCCAAAGGCATAGGACGCGAACAGAAAATCGATGTCGATATAGCACGGGCGAAATGGCTGCCGGAACTGCTGCGCTCGGTCGTGGGAACAGAGCGCAGCTGGACACTGGCGCCTACCGGGGTGTGGGTCTGGCTGATTCTGGCGGTGGCTATGGCGGCCGTGCTGCGCTACACGCGCCTGGGTCGACATATATTTGCAATCGGTTCCAACGAGCAGACCGCCCGTCTTTGCGGCGTCGCTGTCGAGCGCGTCAAGGTCATAGTGTACACCCTCTGTGGCGCTTTTGCCGGGCTGGCGGGACTGATGCAGTTTTCGTATTTGACGGTGGGTGACCCTACCGGGGCGGTCGGGCTGGAGCTGAATATAATTGCAGCGGTGGTTATCGGCGGCGGCAGCCTGGGCGGTGGGGAAGGGTCCATCCTCGGCACAATGATGGGGGCGCTAATTATGACGGTTATCGCTACGGGGTGCGCGCAGATGTGGCTGCCGAACTGGGTGCAGGAGATTATCACCGGCGCGATTATCGTCGTGGCGGTTGGGCTGGACCGCCTGCGGCACCGTCGCGCTCGATAAATTCTGGCAATTATGTCAAAATTACATTATCATAGGAATTGATTATTACACTACAAATTGGGTTCCCATTTTGCGACTTATTGCAAAATGGGGTCCCATTCACAACTATAAATTAAAATTGGTGAAATCCGGGAAATTAGTAGAACTTTTTAGAACCAGGGTCGGCAAATGAAATCTATGAATCTGTGGACAAACGGCGTCGCAGATATTGAACTGCTGCGGCAATGCAAAAGAGCCATCACAGACGCTGCTAACGATGCGGATGTGGTGCTGTACGGTTCGAGAGCCAGAGGCGACGCCGATAAGGACTCCGACTATGACATTCTGGTAATAGTAAACGGGCCGGTAGATATGGCTCTCAAGGAGAAGATACTTGCGAATATATACCCATTAGAGTTGGAGAGCGGCGTGATGCTTACAATGATTGTCTATAGCAGGCAGCAGTGGGATTCAGCCCTCTATAGAGCTATGCCACTACACAAGAATGTGGAGCGAGAGGGGGTGCTGCTATGACCGATGAGGAACGTTCCGTGCAGAATTTTTCCTGGCCACCACGGAAAACCCTACAACCTAACGAAACCCTCATCTCAAATCTGCTCGAAGAGACGTGAAAAACAGAATAAGGGTGTTTGTAATCCTCAATTTTTTTTACGATTAATTCTGCCGTTTTTGAGAAGAAAATTTCACTTTTTCGCCAACACTTCGGCATTCTTGAGCATTATACTAATAGACGAACGAACGCTGACTCGGGATGGACACAAATTGTGAATGAGATAAACGCGGATTTTGCGGCAGTCCTCGGGACTCCTAATGGAGAAGCAAACCAGGCAGCCAGCGAACGGTCATCAGAATCGAACTTTGTGGATGTCTTCTTAGCGGAGCTTGGGCGCCTTAAGCGGGTTGTTGCCGGTATGGGGCTGAACGCTTCGGATGGCGAGGATGTCCTGCAGGATGTGTCAATCCAGGCGTTAAGGCAAGCCGGAAAATACCGAAGTAGAAAGGATAGTCTTCGATGGTTAATAAAAGTTACTGTCAACAGATGCCTGATGGAACATCGACGTCGGCAAACTTTTCGCAGGCGCGCTTCGGAGATGTTAAAGCGGCGGTCAGAGACCAAGATGGACTCAACAGCCGAGAACGTGATTGTCGCCGAGGAACTTGAAATTGTGCGAAAAAGTCTACAAGAACTGGATAATTCTTTGCTAACGCCTATGGTGCTGCGATATTTCTGTGACCTGAATTCCAAAGAGGTGGGCAAAATATTAAGCTTGAGTCCGTCCACCGTACGAAGCCGCCTGCGGGAAGCGCGGATGATTCTTGCTAAACGATTGATAGAACGAGGTGTTGAACCATAATGCAAAAGTCCTGTAAAGAAATTTCTGAGATGCTCGTTGATTACGCAGATGGGCGGTTATCGCCGAGCAAATCAAGTGAAGTAGCTGAGCATTTGGCAAAATGCGAGAGTTGCCGAAAGACACTGAACGCACTGCAACGTTCGCTTGAACTAACAGGCGTTATCTGGGAGGACGGCCTGGCGGAAACAGAAACCATTCATATTCCAATCCCCCAGAAAGCCAGGAAACTTCGTTGGCCCAGATACGCTGCAATTGCAGCGAGTGTTTTGGTTGTGGTTACGACTTCGATTGTTTGGCGTGTACTCGTGAGGCCACCTGAACGCGAGTTGACATTTGCAGAGATTGAACGGAAGATAATCGAATCGGGCAGCGCCGCCCGATTGTTAGCGGCGGCCGATTTGTTAGCTAAATACCCTGACGCCAAAACCATCGTAGAGCGACAATATCGTTACATAGTCAAAACGTATCCGCAAACACCTGCGGCAGCCAAAGCTAAATTACGAATACAATAACTTTTATGAAGGAGAACCCAAAAATGATTAGCACAAGAAAACGCCAATTAGCAATCACCTTGATTTTAGCCTGCATTTGCATCCCAGCCTTGGCCACCGAACCCAACGAAGCCAAAACAGAACTGAAATTTGAAATCAGCACCAAAGAAACGAAATGGATGCGCGACAAGACACAACCCGGTCGCGGTCCTATTAAGCCCGCATATGTAGCGACTCTTTTTATAAAGGACGACTATTATTTTTCGGACTTACCCAATTCTGAAGAAATAGAGGTACTCGTAAAGACCTATGCCGGCGAGTCTATGTCTGTTCCGCAAAAAGAATTGCTTGCAAAATCAGAAGTCGTGGCGGCCAGGATTGGTCATGAAGAAACCGTAAAAGACCACTTCTACTACCGTTTATATGCGGTTAGCCCGGACGATGCGAAAAAGATGGCTGAAGCACTAATTGAAGCTCTAAATGACCAACATACGAGGATGCGTCTCTATAAACTTAGATTACATAATCTACAAGAAGAATTATCACACAACAGAATGAGACTTGTCTTTCAAGATATTGACATGGAAATTGACTTGACCCGATTTCGAGAGGCCATGAAGAATGTACACTATCTTACTGTTGAGGAAGCAAAGATAACCATATCAGAATTAAACAAGATGCTAAACCATTTGGATATCGACCGTGCTGGGGTACAGGCAAAAATAAAGGCAATCAGAGAACACCAATCGCGACAAAAGGCAATAAGAGATAAGAAACTTGAAGAAGGAATAAGCAGGGAAGGTATATTGCTCAAGCTTGAAGAAATGCTGGTAGACCTGTTTATTGAATTTGATGTTCTGGAGGACAGAATGGAAACTGCCTCTCGACTTCGTGGTCAGGCGGAACATTTTTATAAACAGATGAATGACAAACAACTCGATCTTCAGAGAAGGGCTAATTATGTTAGAATAAACATTGAAGAAAATGAACAGGAATTGCGTCGAATTGAAAGAATACTGACGAACCCAGAGTCGGACATGCTGCCGCCGAGGGTTTATCAAAATAAGGTAACTATTTATCCTGTGCGTGTGGACAACAAATAGCGTATGGCGTTTAGCGTATAGCGGATAGATTCCTGCTCCCTGCTTTCGCGGGGACAAGTTCCGCAGGAACAACAGAAAGAGACGAAAACAACAATATTTTTGTGATTTTTCTTGACAAGATTGGGCGAATTTGGTTTAATATTATTGTTATGAGGCAAATTGACCGTAGAAATACCGGTAACTGGTGGTGGCCTGCAGGATAAAATCCGGCAGGTGAGCGGTAATTTGCTATAAAAAATTTATTAGATTCGCGGAAAACGCAGCCTGCAGGATACAGGTTGCTTTTTTTATTTGTATTTGCACATTCGTCGGGCGTCGTCCGTGTGCCGTATTGCGTAATATGCCATACGATATACGCTTGACGCCATACAATATACGCAATACGATATACGCAATACGAGATACGAGATACGAGAAATGGATGATTATAGACAAACAATAAAGAGTGCCAAGCCCGGACAAATCGTGCCCATCGTCAAACAAATCGATATGGACGAGCCGGTGGATTTTTTTGCCAAACTCAGTAACTACGGCCGGGCTAAAAACTGTGCCCTATTCGAGGCAAGCGACTACTTGGCCGAAAATGCGCTGAGCTTCGGCACAGCAAAGCCGGCCCTTTACCTTACCGGCAACGGTAACAAGTTTACTATCAAAGCCCTGAATAATACCGGCAAACGCATATTAGATTACCTGTCCACTAAGAAAAACAGGTTCGCTTTCTGCGAATCGGTCGAATTCGGCTCGGAGACGATTACCGGCCGAATACGAGCCACGAGCCACGAGCCACGAGCCACGAAAGTAGTTGATGAGCAGACCAGGCTGCAAAGCACAAATCAAATGGACGTATTGCGGGCCGTTGCGTTTGCCTTTAGCTTAGCAAGCAAACCCTTCCGCGTAACCTGCGGATTGCTCGGAGCTATAAGCTACGATTTTATAGACCAGTTTGAAAAACTTCCTCAAAGTTCAACCGACCTGCTCGGCAATCCTGATTACGAACTTTACTTCGCCGACAATATCTTTTTGATGGACCACGAACGCAGCAAAGGTTACGTGATTGTCAATTGTGTCATAACAAATGGCGACCGTGAGGCTGCTATCGCCGAAGCGCAGGATTGTTTTGATTACTATGCTAATATTGCACGATTCGATACACCAAAAGGACAAAAATATACCGGCTCGCTCGCAACTGCCTCAACTGATACCAACCAGGACGAATACGAAAAGATGGTCAGCAGAGCCAAGCAGCACATTATCGACGGTGATATTCTTCAAGTAGTCCTGAGCAGGACAATAATGGAGCCCTGCCCGGATGAGCCGCTGGATGTTTATAAGCGGCTTAGAGAATTGAATCCTTCGCCATACATGTTTTATCTCAATACACCCAATACGATACTGATGGGCTCCAGTCCGGAACTGAATTTGCGTGTCTCCGTAAGTCCACTCGGGGACGCCTTACGGCGGAGTCCCAAGGACAGCGGGACCGAGACTCGCAATGTGGAGATTAGACCCATAGCCGGGACAAAGCCCAGAGGCCGAGTCGGAAAGACAATCGATGCTGACACCGATTTTAGATATGAGGCCGAGCTGAAACTCGACCGTAAGGAATTGGCCGAGCATATAATGCTGGTCGATTTAGCCAGAAACGACATTGCACGCGTGGCCGAGCCAGGCAGCAGAATCGTTACCGAATTGCTGACAGTCGAAAAATACGCCTCGGTGCAGCATCTGGTAAGTAATGTTAAAGGCACGCTCGCAGCCGAGCTTGACGCATTGAGCGCATATCTTGCCACGATGAATATGGGGACACTTACGGGAGCTCCGAAGATTGAAGCAATGAAACTGATACGTCTGTTTGAAAAAACCAAACGCGGCTACTACGGCGGAGCTGTTATGTATCTGACCGTGGACGGTCAGTTCGACAGTTGCATCACCATAAGAAGTCTGCAGGTCAGGGACCACATAGCTTTCGTTCGAGTTGGCGCAGGTATTGTGCACGATAGTGTCCCGAAGACCGAATTTGAAGAAACCGAACACAAAGCAAGGTCCTGTCTGCTCGCGATTCGTGGAAAGTAAAAGAGTAAAACAGTAGCCACGAAGACACGAAGGCACGAAGAAGTTAAAGATTAAAAAAATAAATTATAGAACTTGGTGTTTTGGTGCCTTGGTGGCAAAAAATAATAAGGACAAAATCTTATGGAAGAAAAAGCAAAAAAAGTTTTGTTCATCGATAACTTCGATTCGTTCACATACAACCTGGTTGATGACTTCTGTA
>JAUVYQ010000246.1 GCA_030603035.1 Phycisphaerae bacterium | reverse complement strand
CCGTTTCCCTGATGTCCTCTGTAAGGAGTCCCTAGGACAGCAACCTGATACTCTGATATCCTGATATTCACATCCTGATACCCTGTTTACCTGATAAACTTTTTTCTCTCTGTGACCTCTGAGTGCTCTGTGGCTAATTTTTTTGCCCTTTTTTCTTGACTTTTGTTTGAATTTCTGTTAAAATACCCACATGTTCGCCAGAAAGCAAACGATAAGCCGCCAGTAGATTGCATATCTGGAAGCTGCAGTGCAGCACGGTCCTGGGGCCAGCAGGCCCAAGTCAAAAATCATCATTTGGCAAGCAAGGCAAGGTTTTGAATTTGGGTCATTTGGATTTTGAGATTGTTTCGGATTTCGATATTAGAATTTCGGATTTCGCCAGTCTCGGCCCTCTACATCTGTCGAGAGTCCTCTACAAATTCACCCCTTTTTATGCAAAACAAAGCCAATTTGCCGAATGCCCAAATGAACGTAAGTGCTGTTAAAACAATGAACTACGAACAAAGAACTATGAACGATGCCAATAAAAACAAACCCAATACAAACCCAATACAAACCCAATCAAAGCCAATCCCCCAGCGCGATACGCAATACGCAATACGAGATACGAGATACAAACCCAATCAAAGTCGAAGCGAAGCGGAGATCCCTACGGGTGAGCTTCTCGGAATCCTCAGACCGGGGACCAATTTCAAACGGCAAATTTACTCTAAGATGAAGCCCAAATTCTTGAATTTTCTCCTCAAAAACCCGGCAGATACGAAAAATCCACCTAAAAACCTGATGCCCGCCCCTTACGATTTGTTTACAAATAAAATCCTTGTATTTGTGGCAGCCGCAGGAGATAATAAGGACCAAATATCAATTGAGAATTTCAGAAATCAATAGTAAATAGTCGAAGGAGGTTTAGAAATGAACGAAAACCAGGCCAAACCAAACAATTTGGTTGATACTACCGACTGTCTCGAAGCTGTTAATGTATTTAAGGGGTGGAAAAACTTTTTCTTTATAATCGTGATTTTGTGTCTTCTTCTGCTGCAGGTGTCCTTCTGGCTTGTAGATACCAATTGCGTTAAAACCGGTGATGATGTTAAAAGCGACTCACCTGCTATGGGCACTGAAGATACAAAGCAAATTAAAGAGGCGGCAGAAAAAGTAACCGGCGAGCCGAACCAGCCAGCCGAAACAGCCCTGCAGGAGCCGAACCAGCCGACCAAGCAACGCTGGCTCTTTGACATAAAATTCAAACATTTGCGCGGCCTTATCCGGTTTGTCAACTTTGTGCTGATATTGACAGCTTCTCTTTACTGCCTGACAATGCTCTTTAGCTTAAAGGTCTCGCTGCTCGGCCGGCTCGGCGGGATAAACCATATCGCCAGAGCATTTTTCCTATCGCTTGTCTTTGTCGTTTTGGTTCTGCCCTGGCAGAGGTTTTTTGCCGGCGTAATTGTCGGAGTGATGTACACCCCTGACGAACTACTAAGCCGCTGTGCCGCAGCCGGGGACTACCATATATTCGATACCACCCTTCACTATTTGCGGTTCACCGGCTACTGGCTGCTGGTACTGCTACTGCTTATCTTCTCGCAGCTCAGCAGTAGCCGCTGGTCGAAGGCCATCCTTCGTCGACTCGAGGTAGTATAAAAAGATGGCCTGCGAGAAAATTGGCTTCATCGGCACTGGTATTATGGGTGCGCCGATGGCCCATAACCTGCTTAAGGCAGGATACGAGGTAGCCGTCCATAACCGCACAAAAGTAAAAGCCGACCGTCTTGTCGCAGGCGGCGCTGTCTGGACTGACAGCCCCGCCGATGTTGCGAAAGACAGTAACATTGTGATTACATGCCTACCCGATACGCCTGATGTGGAGCAGGTTCTACTTGGCCAAAAAGGCGTAATTGAAGCAGCAAAGCCAGGGCTCATTTGTATCGATATGAGCACAATTTCACCGGCCGCAACGAAGGAAATGGGCTCTGAGCTTGCGGCCAAAGGTGTAACGTTAATTGATGCACCTATAAGCGGCGGCGAAATCGGAGCTATCGAAGCCAGGCTATCAATTATGATGGGCGGGCCGAAAAAAGCCGTTGAAAAAGTCCGTCCCATCATGCAGGCAATGGGCCGAACGGTTATACACTGCGGCCCGCTGGGGGCGGGGCAAATAACCAAATTAGCCAACCAGATAATGTGCATTCACACAATAATGAGCATCGCTGAAGGTTTTGCATTCGCCGAGAAAGCGGGGCTGGATTTGGAAACGACATTGAAGGCAACTTCTGCAGGCGCCGCGGGAAGTCACTCACTGAAGTGGCTTGGTCCTAAGATAATCGCCGGCGATTTCAAACCTGCCTTTATGGTAGATTTACAACAAAAAGATTTGCGGCTGGTTGCCGAATACGCCGAAAAGTTAAAACAGCCTTTACCCGGCGTGGCTTTAGCCAGACAGTTATTAGCTCAGCTTCAGGCCCAGGGCCGAGGTAGAGACGGCACCCAGGCCCTTGTCGAGGTCATACGTCAGCT
>JAUVYQ010000290.1 GCA_030603035.1 Phycisphaerae bacterium | reverse complement strand
GCTGGAGTCGTCGAATAAACCGCGGCGAACTTCGAACCGGGTTCGAGCGTCTCGCGAATCATCAAGCCACCCTTGGCCCAGTCGTTTGTGCCATCGCCATTATCAACAACGCGTGCGACTATCTGGCCGTCACCGGAAAGCGGCACGTACGCGAAGTGAAAGGCGTCCGAACTGTTCCAGATGTCGGCTCCATCGCCGCTAACGGTCCACGTGCCGCCGCTCTCATAGGCACTACCGCCTGTGGTGTTGATGTCCTGGCTCAGCCATCCCTGCGGCAGTGCAGCTGAAGCACTGACCACAAGGATCAGAACCAAAACAAAGTAAGCTAGATAAATAGATTTCTTAGACATAATAGTCCTCCTTTCAAGAAGTGTAAAAATGAACAGGCTTTGGCCACACACCAAAACACCGACCTAGAGTGTATCATAACAGCAACGGTGAGGTTTGTCAAGGGGCTGCTGCGGGTCCCGGGCGCGTCAAGAAAAAACATGATTTAAGCTTGCAGTGGTGTTCTTCCGATAATAATGTATAGTGAATAAGAACAAGGCGTCGACAGGTTGAAGACAACGCCTGATGATGTGCAGAGTAAGCTACTCATATCATCGGCAATTCGACTGAATATGTCAAACCTTTCTGGAGAAAGTCTATAAATATTTACACGGATGGTTTTAGAATCCGGCATGGAGGCCATTATGGCAAAGAATCAGACACGGACGAAATCAGGGGGACACAAAAGGCACAAGACGTTCTGGGACGAATCGTGGGTAGATGAGGTAGTCTGTAGTAAAGTGAGTTCGCGTGCAAAACTGCTGTTTGTACGGTGGATTGGTGGCTTTCCGGATGGATGCGGATTGTCGAATGAGGATATGAGTAGTGGGTTCGGATGGCTCGATAAGACGGTTCAGAGAGCTATTGGTGAGCTAAAGAAAGCTCGGAAAATCTGGATTGAGGATTCCGATAATCAATGTAGGAAAATATGGCCTAGAAGACATCCTGACGTGCTGCAGCGTGCACGTAGGGCGTGGGAAATTGCACAGCATGAGGGCAGGGAAATAAGTGAGGACGAAAGCTACCACGAGGCTTTGCGAAGGAAGCCTCCAACCCGGACAGAAGTGTCCTACCCACCCGGACAGAAGTGTCCTACCTCCCGGACAGAAGTGTCCAGGGACCCGGACAGAAGTGTCCAGGGGGCTGGACAGAAGTGTCCAGCCCCAACGCGAAGAATAACTAAAGAATAACTTAAGAACAAAAAACAAGCAGGCGGATTTGTCTTTGCCTGCTGATGGGCAGCCAAATCCGCCCGCAAAAAGAAAGGAGAAGCACATGGCTGAACGAACAGTAGAGGCACGGAAGCAATGCAATAAATGCGATGAGTGGAAGGACAAAAGCCAATACTATAAACACAGAAGACATATAGACGGATTGGCGAATTGGTGTAAGGTATGTGCAGATAAAGCAACAAACAAGTGCAGAAGTCGGCGGGTTAAGAGGAAGGCGCTTAGCCGCGTGGGCATTTACCAACAATATGCAAGCTGACGCTGGCGCTTGATTTCTTCATGTATGGAAGGTCAAGGAACAACGAAAAACGCTTGAAAAAAGTCGGCTTTTTTAGTAAGGTTGGAGCAACCGTTTTTGGGTGGGACGGTATCTTACCCCCCCCTACCCGGATTTTTAAAGTGCATTTATGAAGCCAAAACGCGTACAGTATATTTTTGGAGGCCCGAAAGTACGGCCGATGACTGTGGAAACGGAGCTCGAGGTTTCGGCAGGTGTGCTGCGGAGCTTGCAGCTGAAAGGTTACGACTGGCCGGTTCGGCCGTTGCGTGGTTCGGGGGATTCTTTGCTGGTTA
>JAUVYQ010000022.1 GCA_030603035.1 Phycisphaerae bacterium | reverse complement strand
ACAAAAAGTAAGACCGGATGCTCGATACTCGATGCTCGATGCCGGATGCTCGGTTCTCGTAATCGGTATCCCTTTTTGAATTTTAATTTGTAATTTTGATATTTGATTTTGAGTTTTAATTATGCTTTGTAGTTTTGCGCTTTAAGTTTTTATTTTAGAGGTAAATATGGCAGTTAATCAGAATTTAGTACCGATAGTAATTGAGAAAAGCGGTCGAACCGAACGCGCATACGATATTTATTCAAGACTACTGAAGGACAGAATAGTTTTTCTCGGCGGCCCGCTTGATGACGCAACCGCAAATTTAATTATCGCCCAGATGCTGTTTTTGAGCAATGAAGACACCAAGAACGACATTCATTTTTACATCAATTCACCCGGCGGCGCAATCACAGCGGGGCTTGCAGTGTATGATACGATGCAGTTTTTGCGCTGTGACGTGGCGACGTATTGTATCGGACAGGCGGCAAGTATGGCAGCGTTGTTATTGGCCGGCGGCAAGGCCAGCAAGCGGTTTCTACTGACAAACAACAGAATTCTTTTGCACCAGCCTCTAATCACAGGCATATTGGAGGGCCCCGCTACCGACCTCGATATCGAAGCAAAGGAAATACTGCGGCTGCGCGCCCGGCTTTATGATATATTGGCCAAACATACAGGCCAAAAACCTGAAAAAGTTGAAAAGGATTGCGACCGCAATCTCTGGCTGGACGCAGAAGAAGCAATCAATTACGGACTGGCCGATAGAATATTGCAGAAAGCGCCTGAAATCGTCAGAGACCAGGAAGAAAAGTGAAAAGTGAAAAGTAAAAAGACGAAACCAAACCCCGTTAGAAATTCTACAAGCGGGGGGTATGCTACAGAAGGAAAGATTTCTAACGGGGTAAACGCTATACGCTATACGCTATACGCTATCTTGGCCGGATGCTCACTCGTCATTGCCGCAGGCTGCGAAAGTACCAACGCCAAAATTCCACTGGCCGAACAAGTTCAAACGTTGAGACGGGAAAAAAGAGAGTTAGCACGCCAATTCGAGAAGTCCAAACTTGAAAACAAAGGCTTAAAAAAACAGATACAGGTTCTCTCCGGCTTGCCACCTGGGGTCAAGCCTGAAAATCTCTATCGTCTGCAAAGTATTAAAATTACCAAATATACCAACTTCTACGACAAAGACAAAGATGGCATAAAGGAAAAGCTGATTGTTTACATACAACCCATCGATGAAGATGGTGACATAATAAAGGCGGTCGGGACTGTGGATGTCCGGCTCCAGGACCCGAACAAAAACGACGACCAGGCACTTCTCGGGCAGTGGCACGTAGAGCCAAACAAGCTAAAAAAACTCTGGTTTGCAGGATTTATATCCGCTAATTACAAATTGACGTTTGATGTAGCTGACAAAATCGATAAGCTCGAAGAGCCCTTGTTGGTAAAGGTAAGCTTTATCGATTACCTGACCGGCAAGGTATTCAACGAAGAGAAACTAATAAGGATTGTTGATAAAAAACAATAATCAATTGTCAATATGGAACATCCGGCTTTAGACGGAATCAATTAAAAAAGGCGCACACAAGTGAGAACAGTAACAATTATCCTGGCTGGATGCCTGCTCGCCGTTGCCGCAGGCTGTGGAAACGCCGGCAGCGGAGCATCCCTAACAGAAGAAATCAACACGCTGAGACAGGAAAGAACACAACTAACACGCCAATTCGAGCAGTCCAAATCCGAAAACGAACAATTAGAAGAACATATACAGTTTCTCACCGGTTTACCGCCCGAGGCCAAGCTCGAATATATCGACCGTCTCCAGAGAATTAAAATTGGCGGATACACTAATCTTTACGACAAAAACAAAGACGGCAGGAAGGAAAAACTGATTGTCCACATACAGCCGATTGACCACGATGGTGACATAATAAAGGCGGCCGGGGCCGTCGACGTCCAGCTCTGGGACCTGAACAAAGACAACGGCCAGGCACTGCTCGCCCAGTGGCACTTTGAGCCAAACGAGCTGAAAAAGCTCTGGTCCGCAAAATTTTTAACCACCAGTTACAGATTTACGTTTGATGTAGCCGACAAAATCGATGAGTTCGAAGAGCCATTGACGGTGAAGGCAACCTTTACCGATTACCTCACCGGCAAAGTATTCAAAGAACAGAAGGTAATCAAGCCGTAATAGAAACTTAGATTTTTCCTAAATCACAATTTGCACATAATTGCCTCTTGCAGCACCAGCAAAGCTTTATAAAATACAGCTATGTCTAAGTTTCTCAACAAGATAATATGCGGCGACTGTATAGAGGTTCTGGCCAATGTCAGGCCTTTTGCCGACCTTATTTTTGCCGACCCGCCTTTTAATATCGGCTACAAATACGATAAATATTACGACAAGGTCAAAAAGAAAAACTACATCGCCTGGACAAAAGACTGGATAACCGTCTGTAAAAAAGTTTTAAAGCCGCACGGCTCGTTCTACATAGCAATAGGCGATGAGTATGCTGCAAACGTAAAAATCATAGCTGACGAATTAGGCCTTTTAATGCGGAACTGGCTCATATGGCACTACACATTCGGACAACAAATGAAAACCAAATTCGCCCGCTCACATACGCATATATTGTGTTTTGTAATGGATAAAAATAATTTTACGTTTAATTCGGATTCTGTCAGGATAATATCCGATAGACAATCGAGATATAAAGATAAAAGGGCATATCGGGATGGTAAGATGCCAGACGATGTTTGGGATGAATATCCAAGAGTGTGTGGGACATTTGATGAAAGAATGGACTTCCCTTGTCAAATGCCCGAGAGCCTACTAGCAAGAATAATTCGTGTAAGTTCAAACGAAGATGATTGGGTGCTCGACCCTTTCAGCGGCTCGGGAACGACCGCAGTTGTGGCTAATAAGCTAAATCGTATATATACAGGGACCGAAATTTCTAAGAAATACGTAAAGGAATCGGAAAAACGTATTAATGGGTCTGCAGGATTGCCGGTTGAAGGAGAAGGATTACCGAAGTGGCCAGAACATGCTGATAGAGAGCTTAAGTGGCTTTACCACGAAAACAAAGTGCCAGATGGACAACTAAGTAAAAATAAAATGTTATTGATACTGTTTACAACGAAATTGAATGCTCGCCTAAAGAAAGTTCAACACTACACGCCAGACGAAGTTGTTGACCGATTAGAAAAATTGCGGAAAACAGGAAAATTAGGAGCACTTCGGGGCGAACAAATTCACTTAAGATAGGGGCAAATCTCGTTGAAATCTAATAATATATTGTTTGCCGTTTTAGCGTTTGTTGCCAGCGCGGTGATGCTGACGGTGATTCAGGCGCCGATTAGCTTCTCGCCTCTGGCGTGGGTGGCGCTGGTACCTTTCATTCTGGCGTGCCGCCCGACTGCAAAACCTAAACGCTTAGCAGTTGTCGCCTACATAGTTTCACTTTGTTACTGGCTTGGCAATCTATATTGGATAGCTCCCATAACGGCGGTGGGCTGGATTACTTTTTGTCTCTACACGGCTGTGCACTGGCCGATACTGGCGCTTTGTCTGCGTTATTGCAGAACAAAAAAGATACCGCTATTTCTGGCTGCGGGCGTACTGTTCGTCGGTGCCGAGCGGCTGCAGGGCCTTTTTTTAGGCGGTTTTTTCTGGCGGTTCCTGGCCCACAGCCAGTACGCCAATATCACGCTCATCCAGATAGCCGACATATTTGGCGCAGCAGGCCTTTCCTTTCTGATAGCAATGGTCAACGGGTTACTGGCTGAATTGATAATCGATACTCGATACTCGATACTCGATACTCGATGCTGGAAGAATATTTTCAAAGTCACCAACTTGTTAAAAATGGCAGTGGTGTGCACCGCCGTGGTTGCTACCGTTGTCTACGGGCGATGGAGGATAAGTCAGGAAGATGAATTCGTCGAGGCCGGCCCTCTGGTTGCATCATTGCAGTCCAACGTTCCACAGTCAGTCAAGCGGGAGGCACTGAGGGGCCGGGGCCAAGCCGCTGAGAAGACGTCTAAGGAGATATTTGACGAGCTGATGAAGCAAAGTCAAGCCAGTGCAGAAACAGGTGCAGAACTAATCGTCTGGCCTGAGACAATGGTACAGGCAACATTAAACCCGGAAGTGTTGGCAATCGTGGACTCTTCACATCCCTGGAAGACCTTTGACAAGGCCCTTCGAGAACATTCCAAAGACACCGCTTTTCTGCTTGTAGGGGCATACGGGGGCAAGGCGGACGAATCAAAAAGCCGGTTGGCTGAAAGATATAATTCAGCATTCCTCTACAAGCCCGACGGGCAGCAATCGGACAAACAATACAGTAAAATTCACCTGGTCCTCTTTGGCGAAGTGCTGCCCTTCAGAAAGAGTTTTCCTTTACTTTTTAAGCTGGTGATGAAATTTAATCCATATAATTACGACCATTCACTCGATGCAGGCAGCGAATACACCGTCTTTGAAATGGACAAAGGCCAGGGCCTGGAAGCCAAAAATTACAATTTCAGCGTAATAATTTGTTATGAGGCTACAATGCCTGCAATTGTACGAAGATTCGCACTGGACGAGCACGGCCGCAAGCAGATCGACTGGCTTATTAATATAAGTAATGACGGGTGGTTTGTGAGATTCAAGGGCGATAAAGTCTTGCCGAGCTCAGAGCTTCCTCAGCACGCAGCTATTTGCGTCTTCAGGGCCGTCGAAAACAGACTTGCCGTCTTGCGAAGCGTCAATACCGGCATAAGCTGCCTGATAGATACGCTCGGACGTGTAAAAAACGGCTCTCCTCCCGACACCTTGCCGCATCACGCTATGGCCCGAAAGGGTATAGCTGGATGGTTCGTCGACCAAATGCCGATAGATAAAAGGACAACCTTTTTTAGTAAATACGGACAATGGCTGGATTTTTGTTGTGCTCTCTGTCTTGTTTTGCTCATAATAGTACCGCTTTCGGCGAGATTTATCCGAAATAAAAAATATGTTATTTCCTGGCGGCGGTGGCGAAATGAAAAATAAGTCTAAAAATACTAAAAAACAAAAAGCAAAGTGCACAACGCTAATCGTGACTTATGCGCTTATCACTTACGCAATATTCGCCTCCGGATGCAATAAACCGCCGCAAACAACTGTTGTAGGCCGACCCGATACCACTTCCGTTTCCGTTGATGCTCTTGTGCCGGAAGCCACCCGAATTATCCGGGAAGGCCTGGCCGACGAGAACCCTCTAATCAGGGTTAATGCCACCGAAACTGTCGCAGTCACCAAACAAATCAAATTGATGCCTGAAGTACGACGGATGCTAAAAGATGAATTTGTGCCGGTTAGATTTGTGGCTGCCCTGGCCGTAGGCGATTTGGAATACTCCCTTGCGAAAAGCTCGGTAAGCCAATTATTGAAAGATGAAAACGAAAATGTCAGAATTGCCGCCGCTTATGCGCTGACCAAGCTCGGCTCTGCTAACAATCTTAAACTTTTTCGCAATGCGATAGTCAGCGACGACCAGACGGTCAGAGCCAACGCAGCTTTACTGCTGGGCAAAAGCGGCGATAAAAGCGACCTGACTCGACAGGCCTTGTGGTGGACCTTGGGCCGCCCGGATTCGTCCGACAAAGTCGTATTTCAGACGGCGGAAGCCATAGCAATGCTCGGTGACGAGCGAATAATTCCGAGGGTGCGGCCCATGCTGATTAGTAAATACGCTGACGTCAAAGTCATCGGTATAAGGGCGATGGGCGCACTGGGAACAAGAGAGGCCAAATATGCCCTGATTAGGATGCTGGATGATGATATATTGGAGGTTCGACTGGCCGCTGCCGAACAGCTTGGTATGCTCAAAGACACCATCGGAGAGCCCGAAGTCCTCGATGTTTTTACGAAAAATCTCACTGCCGGGCTGGACAAAAATGCGCTCGAACGGGTTAATGTGCGGACGGCACTGGCGATAGGACGAGTCGCCACACCACGTCTTATAAAATATCTGCCGAGGCTTCTGAAAGATAAGTCAAAATCCGTCCGTATTGCTGCTGCTATGGCCGTTTTTCAGTGTATAACCGACGAGGGGGCCAAGAATATGGGACGAAAAGCAAAGATTCCTGACGGGGCTTAGGGGATTTGGCAAAAATAACTTGACCTTTCTGAGTGTAAAGCGTAAAATATAGTGGTAATATAGGTAAACGGCGTGGTGTATAATTCCCACGGGCAACATGCGATTTGAAGTACGAGTGGCTTTCCGTTTTGCGAGCCCCGAAAGTTGGCCGTTGGTCTTGCGGGCTGTGACTATCGCAAAAGGGAGCCCCAGTTAATGAAAGGAGCTGTTTTGAGTCCACTTACAAAAATTTTAATAGTCTTGCTGACGATATCCTCAATCTTCCTCTGCGGCATCGTGGTAACTTACGTTGCCAACGCTGATAATTACAGAGAATTGTACAACGACCTGAAAGCCGAAAGAGACGCCTTTGAGAAGAAAGTCGGAGGTCTAACAAAGCAATTGAATGAGAAAATCGACGAAAAGCAACGGCTGGAAGACAAACTAAATCGCGAAATTGCCTCACTGACAACAAGAATTGGGGAATTAGAGGGTCAGCTCAAGATTGTTGAAGCAGAAAAAGAGGATGCGCTTCGAAGAGTAAATAGCTGGGCTGCTATAGTGATGGATTTTTCCAAAACTACCGATGAGCACACACAGTTATTAAAAAATACCCTCGCAGAGAAAATCAGACTTGAGGCTGAACAAATCAAAGACCGCAAAGAGCTCGATGAGCTCACAACCAGCTTAGAGGAGAAAATGGCTGTAATAGTGATGCTGGATGAAAAAACGAAGCTCCTCCTCGAAGAAAAGGCTGAATTGCAAGACAGGTTGGACAAGCTTTTACAGCCGTTTGACAAACGCGCTGTTGAGCCTGTGCCGGTCACACGCAAAAAAACCATAGCTCGACCGGTTATGCCTGCGGCCAGAGATATCGAGCTGAAAGGACTAATCAAGGCGGTGGATTTGAAAAATTCTATGGCCAGCATATCCATCGGCAAAGCCGCCGGCGTCAAGGTAGGTATGAAATTCCACGTAACTCGCGGCGCTGATTTTATTTGCGATATTCTCATCATAGACGTCGACGCCGAAGAGGCCGTCGGTGTCCTGGAGCTTATAAAGCAACAGCCAAAAACTGGTGATAACATATCTACTAATTTATAAGATAGCATATATGCTGTCCGCTATTCATTGTGAGGTCGATATATGAGCCCCAATGGGAAAACTCGTGGTGGAAAGGTAATCCCGGCCAATAACCTTTATACGGTTATTCTTGGCTTGGCGTGCGGGGTAGTGCTGGCCACAGCAGTGTTCGTTGCCTACATGTGCTACTTTCAGTACCGCACAATCTTCGAAATACCGTAGCAAATTGACTATTGACCCCGTTAGAAATTGCGGATAACGTGGATGACAAGGAACAATATGGTACATCCCGTTAGAAGTGCAACTATTGCCGGGGCAAAGATACAAAAAAGAAAATTTCTAACGGGGTTGACAACTCGGCTCTTTATTTATAAAAAATAGTCAATTGAAAATTGAGAAGGGACTCGAAAGTGCTACTGGACACAATCTTAGGCTGGTTCAGCATGGATATGGGCATTGACCTCGGTACGTGCACTACCCTCGTTTGTGTCCGCGATAAAGGCATTGTTCTCAACGAACCCTCTGTAGTTGCAGTTCGCAAAGGAACCAATATTGTTCTGAACAACGGCGAAGCGGTTGGACTTGTTGCGCGTGAAATGCTTGGCAAAACGCCCGGCTCGATTACTGCAATAAGGCCTCTCAAAGACGGCGTAATCAGTGACTTCGAAATTACCGAGGCAATGCTGGGCTATTTTATCCGCAAAGTGCACGGCAGGGGCGGCCTGGTCAGGCCGCGTGTGGTAATTGCCGTCCCAAGCGGAATAACGGCGGTTGAACGACGGGCCGTCATAGACAGCGCCGAACGTGCAGGCGCACGAAAGGTCTACCTGGTCGATGAGCCAATGGCGGCAGGCATCGGAGCTGAGCTGCCAATCACAGACCCTACCGCCTCGATGATTGTCGATATCGGGGGCGGAACCACCGAAGTGGCCATAATGAGTCTGGCAGATATCGCCACCTCTGAATCAATCCGAGTCGGGGGCGACGATATGGATGAAGCGGTAATCAATCATCTTAAAAGAACATACAACCTGCTTATTGGCGAGGCAAGGGCTGAGAAAGTCAAGATACAAATCGGCTCTGCCGCACCACTGGAAGAGGAGCTGACAATGGAGGTGGCCGGCAGAGACACCATCTCAGGGCTGCCCAGAAAAATCATTATAACAAGTGAGGAAATCCGTGAGGCCCTCCGCGACCCCATTGCTACAATCATAGATACAGTCACGGCAACGCTGGAAAAGGCCGAGCCGGAATTGGCCGCCGATTTGATCGACAACGGCGTACACATTTGCGGCGGTGCCTCACTGCTGCGGGGAATGGATACTATACTGGCAAACGCAACCGGCTTGAGAGTCGAAAGAGTCGAGGACCCACTCAGCTGTGTAGCTCGCGGTACCAGCGTTTACCTGGAAAATCTGGAGTTGTGGAAGGATACGATGGACCACAATGAATACGGATGGGAATGATTCGTGAATCGTGACCCGTGACCCGAACGAACCACGATTATGGCAAGGAAGCAAATCAGAGTCTCCAGAGGAATGTTATTCATCTGGTTTATGTTAGCGGGGTTCATCTTCCTGTTTGCCCCACAGAATCTCACAAATAGATTTCAGTTCGCTTTCGCTCGTATTTTTCGCTGGCCTTTAAGCATCGGCAGAAATATTTCACTTTCGGCGCGTACCCGGTCCACCAGAGGTGAACTCATAGACCCCATCAGCCAAAGAGAGTACAACAACCATATTACCAACCTTACAAAATGGCTGGACCAGGAACATAAAAAGGTCGAAAAACTATCGGGACTGCGCGATAGATACCCTTTAGAAGACGTGAAATTTATTTTAGCCGATGTCATCCCGGCCTCTGACAGGTCGGCAAACAAGCTTATTATCAACCGAGGCAAAAACTACGGCCTCCGACAGGGCCAGTTCGTCCTGGGAGACAACACTATCATCGGAACAATATCCAATGTCTCGTTCCGGTCAGCTCAGGTTAAGCTGGTTACCGACACCACATCAAAAATAGCAGTAAGGATAGCGGGATTAAACGTAAGCAGGGTAATGCAGGGCGACGGCAGCAATTCAGCTAAAATTCAGATGCTCTCTACAAAACACAAGGTAAACGTCGGCGACGTCGTTTATGCCGACAAAAAGATAGGACTTCTGGATGACTTGATTATTATAGGAAAAGTAGCCCAATGCAAAAGGGGCGATGAACCCGTGCTCTGGGATATAACGGTCAAACCCGCCTGTGACATAGAAGGACTAAATAGTGTAGCCGTGATCGTAATGAATCCGTAATAGTAACTGAGGGTTCCAATCCCGCACCTATTGAGCATAGCTTCACGCCTGACAGGTGCAGAATGGGGCCCACTGAGGATATAAAATGCGATGGTTCCGGTTTGCAGTTCTTATTCTTACCGTTACCGTGCTGCAAGCCAGTATGTTGGACATAATTGCCGTTACAGGTTTGAACGTCAAACCCGATTTGTTATTAATCCTTTTAGTATTTTTTGCTATCTACTGTAACACCAGCGAGGCCATCATAACCTCCTTCACGATAGGTTTTGCTGCTGATATTATTGGTCCTGCAATGGGGCCGCAAATAATCAGCTTTGGTCTGTCCGGCACAGCGCTCGCATACATCCACCGGGTTATTGCTATCAGAAAAATGGCTTATCAGTCAGCTGCAATATTTATCACCGGTCTTTTGGCCGGCGTTGTGGCACATCTTTTAACATATCTTAAGGGTCAGCCGACCGGCTCCAACATATACGCCTTTCTTTTGGGGACATCGCTATACTCAGCCCTGCTGGGGCCGTTTTTATTCTTGCCCTCTGCCTGGTGGATGCGTATAAAAACACATCGCTTCGGCCGGCACTAAAAAAAATTAACCGCAGAGAACGCAGAGGAATTAAAAAAATAATAACCACAGATTTCGCGGATTAACGCCGATTAAATATAAATAAAAAAATCAGTGAGGGACCCCGCTTTGCGGGAACCCAAAATCCGTGTAATCCGCGGTTAAAAAAAGAAAATATGTATGATAAGCGAATCAAAATCTTTGTAATCCTGAGCGCAGCGCTCCTGTTGGTCTGCTTGCTCCGCCTGACACAAATGCAGCTTCTGCCTGATTCGTCGCTTCAGGATGAAATCGAAGAGCTAAAGCGCCAAAGAGGCCTCTCCCGCCGGCTTAAGACCATCAGAGGCAGAATACTCGACAGAAAGCACAGGGTATTGGCCGCCGATGAGCCGCAATTCCACCTCCATATAAACTACCGGCTCAGCTCTTTTGACGACGAACGCGTCAGACGGAGCAAACTATTAAGGGCCGCCGAAAAGAATGACCCGGTCAAGGCAGATGCAAAAGTGCGGGAAGAAATCCACGCCAAGCTTGAAGATTTGAAGCAGATAATCGACAAGTGTACATACTTTGGTCCCGAACGTGCGGATATCGAGGATAGAACAAAAAAAATAGAGGATAGAATAAAAAAAATAAACAACCGAATATGGAATTTACGTACCTTTGTGGCCTGGGCGCGAAATGAGCCCGATTCGAATATACTTAAAAAATATAATCATATAACTGACGTCCCGCTATCGGAGGCAATCGCAAATTTTGAAAAGAAATTCCCCAACAAAGACCAGCGCCTTGAACTTATCGGCAAAGTCGATGACATTTCTGATATGGACAAAAGCTGGCCGTTACTGGAGTTAAAAACTGACGACGATATCTTTACCGCTCAACTGGAATTTATGGACATCGATGGGGTTCAAATCCTGCCGAAAGGACACAGGTCTTATCCCTACGGCCCGGCTGCCGCTCAAACAATAGGCTGGGTCGGCCCGGCACAATCACACGATAAAATGCTTTTCGAAGGCGACAAATTAGCAAGCTATCTGGACGACGATGTCTGCGGACGCGAAGACGGAGTCGAGTATGTTTGTGAAACTATCCTTCGCGGCAGACGCGGTCAGGAAGACTACGACATAGACCGCGTGCTGAAAAATCGAACCGAGCCACAGTTCGGCGAAGACGTGCAGCTTTCATTGGATATCGAGCTTCAGAAAAGAATAGAAAAATATCTGGCTGACCGCAATTACAACCCGAATAATTGGAAAGCACCAACGGCTGCGGTTGTCATTGATGTCACAACAGCCGACATCCTCGCACTGGTTTCACTGCCGGTTTTTGATTTGAACCGTGTCAGGTATGACTACTCCGATATAGAACGCGACCCCAACGAGCCGCTGCGTAATCGTGCAATAAATAAACAGTATCCGCCCGGCTCGGTTATAAAACCGCTCATTCTTATCGCCGCGCTCGAATCCGGCAAAATCACCCCGTATGAAACTATCCCCTGCCCGGCACAAAAGGCCCCAAGAGAGTGGCCGAGCTGCTGGATATACAATAAATATAAGACAGGCCATAGCGGTAAGTGGGAAAATTATGCTCACAACGCCATTAAGGGCAGCTGCAACATCTATTTTTCCCGCCTTGCAGACAGAATCACCCCGTCGATTTTACAACAATGGTTGTTCAACTTCGGCTACGGCCACATTTCGTCGCTCGCTCCGGCACTTCGTGCATCGAGCAACGAGCATCGAGCATCGAGTATCGAGCATCGAGACCTTAGACAGGCACAGGGGCAAATCTCAACCAGTATTCCAAAGGGCAAAATCTGGCGATTTGAGCAGATACCGCGTCTTGAAGCGGGCGAAAGAAGGCTTTACGGCATAGGACAGGGCAATCTGCGGGCTACACCACTGCAGGTGGCAAATGCTTTTGCCACCATCGCCCGAGCCGGAATATACAAACCGCCTCGGCTCTTCATCGATTCCGTCATTGCGAGCCGCCTCCCCCTTGTCATTGCGAGCGAAGCGAAGCAATCTCAAATCAACACAGAGAAAGCACAAAATTCGAGCGACGAGCCACAAGCAACGAGCGACGAGGTTACCCTCGGCATCTCGCAACAAACTTTAGACGTAATCCACGATGGGATGAGTGCCGTTGTTAACGAATCCGGCGGAACAGCTTATAACGAATTTGTCCACAGCGGCCTCGCCGGCCAGGGTATAAACGTTTATGGCAAAACCGGCTCAACGGAACAGCCGGACAATGCCTGGTTCGCCGGCTTTGCTAAAGACGCCACAGGCCGGGCCATTGCAATTGCCGTTGTCGTCGAAGGCGGCCAGCACGGCTCAAGCGATGCAGGGCCTTTAGCCCGTGACATCATCCAGTTCTGCATCGAAGAAGGGTATATCGGCGACACTGGCCTGACAACAGAATAAAATCAAATGCCATTTGTGCAAAAAAAGCGACAGTGAAAAATGTTCTGGCAAATACTTGTCAATAACTTATTATTGCAAACGTGTTGCGGAACTTTAACATTTGCTAATCTAAAATTGAAGGGAGAATTGAAATGTACTGTCCAAAATGCGGAACAGATAATCCGGATGGCGCCCAATTGTGCCGGTCGTGCAGTTGGGTTTTGACAAGCACTGCAACACAAGCTCCGAGTGCTGATGCCAGAACAAGTGGAATGGCTATTGCATCGCTTGTCCTTGCGATTCTGAGCCCTTTCACCTGCCTTATTACGGCGATACCGGCAATAATTTTAGGTATTGTGGGTTTAGTAAAAATTTCTAAAAGCGGCGGGCAATTGAAAGGCAGCGGTTTTGCCATCGCAGGAATTGCTTTACCGGTAGTCCTCTTGCCTTTTATCGCGTTATTGATGGCAATTTTAATGCCCGCATTAGCCAGGGCCAGAGCACAAGCTCAGCGGATAGTTTGTGCTTCAAATTTGAGACAGATTGGGATCATGATGGTGATGTATGCCGAGGAGAATGATCAATATCCTACAGCGGATAAATGGTGTGATTTACTCCTCGAGCACGCCGAGGCAAGCAATTCAATGTTTCTCTGCAAGGGTACACCCGAAGGCCCCTGCAATTACGCTATGAACAAGAATATAGAAGAACTGGACCTCAATAATGCTCCGTCTGATATGGTGTTACTGTTTGAAACCCACCCCGGCTGGAACCAGTCCGGCGGACCCGAAATCCTGACCACAGAAAACCACAACGGAGAAGGATGCAATATCCTGTTCGTCGATTCGCACGTGGAATTCATTAAAGCAAAAGACCTGAACGACCTCAAATGGACCGCAGAACAAAAATAGTGAAATGCGCCAAATATATTTGGCGGTTTCAATACCGGAACTCTGGTAAAGAAAATAACAAATTTTCGAAAGGAAACCTATGGCAAGCAAATATTTTAGCTTCAGCGATGTTCTAAGTTATGGCTGGCGCGTGATGAAAGCCAATTTCTGGTTCTTTGTGGGCCTGGGTCTTGTCTGGCTGATAATCACCTATATCCCAGCCATAATAAACGACGCGGTATTGCCCTACCTGCATCTCCCTCCGCCGATTTATATAGTGTTATATGCAACTATTACCATTCTCAGTTGGGTAATCAGCATCGTATTAGCTATAGGCATGATTAAAATAGCTCTAAGCTTCTGCGACGAGCGAAAGCCCCCTATCGGAATGTTATTTGATGCGTGGGGTTGTTTCTGGCGGTACTTAGGTACAGCAATTCTTTACTTCCTTATCGTGTTCGGCGGTTTTATCCTGCTTATTGTCCCCGGCATCATCTGGGCAATCAAGTTTGGCTTGTGTTTCTACTTTGTTATCGATAAGGACCTCGACCCTATCGAGGCACTTAAGGCAAGCAATCGAACAACAATGGGTGTCAAATTGGAATTATTTGCCTTTGGTATTTTATGCAGCTTGATAAACATATTGGGCATGCTTTGCCTTCTTGTTGGTATATTTGCGGCTTATCCAGTCGTTATAGTGGCAAACGCGCTTGTATATCGGCAGTTGATGGCACAAACACCGCAGCTCGCTGAGTTTGGTATCGGCAGCTCTGACATCCAACCTAACCCCAACTGGGCACGTTCACCAAACGAGCAAGAATAAGGAAATCATAAATGCGATGCCCGAAATGTGGAACAGAAAATCCCGAAGACGCCCAAATTTGTAGGTCGTGCGGGTATGTTCCCAAAAGCGATGTACCCGATAAGCCAATAGCAAAGCCAAAAACCAGCCGATTGGCGATAGCATCACTTGTGCTCAGTATCTTCGGCCTTTTCACGTTTTTGATAACCGCTCTAATATCAATCGCTCTTGGTATAACGAGTCTTTGTAAAATCAAAAAACACAAACCAGAGCTTAAAGGCAAATGTATTGCCGTTACAGGAATCGCCATTTCGTTAGCTTGCATACTTGTTTTTGTTGCGGCCTTTGTTCTGTGGGGCCTTGACGCACCTCCAATACCTGATGATTACACAATTGCCGACCTTCGCTCCGCTCCGCCCGAATGTGCCCGCAGCTATGAGCTTCTGATGAGTATTTCCGAAAAAAAGGAGCCACCACCGAGGGACGCACCTACCATAGGATTATCTGAGCAGGATATTAGCAATTTAGAGGAAATTAGCGATGTTATCAAAGAAGGAGATTATTCCAAAATCACTGAGGTGCTTGAGGCCAACGCAGATAATATAGAACAAGCCTGGAAGAACGCCCAAAAGGGTAGAGACATTATTTCTGAGCTTAACACATTCCCCGAAGTAGCCGACTTGACGGAACCGGATTTGGATGCTGAGATGGAATTTCTGCAAAACTTCAGGCACTTAACTCGCCTCTACCAATCCTATGTATATTTGCAAACTGAACAAGGCAACGGTCAAAGCACTGTCAAAAAACTGATCAAATTAGATTCGGTATTTAGAAAGCTCAGTGTAAACGCTCGTTCCACAGTCACAAAGTTAGTATGCTTCGCAGGTTTGGATACAGGTATAAGGGCAGCAAACTTTATCACAAACAATCCACAAACTTCACAGGAATCACTTGACCTTTTAGCTGAGCATTTCGTACCGCTTACACCCGAACAAATCTCCCTGCGAAATTCATTTATATCTGAATATCTTATGTTCAAGAAGATGTTAAATACACTCTTTGACCAACACGCCTTACGAAATAACCCTCTCCTGAAAGGAAATTCCACGTTGCGGCTGTACAAAAATTTCTGCGACCATTCGATTGATATTATGACAGAACCACAAAAATCTGCAAATCCGGAACTGTCGGTCTGGCCTTCAATTTGTCTTGATTGGCTGCCTGCCTCGATTGATTCGCAAGGCCGAACACCCTGGTTCTACACATGTTACAACCCTATCGGCTCGCTCCTCGTCGGAATTTTCACATCCGCACGCGAAGAATTGCTCAAATTTAAGACAAAGCTGAAAGTGCAGGACGACCTGCTTCAAATCGTGTTAAACAAGAGACTTGGCAGCGAAGTAAGCTTAAAGGCACGCGCCTACAGCGATGAGTATATTATCGACACGGAGAAAAAGATAATCTTCAGCCCTGGGCCGGATTGCAAAGCCGACACAAAGGACGACATAAAACTTATGATAAACCCCGAAGCATTGAATTTGACAGATTAGCCGAACGGAATCACCGGCTGGCGTTACGACAAAGCTATACTAATCGGCTTGTGCAGCTTGTTTAAGACGTCTTGAAGTATCCGGAAGAATTTGTCATTGTCAGGCCAGAGAATCCTTTCGTCATCCGGGACAGGTTTCTCGATTTGATTAAGGAACCGCTCTATAACCGCTTCATCCAGCTTTTCAGACGAAATCCCTAAGCCGAGCTTTTCTATGTAATGTCCGTTAATTATCTGCTCATACTGACCGGCCACAGGCAGCAGCAGCATCTTCTTTTTCAGGTACAGACACTCACTTATCAATGAAAAACCGGCCGAAGCTATCACCCCCCGCGCCCCCGCCAGGTCAGCGAGAAAACCCTCCGTCGAACGCTCCTTAAAAATACAATTTTTATATTCGGCGCTCTTATCAACCCCGTTAGAGACTTTTTCCGTTGTCTCTCTAACGGGGTCAAAGCCATAAACATAAAATTTCTGCCCGTCAAATTTCCCAAGCATGTCTCGCAACTGCTCCTCGCCTTTGCCGGTAGTGGAATACAAAAGGATATGTTCGCTTTTGCAGGGCTGAAGCGCAGTGACGGCAGGCCTTACGATAGGCGGTGCCAAAATGGCCGAATCAATCCTCAAAGGCGTCTTAAAGAAATTTATAACAATGTAAGCAACCGCCCCGACGTAGTGACATTCGGTTACCACGCTGGCGGTTATTCGTGCAAACCAGTTTTTACTCCTGTGTTCCAGCTTACAAAGCGTGAGCATATGTTCGTGGTCGATACTAATAAACGGCACCCTGTTTCGCCAGGCCCACCACGCACTGAAAGGCTCAAAATCAGATATCACCAGCTCCGGCTCGAACGGCTCAAAATATTTTCGGAAAAGCTCCTCATTCTGCCTGTTGCCTTCGGGAAGATTAAGAAGATTACGCTTCAAAGTTTCCGATTTGTCTATACGCCCATTTTCATAGGCAAAGGACAGACCGAAAATTTCTTTCACACGCTCGCCGAAATATTGTTTCAGATAGAGAAGTGACTTTCTTGAGCCCACAAACATCACGTCGTGGCCGGCATCAATGAGTCTCTGCCCTATCAGGTGCGAACGACTGCTGTGCCCGAATCCCTCCCCTGCAACACCATAAATTATCCTCGCCATTTTTCCTATATCCTATTGCGTATATTTTTCGCACGCCGCATCACGAACGATGCACAACGACTGGGTGGCAGCCTCAAGTAGGGGCAACCCCACGTGGTTGCCCTGTCTTCTAACGTTGATCGTGTGGAACCGTAACGCCCAGGTGGCACCCTCAAGCGTAGCTTGGGGATGGCCCCGCCGACATAACCATACAAGCAAAACAAGCAGGTTTTTACCAACAAAGATAACATGCACCTCTAACGGCTCTGACGTTTCTCAAGGTAGTTAAGAGTTTTTTCGAGTATCCCGGCGGCTACCGGCGCAGCTACTGTTCCGCCGGTATAACCCTTGCCGAGTTTGACGTTCGGCTTGTAGATTGAAACCAAGACCACCACCGCCGGCTCCTCTGCCGGCGCTCCTGCTACAAAAGAGGCAACGTAATCGCTCTCCGAATAACCCCTCTCGCTGCTTTTGGCTATATTAGCGGTTCCCGTTTTCCCGAACACATCCCATCCATCAAGCTTGGCTCTTCTTCCTGTTCCTTCATTCACCACACCGGCCATCGCCACTTGCACAATCCATTCAGCAACTTCCGGCTTAACGACGTAACCAATGGTCGATGTCGGTCGTTTTAGCTGGATAATCTCGCCATTGCTACCCACTATCGCTTTGACCAGATACGGGCGAACAAGCCGACCCCCATTGGTAAGGATGCAGAAAGCTCGAACCAGTTGAATTGCAGTTACAGAAATT
Source organism: Phycisphaerae bacterium (assembly GCA_030603035.1). The sequence continues at coordinate 5,859 of JAUVYQ010000022.1, read as the reverse complement.
TCCTGGCCGAAAGGTATCCGAGTTACGCTGTAGCCTGTCCAGTTCCGCGCAGGCCATAACAGCCCCTCGGCCTCACCGGGCAGGTCGATGCCAACTTTTTTGCCGAACCCAAAAAGTCTCAGCCCGTTATAAAGTTTGTCCCTGCCGAGTTTTTGTCCGATTTTGGCCATCCCTATATTGCTCGATTCGACAAGAACCTCACGCACCGTCAGCTCCCCAAATTTGTGATTTCCGTACTCGCCGATTCGGCCAAAGCCCCTGCCGCGATAGTCGCCGTACTCGCAGAATATTTTTTCATCCCGCCCCACAGCACCGGCATCGATTGCAATCGCAGCAACTATCGGCTTTAGAACACTGCCCGGCTCAAACTGGTCGCAAATCGCACGATTGCGAAGATTATTCGCGCCCGCTGACCGGGCATCACGGGGGTCAAAATCAGGCAGCGAAACCATCGCCAATATCGCCCCCGTCTTTGGCTCAGCCACAATCGCCACAGCCGACTCAGCTTCGTAGCTTTCGTATTGCTTCACAAGCTCAGCCCGCGCAAACTGCTGGATGCTGGCATCGAGGGTTAGAATAATGCCGACCCCATCTCGTGGCTCGTGACCCATCACTCGTGACCCGCCACTTGAGCGACGAGCGACGAGAGACGAGCGACGAATAGGCCGACGAAGTGCATCAGCAAAGTAAATGTTCTGCGCCCCAAGGCCGCAAAGCTCTTCGTCGTATTGCAATTCAATACCGCCTAAACCCCGGTTGTCAACACTTGTAAAACCAACAATATGCGCCGCCAGGTGCCTCATTGGATAATGTCTTTGCCAATCGGATTGGATGCCGATGCCGTAGATTTCCCCGGCGGCACTGCACTGCTCCGCCCCGGCACCGACCTTGAGTTTTGCAAAGCCAGGATTTTTGCTCTCCGTGATAAGCTTACAGACCTCGTGTGCGCCCATATCCAGTATTGGCGCAAGTTTGACGGACATGCCTTTGGGGTCCTTTATAACTCGCGGCTCGGCAAAAATGGTTCGGATTCTACTGCTTGCAGCCAGCATCCTGCCCCGACAATCAAGAATCACACCACGTTGTGGCTTCTGTGCAACCCACCCCTGTAGCTGCTTTGTAGAAACGGCATAATAATGGTCGTTCTTGAGAAGCTGTAGATAAAAGCACCGCCCCCCCAGTGACAAAAATGTCACAATCAAAAGGACAAACAAGAAAATGATAATCCGAACGCTTTTCAATCTTAAGTCGTTAGTATACGATTGTCAATGTTTAGTCGTCAGTTGGGCATTATCCTCTACCAAATACTATCCACTAACGACTATTCACTACCGTTAAGACGTTCCGAGACGGCGGCGGGATTTATTAAATCTTCCAGCTGCAATTGTTTCTGCCGAAGCTGTTGTTCTAACCGGCCTTGTTCGGTATCGATGGCACAAAGCTTGTTGAAAATGCGATTGTTGGCGCTGCGCAGATAAACAGTAAAAATCAAAACAGCCGTAAAATAAAAAACAACAAAAACAAAACGAAACCGCAATCTCATAATGGATAAACTCGAATATCCAATTTCGACAGCGAAACTGGCGGTAGCTAAATCCAAAGTACGAAACGGTAACTCGTGAGTAGCAAATTGGCGATTGAGGAATGACCAATTAACCAATCACTATCGAAGATCCGGCGCCGTTTGACGGAATTAACTAATTAACTATTTTCGGGCCGGCATTTTCAAACGCATCCCAATGGAGAGAGTGTCCTCGTCGTCTAAAATATCACCATTTAGTTTGGCTATTTCCGTGTACCGGCTGCCCTCTCCAAGCTGCTCGGCAGCGATTTTCCATAAACTATCACCTTCCCGCACAACATACTGCTTGCCTTGCTTGACTTTCCCGCCGTCAGACGAAAGATATCTTTGGCCAATAGATTTAACCTTCTCAAAGATTGATGCCGAAAAGACCTTCTCAGTTTTACTTTTATCCAGCGCCGAAGCCGGCAGCGGTGGTACGATAAGCTTTTGCCCGATATAAATTTCATCGGGCGACCCCAGCAGCTTGCGATTGGCCTGAAATATCCTCGTAACGTTTACTGTTCTGTTACCCTCTTCATCACCATAAAACTTCTTGGCTATAACCGCCAGGTTATCACCATCGACAACAACATAAAATTTCGGCAGAGACGGTTTGCTCGGCTTGACTTTATCGCTCTCTTTCAGAGTCGCAGGGTTCTCTTTTTTGACGACCGCAGGGTTCTGCGATAACGGTGTTTGGAAGCGAATATTCGGATCGCCCATCGGTGGTGTCAGAACTTCCGTGCTTTGCTTTTCAATCGAGTTTGTCCGATTGATAGCCTCACGCTCCCTGGCTGCAAGACCCGGCGGATTATTCTGCAAACCAACCACATTCGTAGTCAGCTCGCTATTGTTTCTGCCATTAAAGCTCGGCAGCCCGTTGATTAAAAATGCAATTATAAATATAAAGACCAGACCTAACAGTAATCCAATTTTGGCGTCGGAAGTCATAATGAAACTCCATTTTCACTTTTTGCTTTTTTTAACCGCGGAAGTCGCTGAGAAGCTTGGTTAATCAGCGAGTGGTTAATTGGTGAGTTAGGAATACCCAATTAACTAATTCACTAATTAACTAATCCGCTATATTTTTTGTGCGACCCTTAACTTTGCGCTCCTTGCTCGCCGATTATCAGCAATTTCTTTTCGCCTCGGCACAATCGGCTTCTTTGTTATAATCTCGTAAATGTTCTCGCTTTCATTTTGCTTAAAATCGCTCTTAACCAATCTATCTTCCAGGCTGTGAAAGCTAATGACGGCTATGCGGCCATTTTCCCTCAGCAGCTCCGGCGCCGAAGCGAGCAGTTTCCCCAAATTCTCCAGCTCCTTATTGACTGCGATTCTTAGCGCCTGAAAAGTCCTGGTTGCAGGGTGTATTCTGCTCTTTCGCTTTCTCCCCGACCGTCCCATTGCCTTGCAGACTATCGCTGCCAGCTGACCGGTTGTGCTTATCGGACGGCCCCGGCGATGCCGAACGATAGACCGAGCAATCCGCCGCGAGCCTCTGTCCTCACCGAACTTATAAATCAAATCAGCCAGCGATTTTTCGTCCGCTTTATTAACTATATCGGCAGCGGTGGTCTTTAATCTTTTGTCAATTCTCATATCCAGCGGCATATCCGTCTGGAAACTAAGCCCCATCCTGACATCCGCCAATTGCGCCGAGCAGACGCCCAAATCTGCTAATATAAAATCAACCTTTTCTATCCCCTCCTCGTGGACAAGCTCGCTGATTTGAGAGAAATTAGCACAAACCAAAATAACCCTGCAGGCAAGGTCCTTTAATCTAAAATGGGCCCTTCGGACAGCATTTTTATCGATGTCAAACCCAATGATTACTCCCTCAGGGCCCAGGGTTCTTCCGAACAGGAAACTATGACCTCCTTGTCCTATGGTCGCATCGACCATTACCCCATCCGGCGGTAAGTTTATCTGTTCGGCTAACGTTTCCGCAAGAACCGGAATATGTTCTACAACCGAACCATTCTCGTATTTCGTATTCCGTATCTCGTTTCTCGCCAGACGATTCACTATACGTTAAGCGCTATCTGCGCGTTTTTCTGCCTTGCCAGCCTCTTAACAGCGGCCGAAAATTCAACGTCGCCAAAAGTCTTATCGAGATTCTTCAACCGTTCCAGCCGTTCGGCAAGAATTGTCAGCGAGGCAAAGGTTTGTTCGTCAACCGCTCTTTTACCAACGATACTGTCTCTTACAATCTGACAATGGTTCGAATCGCTTTCAATCATTTTGCCTCCACTCCGAAAGTTAAAGTTCTTCGTTCTGCTCTTGCAAGACAACCTGCCGTGCCTGCGACATCTGTTTCTGGTATTGGGCCATATGGTCTGCGAGGTATTGTTCCCAGTTCTCGCTGTTCCACAGCTCGATATGGTCTCTGACCCCAATTAACGTAACACGGTCTTTCAGCCCCGCTCTTTTTCGCAATCCTTCATTCAGGAGCAATCGACCCTGGCCGTCCAGCTCGACCTTACTGGCCAGGGCAAAGCTTATTCGCTCGAACGCCACCGCCTCATCAGGCGCAGTGGCGTTGGGTGCAACCGCAAGGACTACCTGCTCAAAATATTTTTCAGGATACAAACAAAGTATGCCGTTGGCACCGAGGACAAGATAGAAATTGCTGCCGTGCTCATCGGCATCGATTTGACTTCGCAGCTTGTTTGAGATGAGAACTCTACTTTTCCCATCGACTACGTGCTGATATTCGCCTGTTAATAAAAGCATGGTATTTATCCCACTTATTATATCAACAGTGGGAAATCTTACCACTTCTCACCACCAAGTCAACACACAAAACCATTTTTTTTAAAATTTTTTTAAAATTTTATTATAGGACCTGAACCAAAATAAGCTAATCCCCGCTTAAACAAGCGCTTACGCAAATCTGCCCCCCAACACTTACCCCCCAGATTTATCGGGAAATTCTGTTAATTCGCCTCACTGAATCTCACAAAACATCCCACAGAGCCCCGACCGTAAGGGAGGGGTAACCTCGCTACCGAACCCAAAAACATTTACCCCCTCAATCTATTCCGCCGTTCTATATCTGTGCGCAACACGAAATACCTCGGTGGGAATCCACTTCTAAAAGAACACCCCACTTATCCACACTACTCATTAAGACATATCTGATGCTCTCGTCATATCATCAAACAGACACACTTGTATCTACTTCCCTGCCATACACAATACACGACCGTCTTTCATTGAAAGGTAAAGCCGCCCATTGGCGGCGGCCATGCCGTCCCAAACTGGCACAGTTTCGAGTCTGTATTCGGCCAGTTTCTTGCCGGCCGAGGCCGAAACCACATGCAGCAAAGCGCCCTTTTGCCCTTCAAGGGCATCGGTCTGTTCGCGAAGCTTCTTGACAACGCCGAGAGCACCTGGATTTTTGAATATCTGCTCTTCGTCGATTATGTCCGGTGGCCCTGCGATAAAGAGTGTTTTATCCGCCAGGACCATTGCGCGTACGTAAAGCGGCGCCTCCCGCGACCAATGATAGACTGGCTTGGTGGCGGGGGTGGGGCTTGAGCGTTTTTTCTTCTTCTGCTGCCTCTTTTGCCGCGCTGCGCGTTTGGCTGCTTGCTTTTTTGCTCTGACGAGTTCAGGTTCTCTGTCACTGGCAAAAAGGTGGTATTCCATCGGCGTTGTCCATTTGTAGTATTCCGGCTTACGTCCGTAACCATAGACGTTAGAATCATCAAGAACAAGGAGCCGTCCGGCTGGAGCGACCCGGCCGGCACGAGGCCAGCCGCCGGCCCCAGAAGCAATACTCTTGCCGAATATCCAGTAGGAGCGATGGAACCACGAGCCGTCCAGCATACCAGTCGAACAGAACAGATGCCGACCCTCGCCCAACTGATCTGTGACATCCGTTTGGGCAATATGCCGACGTACTCCGTTAAGGTCAAAACGCTGGGTACGCATGTAAACGTACTTGCCATCGCTTGAGAGAATATCCGCAAGGGCGGCGGGCATGTTCAGGCCTTTGACGTGCACTTGCAGATTCTCACCCGTTTTGGGGTCGCGGTCGTCAAGAATGGTCTCTGATATCTTTCGCCCCGTTTTCGGGTCGAGCCGCAACAAACGCATGCCGCCATCGAGAAACATCGACCTTCCGGCGACACAGTAGACGGTGCCATCCTGCACAAGCACGCTGCCGTGAACCGGCCAGACGGATTCCAATTGCTCAAAGGCCATCAGCCGCTTATCTATGGGCGCGGCGCGGAAACGCCAAGCCAGTACTCCGTCGACGGCACGCAGACAATACACCCAGCCGTCGG
>JAUVYQ010000352.1 GCA_030603035.1 Phycisphaerae bacterium | reverse complement strand
TTCTGTTGTGCCGAACGTTGCCTCGAATAAAGCACACTGAACGCCGGCAATAAAATCTTCTTCGGGTGGATGTCCCATGGTCTGGACCCATTTCTTAATGTCACTCGATTTTCGGCATCGCTGTTTCGATTCTAAGCCCCTAAAAAAACTTTTAGGATACAGATGGTGCCTGAATTTAGCTGTTGAAATTATATCAGTTTGGTAGACCTTTTTCAAGCCGTTTTTTTGCCCGAATCTTTTCGAGGTGCAAATCCGCTGCGTCTTTTTTTCTCTGCCTCGAAAACGAACCGTCATTGCCCTGAACAGCCGGCCTCGGAGAGGCCTGTTGGGGTCTACCTTGGGAGACCGTTCGATTGGCAATCGGACGAGTCTCGTTTTGGTTGCCGGCGTTGCCGGCATCCATAGAGCTTCGAGCCTGAGAACTCAAAGAGTTCGAAGGTTTAGCATAAGAAGGAGTCGTTTTATACTCCTTCTTATGCTTCGCATTATTGATGTAGGACATTAATGTCCTACCTTGAGAGTCAAGTCTCTGCCTCCTGTGCGCCAACCAAACCTCTCTCTTGTAGTATGGTTTTTTGTATAAAGTGCGAGATTTGGTACCGGGAAAATTCACTGTGATCAGTTTCATGTCACGCAGGTGTTTTATCCATCGACGCATGGTACGTTTACACTTACCAAATCTTGCAGAGAGGCTGTAGTCCCAGTCCCGGCAACCACGGTCAGAACACCACCAAACGTACGCAAGGAAGTGCTTCTCCTGGCTGTTCAAAATGTCTGGCCCGAGCTGCCAGATCCATCGTGGCAGCCGGGGCCGTTTGGTCCGCTTTTTCATGCAGGCTGCTCAGACATCTTATCGATGGCGATTTTTAGATCCTCAGTGTTGGGGTGTGTGTATATTTGTGTTGAGCTCAGTCGTTTGTGTCCGAGCAGCTCCTGAACAACTCGCATGGGGGCCTGGCGCATGAGTCGGGTTCCAAAAGTATGACGAAGTACATGCGGATGGCAGTGCCGGCCTATAGATTTCATAGTGACATAATCTACCATGCGTTGGATTTGGCGAACTGTGATGTGCGACTTCGGGTCGGTGACAAAGAAAGCGTAATCAGATGGCCAGACGTCAAGGGGTATCCACCAGTGCATTTGCATATCGACGATGGCGATTCGGAGTCGCTCGGTTGTCGGTACGAGGCGGCGTTGTTTGGTCTTGGAGATGTCGGCAGGGATTGTCACCGCCTCGCAAAAGGTTTCTTTGAGAATGAGATTTTCTTTTCTCAGCTGACAGACTTCACCTACCCGGAGCCCTGCATCGAGCATCAATAAAAAAATCAGTTTGTTGCGGTCGAGACGTCTGTC
>JAUVYQ010000114.1 GCA_030603035.1 Phycisphaerae bacterium | reverse complement strand
TCTGGGAAAAGACCTCAGGGCCGGTTGTCTCGTAATGAGCGAGAACGTTACTGTCGTTCTCGAATTGATTTGGCATATAATACTTGTCGGGTTCGGCACCGAGGAGCTGATGTGCTTTTCTAATAGCGCCATCGGTGCCCTCTTTTGCAGGGGTAAGCACAACCTCAGCAGCTAAGGCCTCAAGGATACGTTGTCTCTCCGTGCTGACACATTCCGGCATACAAAGCTTGACGCGGTATCCTTTTGCAGCTCCAATCATTGCCAGGGCGATGCCGGTATTTCCGGATGTGGGTTCGAGTATAATTTTGCCTTTAGTGAGCCGGCCTGATTCCTCGGCTTTTTTTACCATCCAATAAGCAGGGCGGTCTTTGACGGAACCTCCGGGGTTGCTTCCTTCAAGTTTTCCCAAAATTCTCACCTCTGGTCTTTTGTTATTGAGATTGTTCAGCTCTATAAGCGGTGTATTTCCGATGGCAGATAATATGCTCATAACGGCTTACCTCCAGAGATTGCGCTTAACTTCCTTAATGCAGAATCAAACCGGTTCTGATAACTCGTAAAATTGATTTTACTTGGATTATTCTACATATTAAATTGTGGGAAGTGAAGCTAATTTTAGGAGGTAATTGGCGGTGGAATCGAAAAAAATCTTAAGCGGAGGGTGCTGTGCGGGGCAGCGGGAGGCAGAATATCGAATCCGTCCCGTCTGAAGCCGGGCCGGACCTGGACGGCATCGAACAAGGAACAATGAATTATGAAGTTGAGATTGCCGCGCGTCGCTTTGCGATGCTCGCAATGACCCCGCACCAAATTATCCCGCACTAATTAGACGTGAGTTAGCACTCAATTCGTGCGGGACACGGCGGCAAGCGCCTATTTGGTGCGGGGCAAGCAGAAAAATGGATTCCCGCTCCTTCGACTTTGCTCAGGACAGGTTGCGCGGGAATGACATAGAGAAGCGGGAATGACATTTCCTTGCTAAATGCGCATTTCCGGTTTAATATAATCCCTTATGGAATTAAAAGGGACTACTGCTATTATTACCGGTTCGAGCGGACGATTGGGCGGCGCTATTGGGAAAGCTCTGGCGCAGGCCGGCTGTAATTGTATCTGCCACTATAACAGCAATAAACAAAAAGCAGAGGAGCTTGTCGAGCAAATCAAAAAGCTCGGCGTAAAGGCGGTGGCGGTTGAGGCCGAGCTTACTAAACCCGACGAGATAGAGGATTTGTTTGAAAAAGCATTGGCGTTTGGCACGCCAGGAGTTTTGATAAACTCTGCTGCTGTTTTTTCAAGGCGGCCGTTGGCAGATGTTACTTTTGAAGAGGCCCAAAAAGTTTTGAATGTGAATTTGATAGCGTCGATATTGACGAGCAGGGCCTTTGCGAAAGTTGTAAATGAGAAATTCGGCGACGCCGAGTCAGTTGTCGGTAAGATAATTAATATTGCCGACGTTGGCGGGATTCGGCCGTGGTCAGGGAGTGTTCTTTACTGCTCGTCAAAAGCAGGGCTGATTGGCGCTACGAAGGCCCTTGCGAAGGAGCTGGCTCCTGCGATTTGCGTGAATTCGATAGCTCCCGGCGTGGTTACCTGGCCGAGCGATTTTGATGAATCCGAGAAGAAGCGCCAGCTATCGTTTGTCCCTGTTAAAAGGATTGCGGAGCCGAGTGAAGTTACCGAGGCGATAATTTTCCTGCTCAGGAATGATTACATAACCGGGCAGGTGCTGAATGTCGACGGCGGGCGATGCATTTAATCTCGTATTGCGTATGTCGTATTGCGTATTGTGTGAAAGGATACCGATGTGGAATTCAAGAGGCAGTGTTATGAGGTTGAGCTGGGCCAGCCGGATTACGATTCTTCGGATACTGCTGATAGTTCCGTTTGTCAGTTGTATGCTGAAGATAAACGATGCTGTATTTGGTGACGCAATGCGGTATGCTTCGCTTGCTATTTTTCTGGTTATGGCGTTTAGCGACGCGCTCGACGGCTATTTAGCCCGCAGGCAAAAGCGGGTTACCAAACTTGGAGCGTTTCTGGACCCGGTTGCGGACAAATTGCTTATCGCTTCTGCGTGCCTTCTGCTGATATCGCAGCGGGGGCAAGTCGAGGGTGTTTTGCTGCCGCCGACGGTTGTGGTTTTGATAATCGGCAAAGACCTGTTTTTGATAATCGGTTTTCTCATTGTTTACTTTATTACTTCGCAGGTTTTTGTCGCTCCTGTGTTAATCGGCAAGATTTCCAATGACCTGCAATTGACAATGGTTGGTGCAATTCTGATTGCTCCTGAAGTTTACAGCTTTTTCCCCGGCTGGATTTGGGTTTTACGGGTGCTCTGGTGGTCGGCTGCGGGGACTGCTATTCTGGCAACCCTTATTTACATTCGCAACGGAAGTCGCTATATTGAAGAGTACGAGCAGGGGGATTCGTGACTTGTGCCCCGTTGCTCGCGGCCCGTTCGGGATACGATAAATGGCAATAGAATTCAGCGAAATAGCGGAAGTTCTGAAAGAGCTTCGGCAGGGCAAAATGATTGTCCTTGTTGATGCTGAAGACCGTGAGAACGAAGGAGACCTTGTTTGCGCGGCTGAGAAGGTGACGGCGGAGATTATTAACTTTATGGCCAAGTTCGGTCGGGGTCTTATTTGCCTGCCGTTGACGGCTGAGAAATGTGATTCGCTTGGTCTGTATCCGCAGACGGTTGATAATACGGCCCGGTTTGGGACGGCTTTTACGGTCAGTATTGACGCAGCTGAGGGGATAAAGACCGGTATCAGCGCTGCTGACAGGGCACAGACGGTTCAGGTTGCGATAGCTGGCGATGCTAAAGCCGCTGACCTTGCTCGTCCGGGTCATGTATTTCCGCTGCGTGCTCGTGAAGGCGGAATACTGGTTCGAGCGGGACAGACCGAGGGGGCGGTTGATTTGACACGATTGGCGGGATTGACGCCGGCGGGTGTTATATGTGAGATTATGAATGAGGACGGCACGATGGCGCGAGTGCCGGAGTTGTTGAAATTCTGCGAAAAACACAAACTGAAAATTGCTTCAATCGCCAAGCTCATCGAATACCGCCTGCAGCGTGAGAGCCAAATCAAGCGTGTTGAGTGCGTGAATTTGCCTACCGACTACGGGGAATTTGAGCTGATTGGCTATGAGAGTATAACTTCCGACGAGCCGCATCTGGCGTTGTGCAAGGGCGGCGTTGGGTCGCTTGATGAGCACGGCAAAGCTATCGAGCACGATGAGCCGGTGCTGGTGAGGGTGCATTCGGAATGTATGACCGGGGATTTGTTTCATTCGCAGCGGTGCGAATGCGGCTATCAATTGATAACTGCGATGAAGATGATTGAAGAGGCCGGCAAAGGGGCTTTGATTTATCTGCGGCAGGAGGGCAGAGGTATCGGGCTGATGAATAAACTGCGGGCTTATAAGCTTCAGGAGGAGGGCCTTGATACGGTTGAGGCGAATTTGAAGCTGGGCTTTACGGCTGACAAGCGGGATTATGGAATTGGTGCTCAAATCTGTCGCGATTTGGGGCTGAGGAAGATACGGATACTGACCAACAATCCCAAGAAGATAAGCCGGCTTGAGGTTTATGGGATAAAGATTGTTGAGCAAATACCACTGATGGCTGAGCCGAGCAAGCACAACGTTGACTATTTGCGAGCGAAGAAATATCATCTCGGCCATATGCTCGATGAGGATTTGTAATCAAAGCAAAAATTAAAAATCAAAATGCAAAATGACAAAGCAAAATTCAAAAATGACACAAAGTGTCATTGCGAGGAGCGCAGCAACGAAGCACTCTCAAGATTGCTACGCCCTCACTTCGTTTGAGTTCGCAATGACATCTCGATTTTGCATTTTGCAGTGTAACTTTGATATTTTATTTTTGATATTTGAATTTCTTGGCGGACTCAGCGGTGGAGATGAGGATTTGTAGTTTATGAAAGTGGTTGCCATAGTATTGCAGATGTTTTTCTTTGTATTGCTTCTGGTCGAGTGCGGTTGTGAGCCGGCGCCAACAGAATCGCCTCCTCGGGGTGATAATCGTTCTGATTTGCTTTCTGCGTATAGTCCATATAATCCGGTGAAAATCGATATCATGCCGTTGACTGAATTTGTTGATGCCGGTGAGGCCGAAGAAACGTCAAAGATAAATGTCTATGTGAGTTTGCTGGACTCGTTTGGCTGTCAGGAAAAGTGGCCGGGGGTGTTTCGGTTTGAGTTGTACGAATATGTCGAGCGCTCTGCTGATGAGAAGGGCAGGAGAATTACCATCTGGCCGGATATTGATTTGATTGATGCGGTTGAGAACAACAACCACTGGCGGGACTTTTTAAGGGCTTACGAATTCAATCTGGGTTTCGAGCCGCAAAGCGGTCAAAGCTACGTATTGCAAGCGACCTGTCTGTGCCCAAGCGGCCGGCGTCTTTCGGCTGAATTTACCATTAAATGCACAAAATAGCGTATAGCCCATGATGCACGGGAAACCCTGTTGCGTACTGTGTAATGAAATGCCAAAAGTTCGGTGAGCCATATTATTCAGTTGTAATTCAACATAAATCACCAACCAAGCGTCCGGTAAGAAAAAACTTTGACCAAGAAGCCATAATCTGCGATTATATCCTTCGGTTTGGCTCTATTTTGCCTATTTTTACAGGAACTTTTTGGGGCAATATCGGTCTAATTGAGGAGAAAAGGCGTGCAATCGGAGAATATCAACATCGATGATGCCGTGCTGGTCGAGCGGTGCCGGCAGGGCGATTCTGCGGCGATGGAGCGGCTGATACTTAAGTATCAGAATCGCATCTATAACGTCATACTGAAGATATGTGCAAACGCTGACGATGCTGCGGAACTTACGCAGGAAACATTTGTCAAAGTAATAGAGAATATAGACAAATTCGAGGGCAGAAGCGGTTTTTATACCTGGGCGTTTAGAATAGCGGTTAATTTGACTTTGAATTACTGCCAGAGAAGCGGCAGGCTCGGGCTCAAGAGCCTGGATGCCGAGGACGATGAACACTACGGGCAGGCAAGGCAGCAGTTGAAGGAGTTTTTGAACGATGACAGCTCGCCTGACCCGGCGGCGGTGGCTGCGAACAAGGAGCTGTGCGAAATAGTCGCAGGCGCGCTGATGAAATTGGGTGATGCGCAAAGAACGGTGGTCGTCCTGCGGGATATTGAGGGTATGAATTATGCTCAGATTGCGAAGGTGCTGGATGTTGAATTGGGCACGGTCAGAAGCAGATTGAGCAGGGCCAGGAGCAATCTGAGAGAGATTATGGAGGCCATTTTGTAATGAACCAGAGAGAAGAACAAAATATCGAAGAATTGCTGAATAGCTTCATTGACGGAGAGCTGACGCAGAGAGAGGCGACTGAGGTTGAACGGCTGATAGCACATGATGCGCGAATTGCACAGCGGCTTCGGGAACTTCAGAAGAGTAAAATGTTGGTCGGCTCTTTGCCTCGTGCCGAGGCCCCGGTTGAGATGGCCGAAGAGATAAAAGCTTCACTGGAAAGAAAGACACTGTTGGGTCGGCGAGCCGAACGTTTCGACGAGCCCCGCCCCTTCGAGGGGCTGGATGAGCGGGCAGGTACGAGGCATTTGCTGGTTCGCAAGGTTTTGGCCGCCGCTGCTATGATTGGGCTGGTAGCTATTTTGTCGGCCGTAGTTTATACGATTTTTGCCCCTGTAAGTGGTCCGGAGAGGCCAACTGCCGAGGTCCGCGTGCTTGCGGCTGGGTCCCATCGCAGGCTTGAGCTGAAGACAAGCAATGTGATTGCGGTTAACGGATTTATCAACAAGGCGATTGAGGACAAGCTTTTAGATTGCAGCAGCTCTACACTCCGGGCGGGCAAAACCGAATACGCTTTAAGCTGCAATCGAGAAGACTTAAATTCACTCTTGATCGATTTGGGTAGTATGTGGGAAGAGACAAAGCTGGTGGTTGAGACCGGACAGGTCGGCAACGAGAAGATATTTGACGGTGTTAGCGCCGAGCGGTTTGCCGAGATTGTCGGAGACTTGATGCTACCGAAGCCCGACTTGACGGGTAAAGAATCTATTGAAAAGCCCGGTCTGCAAGAGGGCAAAAAAGTGCGTCTGACGATTGTGGTTGGAGGCAGCAAATAACGGATTGACTCTACGGCAGGGGCTTTATTTGAACTTATAAAGACATCTGAACATCCGCAATTCAAACAAATCGCCGAGCTGATAAGATAAACTGACTATGCTGGTTTCTTTTTGTCTTTTGTGCCGGGTTTGGTTTTATCAGCGGGCTTTGAATCTTTGGTTTTGGTCTCGGTTTTCTTTTTCTCGGTTTTGGTTTTCTCGCTTTTTTCGGCTTTTTTGTAGCTTTCGCTTCTATAATCGGTTTGATAGAAACCGGTGCCTTTGAATATCACGCCTGAGCCGGCGCCGATGAGCCGTTTCAAGCTCCCTTTACCACACGTGGGGCATTTGCGGATGGGTCTGGCGGCTATAGACTGAAACCGCTCAAACTCGTATCCGCAACTTTCACATATATAATCGTAGGTTGGCATAGCAATTACTCCGCGTTGGTCGTCTCATTTTCCTCAGTTGTTTGCTCTGGTGACTCTGCATCTTGTTGCTGAGCCGGCTGTTCTGATGGCAGCGTGTTGACAATCACTTTGGTTGGCCGAATGACCCGGCCGTTGAGTTTGTATCCCTTCTGGAACTCTTCGAGCACAATGTTTTCTTCCCGCTCTGGCTCGACTTTTTGTGTCATTGCCTCGTGCAGGACGGGGTCGAACTTTTCACCCAGTGCCTTTATCTGCTCAACGCCGTGCGATTTTAAGATGTCGAGCATCTGGTCGTAAATAATCCGGACGCCCTTGATGAGCACATCGGTGTTTTCGGCTGAGTGTGTGTTCCGGAGTCCGCCTAAGGCGGATTCAAAATTATCCAGGGCCGGCAGCAGCGTTTTTATTATTTTTTCCTTTTCGTAACAAATCGTGTCGGCGATTTGTTTGGGGACCCGTTTTTGGAAATTTGCGTAGTCGGCGCTGACGCGCTGCAGCTTTCCGAAAAGCTCATCCTTTTCCTTTTGCAAATTGTCTATTCTGTCGCGAAGCTCTTCCATCTCTTTCGTCGGCTTAGATTGTTTTTGTTCTTTTGGTTTTTCTTTACTTTTATTTTTCATCGATTGTTACCAAAATACTTTTTCAGTTTCTCGAAAAACTTTCTGGATTGGGGGAAGACGGTTTTGTTTTCGGTTTTGGCGAATTCTCTGAGGAGCTCCTGTTGTTTTGCGTTTAGTTTTGCGGGAGTTTCAATAATGATTTGCACGAGCTAGTCACCTGTTCGGTGTGTTCGGATATTCGGCAGGCCCTGTCCTTTTATTCTAAAGATGCTTCCGTATTGAGTGCCCGGCGGGATTTTCAGGCCTCTTGTGCCGTTCAGACTTGGCACCTCAATAGTTGTCCCCAGAGCGGCCTGAGTAAAGCTTATGGGGACAACCGCAATCAGGTTGTTTCCGTCGCGCTGGAGGAATTCGTGCGGTTTTATTCTGACGTAGCAATAGAGGTCTCCTCTTGGTCCGCCTGCTCGGCCTGGTTCGCCTTCATTGGCGGCCCTTATACCCTGTCCTTCGTGGACGCCTGGTGGGATTTTGATGCTGACGCTTCTTTTTTTGGGGACTCTGCCGGTGCCTTTGCATTTTTTGCAGGGGCTTGTGATGATTTGGCCGCTGCCTCTGCATTGCGGACAGGTCGAGACCATCTGGAAGAAGCCGCCTCCTCTTGCGACGCGGCCGGTTCCGCCGCACGTGTTGCATCGGCCTGGTTTTGTCCCTTTAGCACAGCCGGTGCCGGTGCATTCGGAGCATATATCCTGCCGTGTGAATTCGATGGTTTTTTCGGCGCCTTGAGCGATATCGTTAAGCGTTAGTTCGACGGTGGTTTCCAGGTCGTAGCCGCGTGTGGGCCCGGCCCGGCGGGCTGTTCTTCTGCCGCGACCACCGAAGATGCCGCTGAAGAAATCGTCGAAGCCAAAGATATCTTCAAATACACTTCCGATATCCTGCCACCTCATATGCGTGTAGTCACGCATGCCTATTCCGCGAAGACCTTCGTGGCCGAACCGGTCATATCGGCTGCGTTTTTCGTGGTCGCTCAAGACTTCGTATGCCTCGGCGCATTCCTTGAACCTGGCCTCGGCCTGTTTATCATCGGGGTTCTTATCGGGATGAAACTTCATTGCCTTACGGCGATATGCGCGTTTTATATCGTCGGCAGAGGCGCTTTTGCTTACCCCCAGCACTTCATAATAATCCCGCTTGGCCATAATATCGTATTGCGTATGTCGTATTGCGTATTGCGTATATTGTTAAAGTTTTTTAATTAAATTTGAAATCATTCGGCAGATATGATCCAACTTTTCAAGTAATATAGCTTCTTTATCTTGCTGTATATACTTCAACTCTTTTGCTATTGTTACTTGCGTTTCCAGTT
>JAUVYQ010000219.1 GCA_030603035.1 Phycisphaerae bacterium | reverse complement strand
GATCGCTTTAGGATGTGCTTCTTTCCAGTCGGCTCTTACTCCATGCTGGGTATCACCGGCAGCAGCCAAGTGGGCGAATACAAAAACCACTTCGATTTTCCCCTGGACAACTCTGTTCGATGCTCAGCGAGTCGAGATGAAACTGGATTACGTTTACACGATGAAGCAAATCGTAGATACTCTCGACTACGAATATCACAAAGGAATCACTCGCTTTCATAAAGCTGCCGGTGAAGAGCTCAGGGCTACTCTGTTCGACCCAACAGGCCCTATCGGGATGCTCCTCCCCGCCTCGCTGAGCGGAACGGCATGCGCTCTGCTGTTCTCAAAACCAAGCGACAAGAAGAAAATCAAAGAGCTCGAAGCCAATGTTAGTTAAAATCGAACAGGGATTCCCCTACACCCCCATCGCACGGATTCCGCTCCAACGTGGCTTTGTCGCTTTTTGTGATCCGAAATGGCTGCCGGTCCTCAAAAAGTTTCATTGGTACGCTAAAAAGTCCAGGGGCAAATGGTACGCCTGCAGCAAGGTTACGAAATATGGCAAGGTTTCCTTTATCCGTATGCACAGGTGCGTTGCGAACACACCTGCAGGAATGATCGCCCACCATCTCAACAATAATTCCCTTGACTGTCGAAGCCTGAACCTGTTGAATGTCACTCAGTTCGAACACGCAAAATACTTTTCGTACAGGTGACTCATGAATGAGATTTTACAGTGGATAGTCCTTGTCATCTTGTTAGGTGAGCAGGTTTGGCTCTGTTTGTATTGGAGACGATATGACACTCGTAAGAACAGGCGGCGGAGTAACTGATATTCGTGGCGGCTTTGGTGGAGTCTACTTCACCCGCGACAATTCGGGACTACACTGCTCGTCCAAGCCACGCAGGGTACACCAGGGTACACCCGCACAGCAAAAACAACGTGCCGCCTTTATCAAGGCACGTTCGTACTGCAGAATCAAAAACACCGCCGACAAACCAAAAGACTGGCTCAACAGATGCACAAGCTACAACATCTATCAAGCACTCAATGATCTGCTGTGTGCTGAGCCGCCCGCCGACTACCAAATCCCGAAACTATGAGCCATGGTAAGAGCAAAACTGCAGGATGGCACGTTCACTTCGAGCAACAAAATAATGTTTGGCACTGGTCCTGTCTTTTTCTCTCTCTCTCTGAAGTCCGGAGCTCGCCAACCGCGAAAACGCCGGGGGCCCCCGGAACCTCGGCCATTCCTGCCAACTTATTTTTTCGATTGTACTTTTGAGGCCGAGAGTCGAAATGTCACTTACCGCCCTGCAGTAATTGACGATTTACCGAACATCTGTAAGTTTGTCGACTTCTGGTTGTCAGGCGGAGCGAAAAGACTTCACATCCCAGGGGCCGGGGCTGATTACTTCATTCCCCGGGGTCAGCAAATCGGATATCTTAAATACAAAACCACCTACCTGGCGATCTATAACGACAAAATCATCGGCTGGTCGGTGAAAAGCAAAAATGAGACCCTGATACATTTGTTGGTGACACCGGAGTATCGAGGCAAAGGTATTGGCGGACATCTTCTCAAAATTCAAAGCCCGTCCCTGGTCCGTTCGAAGTCAGACCAGTCCACGGGCGATCCCTTAAAGTTCTATCAGAAGCACGGCTACGAAATAATCGAAGCCGGCCAGGGCAAAAACAAAAACAT
This sequence comes from Phycisphaerae bacterium, assembly GCA_030603035.1. The sequence continues at coordinate 1,394 of JAUVYQ010000219.1, read as the reverse complement.
CGATATCCTGCAGCACCACTAACCCTCCGTGCCGGCAGTGGGTACATCCACAAAAAATCGAGCCGCAGCTATGTGCAAACTGCGGCTCTTGAGGAGGATCAGAAAACTCTATCAGTCACCATTATACCATTTCCCTCTCCCTCTGTCAAGAGCAAATCCTCGAGGAATCCAGTGCCGGCAGTGGGTACATCGAGGCGAATTCGAAGTAACCCCGACAATAGTGTGCAAAATTCGTGTACAGTAGCAATAAAGCAGCAGCAGCAGCAGCAAACCGTAGCAGCAGAACAGCAGCAGGGAAAGGGAACAACGTTCGCAGTGTACCCACAGCACAATCGCAGCACACCACAGGCACAGCCAAAGCTGACGCCGGGTTATCAGCAACCGTAGCATTCGAGAGCAAATTAACCTTCGATGCGTAGCCCAAAGCTGACGCCGGGTTATCAGCAACCGTAGCTATCGAGAGCAAATTAACCTTCGATGCGTAGCCCAAAGCTGGCGCCGAGTTGTGAGGCAACCGTAGCTATCGAGAGCAAATTAACCTTCGATGCGTAGCAGTCTCAGGCACAGTCGAGCGTTGTCCCTGGACGGGACAACGCTATGTAGGGCACGGGTGACTTCGAGACCCCAAGAAATACAGAAGTCGGTACGGCAGAAGCTGCCGTCTGTTTGAACCGAGCCCGCCCACCGCCCCAATATAGCAGCAGCAGCTGGCGAGAGAGAGAGACGACGCGGGGGACAAAAAGCCCATCGCTCCATATGCGGCCGCCCAACCCCGCAGGGCTCTGCCGATTGCTGCCTACGGCAGCAATTGCCCGGCCGCAAATTCCGCGATTGGGCTTTTGCCCCCTCTGTCGAGTGGCTTCGTCACTTCGACAGGGGGGCTGAGTACTCTGCTTCGTCGCTTCGTATTCTTTTGTCCCTGTGTGGTTGCTCAAAGTCGAGCCCCTCGCTTCGCAAAATCGAGCCCCTTCAAGAAGCTTACCCACTGTAGCCCCACCATCCCCCGGAAAAATTCTTTTTCCGGCACCTTTTTAGATTTCCTCGGTTGGCTATCGTCCTCGGAACTCAGGTTCGGTCGCTACTGCGAAGCTAAGCAGTATGCGTAAGCAGTCACTTTTGCAGTCGCTTGAAATTGGCCAGGCATATGCAAAGAGGCCGATTTGAACGAATAAATCGGCGCTGTTTATTTTACGGCGGCCAATTCCATCCGAACCAATACAGACGGGCTCGGTTAGCTAACGCCCTCGCCCGGCTTCGATGTTGGCTTCTGCCATCGAAGCCCCTGCATAGTCCCCCCGTACACCTGCCTAAAGATACGAAAATCGATAATCCCCCTGATTTCTTGCGAAGGGGGCTTTCTCGATTACCAGACATAGCGCCAACGCTCCAGAATC
>JAUVYQ010000057.1 GCA_030603035.1 Phycisphaerae bacterium | reverse complement strand
GGAATAAAAACAGGTATTCGTATGGCAAAACACAATATTGCAAACCTCGATTACTGTTTCTTACTGAGCAAAAACGGCTATGCGAGAGTTTCTGGTAAGCTTTTAAGCTTCCCATTTGTTCAATTAGCGTAAGACACGAGGAAAAAATCTTTTATAAATCTTTAAATAAATCTTAAAAACACCTTGCACAATAACAAAAATCGGCTATATTGAGCTATAAACGCTGGTTTAAACCCGTGAACGGTTACATTGGAGGTTAATTCGAAAATGCTGAAAGGCAATGCAGTTATTGGGCAATCGGGAGGCCCGACTTCTGTGATTAACGCTTCGCTGACGGGAATAATCAACGCAGCAAAGGAGTTTGACAGTATTGAGAAAATTTTGGGCATGCGGTTTGGTATCGAAGGCTTTATGGCCGAGAATATTATTGACCTGGGCAAGGAATCCGCCGCGACGGTTGAGGGCTTAAAATACACCCCTTCAAGTGCCCTGGGAAGCTGCCGACACAAGCTGACAGATGCGGAGCTGCCGAGGATTCTTGACGTGTTAAGCAAGAACAACATTCGTTATGTTTTCTTAATCGGCGGTAACGATACTATGGATACTATCAGCCGTATTGAGCTTTACGCAGAAGAACAAGACTACGAGCTTGTAGGTATCGGGATTCCTAAAACGGTGGATAACGACCTGTTCGGAACCGACCATACGCCGGGTTTTCCCAGTGCCGCCCGATATATTGCCCTTTCGGTGATGCAGGAAGGTATCCTGGCACGTGACATGCAAAAGGTTGACCAATTTGTTGTTTTTCAGGCTATTGGACGCGATGCCGGATGGCTGACAGCAGCTTCGGCGGCAGGCAAACAATCAGCGGCTGATGCTCCACATATTCTTTGCCTGCCGGAAAGGCATTTTGAGAAGGAAAAATTTCTCAAAGATGTCAAACGATGTTACGACGAGTTTGGCTTTGTCTCAATTGTTTGCGGTGAAGGAATTACATTCGCAGACGGCACGGCTGTTTCCGCCTCTCAGACAACCGACAAGTTCAGCAATATAGAATTCGGTGCTATGGGCGGCGCCAGCGCGGCAACGGTACTGCACAAAATGATTTCAGACGAATTTGGCTTCAGAGGTGAATTCCAGATACCTGAGTCTTTGCCGATGTGCGCTGCCGATAGGGCGGTGCAGTTGGATATTGACGAGGCTTATATGTGTGGCCAGGCGGCGGTGGCTCTGGCAAAACAGGGCAAAACCGGCCTTATGGTGACGCTGAAAAGACAGCCTGGAAATGAGTATAAATGTATCACCGCCACCATACCTCTAAAAGAAGCCGCGGTCAAGACAAAACCTATGCCTGACGAATTTATCAATAACCAGGGTAATTTCATAACGGACGCATTCCTGGATTATCTAAGACCTTTGGTGGGACAGTTACCAAGTTATACTAACTTGGCGTGTAATAAGATTTAGTTTTTAGGAGATTTGTTTGATATGAAAGATGAACAGAGATACACGAAGTTTGCTTTAGTGCGGGAGATGATGGAGACTCCGCAGATCATCAGGAATTTCAAGCCGCAAAACACGGACAATGTAGTCGAGCAGATTAAGCAGGCAGGGAAACTATTTCTTACAGGCGAGGGTTCCAGTCGAATTTTCCCTGCTAAAAACACTATGGCCCAGGCAAAGCGAGACGGCCTCAACGTCAGCCTGGCTACGGATGGTTCGTTGCAGGCTGCCGAATATGATTTGAGTGATTTCGCGGTTTTTGGCGCCTCCAATAGTGGCCAGACCAAAGAGATAGTATGCCTTTTTAATATGCTCAAGAAAGCTGGCCATAAAAGGCTGTTTGGCTTAACCGCTCGTGAGAACACCAAACTCGAATCTTTTGCCAGCCAGACTTTTGTTCTAAGCTGCGGCTGGGAAAACGCCGTAGCTGCCACCAAAAGCGTTGCCGAACAAGCCCTTTTCTATCAGGCCTTGATGACACAGATACAGGGCAGGTCGCTCGACAGTAAATTGAACGCACTGGCGGATGCTTACCAAGCTGCTCTTACCCAACAGATTGACCCGGCTATAATAAAGCGAATCGCCGAAGCAGGGATGATATACTTTGCTGGCCGAAATGACGGAGTGGCAGAAGAGCTTACCTTGAAAACCAACGAGATTACCCGCAAGAAAAGCGACTTTCTCGAAGGCACATACTTATTGCACGGCGTAGAAGAAGTAATGGACGCCGATGATGTAGTGATATTAGTAGAGCCGTACAAATCCGAATTGGAGTTGATAAAGAAACTTCTGGCTAAAGGCGTAGGCCTTGACGTATTCGCTATAGCCACCGAGGATACGATTTTTCCGACCATTCGGGTAGAGGCGCTTGATGAGCTGACAACTTATGTTTACCTTGCCGCCGGCTGGAATATTTTGGTTGAGGTAGGTATTAGTTTAGGTATAAACCTGGACAAACCCGAGCGAGCCCGCAAGATTGGAAACGTTTTCACCGGCTAATCTTTTTTTCTAAAGGCTTTTTCGCTTTTCGTTTTCCGAGAGCGGCTCGTTGAGCGAGCCGGAGCGGAAGCCCTGCAGGTCAACGGTTATGAACTTGAAGCCGAGCGATTTTAATTTTTCGACAATTCGTGAGCGGGCCGGCTCAGTCGTAATTTTGTCGATATCCTGCGGGTTGACCTCGATTCGAGCGATAGTGTCGTGATGGCGAACGCGAAATTCAACCAAACCAAATCCCTTCAGAAACTCCTCTGCTTCTTCGATTTGTTTTAGTCGCTGCTCTGTGATTTCCAGACCATAGTTAATTCGAGAGGCAAGACAGGGTGACGCAGGAATGTCGGCCGTGGGCAAATTCAATTCTCTGCTCAGTTGGCGAATATCCTCTTTGGTCAGTTCTGCCTCCGTTAGTGGGCTGCGAATGCCAAAACTTTTAGCTGCGCGATTACCCGGCCGAAAATCATCCTTGTCATCAAAATTGTGGCCGGAAATGACGTAATTAAAATTGCCCTCTTTGGCAATATCGGTAAGGATTCCATAAAGATGGCCTTTGCAGTGGAAACAGCGGTCGGCTTTATTGGCTGAGTATGCCGCATCAGCCATTTCATTTGGCTCGACAGTCTGGACATTGACACCTATATTTTTTGCCGTTTCGATTGCCCGCCGGTATTGGCTTTGTGGCAGAGCCGGCCCTTTTGCAATACAAGCCAGCACGTTTTCAGCGCCGAGCGTATCGACCGCCGCCTTCAAGAGAAACGTACTATCCACCCCGCCGGAGTATGCGACAATGACTTTACCCAGCTCCTTGAGGATTTTTTGGAGCGAATTGTACTTTTCCTGGGGATTCACACAACCGATGGAGGGATTCGGACCCTCAACCCCAGCTTTACGAAAGCTGTGCTCTGCCATTGAGCTACATCGGCATTTACGTCGGATATAATACTGATCATTGCCTGTTTTGTAAACCCCGTTAGAAATTTCGGACGGAGTATTAAAGACCCCCCCATTTCTCAAATTTGTAGAGAATATTATTCCCTTCCAAAAGGCAGTCTTTCTAACGGGGTAAAGAGGCAACATCGGGTCAATTAGCAGGCGCCCCGAACGATTTTTTTCGTCCCGCTCCTTTGGTGGTTTTGCGGGACTTTGAAATTGGCTTTGTTTGGGTTTGTTTTCGCCGCGTCGGCGAAGTAGTACATTTTCATAATCCTTTGTTGGATATAAGTTTACGTTCATTTTTGGCTTTTCGGAAATTGGCTTTGAATTGGCTTTGTTTTTTCGGACTGCGAAATCATCTTTTTTTCTGTAATCCTTTGTTATAAGTGAGTTTACATTCATTTTGGCTTTTCGGGGATTGGGTTTGATTGGGTTTGTATTGGGTTTGTTTTCATCAAGTTTGCAATTGGCAATATTTTCGTAATCCACTGTTATTAAAGACTTTACGTTCATTAGGGCATCCGGCAAATTGGGTTTGTTTTGCATAAAAAGAGCTGATTTGTCGAGCGTTCTCGACAGATGTAGAGGGCAGGCTCCGTGGTTCGTGGTTTGTGGCTCGTGGCTCGTGGTTCGTTGTGAGTGGTTAAATGGCATTTCAAATTTCAAATTCCAAATTGTACTGTCCCTCTACTACTGGGCGAACATGCGCGTTTGAGTCGAAAATAGTGTTCGATTCTCGATTCCTGATTCTCGTAACTCGATGTGAGAAAAGGAGTAAAAAAAAATTTAGATTTTTCGATTTTTGTCGACAACTACCCGCAGATTTGATTGATTTTTAACCACGGATTAGCACGGATTTAACGCAGAGAACGCTGAGAACGCAGAGAAGAATATAGCCACGAATAAACACGAAATATATAGCAACCACGGATTAACACAGATTAACACGGATTTTGTTTGGCCACGAAAAGGCGCAAAAAGCACAAGCATTTTTTAGACCACGAAGAACACGAAGAAAGACTAAAAAACAAGTTCATTGTTCGTAGAAATATAGCCGCGGATTAGCGCAGATTTACACAGATTCTATTTGGCCACGAAAAGGCACGAATTTTTTAGACGCGGATTGCGCAGATTGCGCAGAGTTTTTTAGACAGGATAACAGGATTGACACGGATTTTGTTTGGCTACGAAAAGGCACAGAGGGATATCAGGTAAACAGGGCATCAGGATGTGGATATCAGAGTATCAGGTTGCTGGACATCAGGGGAACAGGGGGTATAGCCCGCCAGACGGAAGGCGGGTAAACTCCTAGTGTGCAGCGGATAGGGATGCTGGATGCTTGATGCTCGATTCTCGATACTCGATGGTCGATACTCGATACTCAATTCAACGACTCGTCTTCCAACGTATCAAGACCCATAATGACATCGTGCATAAACACCCTTCTTCCGCCTGGTGTATCGTGGGCTGCATACGTTTGTCCGCGCTGCGGGTCGTAGTAGGCATACCAACTATAGCCAGACAACCATTCGTAATCTTCGTCATCGACCTTTGCGTTCAGGCCGTTGCCTAACGGTATCTCTTTCATTATTCTCTGTTACCTCTGCTCAGTCGGTCTCTTTTTGGCCTGTTTTTATCAGGGGCACTCACCATTTTAGTACACTGTCCCCTACCATTAATAGGTGGCTGTCCCTAGTTTTTCCATTATAAGTTTTTCCATTAATAGGTGGCTGTCCCTAGTTTTTCCCCTAGTTTTTCCGACCATTAATAGGTGGCTGTCCCTAGTTTTTCCGGCCTGTTTTTATCAGGGGCACTCACCGTTTTAGTACACTGTCCCCGACCATTAATAGGTGGCTATCCCTAGTTTAACTAGTTTCAAGGAACAAGCTATGGAACTACTGACTACTCTCATCACTCTCATTCTTCTCGAACTGCTTTGCAATACTCGGACGCAGGAGATGCACCAAAGCGACCAGTAGAACTAACCAGGTTACGATATCCAAGTGTATTACCCGAAATGGATACCGAGAAAAGAATACGGTATATTTGAGGTACAACCAATGAAAGGGATGCTCGCGAAAGGCGACGTAGACTATCCGTAGCAGCAACACATAGATGGATAGTCCAATTGCCAGAAAGCGCCCCAACCTATGTCTCTTTAGGACAAGGACCCCGGACAGAATACCCAGCAAGCATAGTAAAAGGCTCTTAGCAAATGCAATGCGAAAAGACGCAACCAGATCAGATTGTATGTTAGACTGACTCTTGCCCGTGAGCCCGGCTTCATCCTTGAGCCAGGCAGGGATATCAGACACCTCCTGTGACAACCACTGGATTCCGGGCGTGGAGTACAGCGGGATCTCGAATAAGTATGGGACGTGTGAGACCCATAAGACAAGAAGTGCAATCCCCGTCAAGAACACGGAATCACGTTTTCTCATTTCGTTTCTCTTGACGAACATAATAATATCCAACATTTATCCGCCGTCCGCCTGACGGACTATTCACGAATAATTCACCACGGTTGTCGGACCCCGCTGCTGTGGTTCCCCGCACCAAATAACGCAAGCTTGCTATTTCGTGCGGGGCAAGTGTAATTATAGTTTTTTTGGCGGAAACTGCAAGGCTGAATTTCCGGCTAAAGAAGGCCGGGCACACCTTAGAATAATGGTGGGGCAAGCCCCACCCTACCAAAGCTGCGGTATTTTTTCAGTCGAACCATTCGTCTTCGGGGTCGAAGGCGGGGATTGAGACGTTGACGATTCGCATCCTGCCGACGGCGCGATGGCGGCAGCCGGGCTTGATAAAAATAGCGGTAAAGGGCTTCACCGGCACGCTTTCGCCGTCAAGCTCCATATATCCTTCGCCCTCAAGAATAAGATAGACCTCTGTGAGCTTTTTGTGATAATGCACCCTCGCGTTCTCTTTAATATCAACTATGTGCATTGTTGCTGTGGGATTGTCCGGGCTGACAAAGGCCCGCCTTGAAAAGCCGCAGGGGCACTTTATAGCATCGATATCATCGAACCGTGCAATCATATAGTTTGCCATATTCTAATCCTCAAAGAGTCCTGAGTCCGCACGCTTTGAACCCAAAACTAAAAACTGTTGAAATCCTAATGGTCGTGGTGTATATTCTGGCGCATTGAGGCGATTTAATCAAGATAGTAAAAACTTGTAATGGAGTAATTGTGATGAATTCGAAACCTAATGCCATCGTGGCCCAGTCCGGCGGGCCGACCGCAGTAATCAATTCAAGCGCCTGCGGTGTAATCCAGGAATCAATCAAATCAGGCAAAATCGGCCGGGTAATAGGCGCAACCAACGGTGTATTAGGCGTGTTAAAAGAAGACCTGTTCGATATCTCGGCGGAAAAGCCGGAAACCATCGAGCAACTTATGCAAACACCCGCAGCAGCCATCGGTTCGTGCAGATATAAGCTAAAATCACTCGAAGAATCAAAAGCGGACTTCGAAAGGGTGCTGGATGTCTTCAAAGCCCACAACATTCGTTACTTCTTCTATGCCGGCGGCAATGATTCGATGGACACCGCCGATAAGGTCAACAAGCTCGCCGCAGATGCCGGCTATGAGCTGGTTTGTATGGGCATTCCGAAGACGGTCGATAACGACCTTGCCTGCACCGACCATTGTCCGGGCTATCCCAGCGTGGCAAAATATGTCGCAACCTGTGCGGCTGAGGCCGGCCGGGACACCGAGGCACTCTATACAACAGATACCTGCACAATTCTCGAAGTGATGGGAAGAAATGCCGGCTGGATAGCGGCAGCAACAGGTCTTGCACACCGTTGTCCTGAAGACGCACCACATCTTGTATATCTGCCCGAAGCTGCCTTTGCCTTTGATAAACTTGTCAGCGACGTCAAAGAAGTGCTCAAAGAATTGGGCAGGGTCTTTATCGTCGCGGGCGAGGGACTCAAAGATGAAAAGGGAGAGTATGTAACGGCAGACAAAGGAGCATTCGGTAAAGACAGTTTCGGGCACGTCCAGCTTGGCGGCGTCGCCGAGATGCTCAAGGCCGTGATTGAAAAAGAAGTGGGTATAAAAGCCCGCTTCAATAAGCTCGGCACCAATCAGAGAAGTGCTATGCACTTCGCCTCACTGACCGACGTCAACGAGGCCTATATGTGCGGGCAGATGGCGGTAAGGTATGCGATGGAAGGTGCGAACGCCAAAATGGTAACACTCGTCCGCGAACAAGGCCCCCAATACAAATGCACAACGGGCCTAGCGGATTTGAGGGAAGTGGCCAACGGCGAAAAGAAAGTACCCAAAGAATTTATAAATGATAAGGGCAATCATATCACCGATGCAATGCGGGATTACGTCCGGCCTTTAGTGCAGGGCGAGGCACCCATCACCGTAGGCGAGGATGGCCTGCCCGTCTTTATGAGATTCGAACGCAAACCGCTGGAAAAGAAATTGCCAAAGTACCTTTAATCGAGAAGGATAAAAAATGAAAGAGTTGTTTGACATTACGGGCAAAGTTATCGTGATTACCGGCGCCGGCGGCGTTCTTTGCGGAACAATGGCCAGGGCACTTGCCGGTGCCGGAGCAAAAATCGCCGTGCTGGATATAATCGAAGAAGCAGCGGTCAAAGTCGCCGACGAAATTAAATCCAACAACGGCCAAGCTATTGCTATTCAATGTGATGTGTTAGATAAAAAGAGTCTGGAGCGCGCCCGTGAGAAAACCATAGCCGAGCTTGGCCAGGTTGACATACTGATTAACGGCGCCGGCGGCAATAAAAAAGAAGCTACGACAACCCCCGATATGAAATTCTTCGATTTACCGGCTGATGCAATCCGGTTCGTATTCGACCTGAATTTTTTGGGTACGTTTTTGCCGACCCAGGTCTTTGCAAGGGATATGGCTGAAAAAGGCCAGGGCGTGATATTGAATGTTTCGAGTATGAACGCCTTTCGTCCCCTGACGAAGATAGCTGCTTACTCAGCGGCAAAAGCCGCCGTGAGCAACTTCACCCAATGGCTTGCGGTGCACTTATGTCAAAACTATTCCAAAGAAATTCGTGTCAATGCAATTGCGCCGGGGTTTTTTCTGACCGAACAAAACCGGTTCCTCCTGACCGATGAGAAAACCGGCGAGCTGACCGCCCGCGGCAAGACAATCATCGACCATACCCCGATGGGAAGGTTCGGCCAGCCGGAAGAATTAATTGGAACGGTTATGTGGCTGTTAAGCGATGCAGCAAAATTTGTTACCGGAGTAGTCGTCCCAGTTGACGGCGGCTTCTCGGCCTTTAGCGGAGTCTAATTCGTGATGCGTCGCGCGTATTGCGTGATGCGTGAGACAACACAATAATACGAAATACGATACAGGAGAACAAAATGACTGATGTTGACCCGGCAAAACCACTAAAGGATTTTAAACCAAAAAAGAGTTTCTTCGTCGGCATCGATTCGGACGGCTGTGCCTTCGATACGATGGGAATCAAACAGCGGGAATGTTTTTGTCCCTGGATGATTGCCTATTTCGGCCTGCAGCCGGTGGCGAAGGCGGCACGCGAATGCAAGGAATTTGCTGACCTGTTTTCCAAAACGCGCGGCTATAACCGGCATAAAACAACCAAGCGTATCATAACGGAGCTGCTGCCGTCTCATCCAATGGTCAAGGCCAGAAATTTTCAGGTCCCGCAATTTCCGCACTATTTTGCCTGGGTCGATGCCCCCAACAGCTTACTTAGTAACGATGGGCTTAAGCAAGCCATTGCCGAGACCTCAAATCCGGACGCCAGGCGTGAACTGGAAAATGCGCTGGCGTGGAGTGAAAGGGTCAATGCGGCCATAAAAGACATCGTTAAAGGAATGCCGCCGTTTCCGTTTGTTCGGGAAAGTCTCGAAAAAATCACACCATTGGCAGACGTTATCGTTGTCTCGGCCACGCCCTGCGAGGCACTTACGCGTGAGTGGGAAGAGCACGACATCGCCAAATACGCCGAGGTCATAGCCGGCCAGGAAATGGGCAAAAAAGCTGAGCATCTAAATTATGCCACAAAGGGCAGGTATGAAAAGAACCACATTTTGATGGTCGGCGATGCACCGGGCGATATGAAAGCGGCCAGGGCCAACGATGCCCTGTTTTATCCGATTAACCCGGGCGATGAGGCCAAGTCGTGGAAGCGGTTCCACGATGAGGCATTTGATAAATTCATCAACGGCCAATACGCCGACATCTATGAGGAAAAAGTAATCGCCGAATTCGATAAATACCTCCCTGAAACACCACCCTGGAAAAAGTAAGAACTGTAAATGGTGAATCAAACTACAAACAACAAGCAACGAGCAACGAATTAGCAATGGTAATTGAACGGCAAAACAAAGATGGTTACATTGGAAACGACCAGGCCCGGGAAGCAATCGCCGAGTTCTTCGCGCAAAATGACTATGCCGGCAAGCGGATTCTGGTGCTAATTCCCGATAATACCCGCTCAGGCCCGGTAGGTAACATATTCAAAATCATTTACGGTTGTCTGGAGCAAAAGGCAAAGGCCATCGATTGTTTAGTTGCGCTCGGGACCCACCAGCCTATGACGCAGGAGCAAATCTGCAAAAGACTTGGTATGACACCAGACGAGCGTACCGGTAAATACGCATCGGTAAAACTTTTCAACCACGAATGGGAAAAGCCCGAAACCTTCACTTCTATCGGGAAAATTTCCTCCGACGAAATCCACCGGATAAGCGGTGGTCTGTTTCGAGAAGAAGTCGATATCACAATCAATAAAATGATTTTTGATTATGATGAATTTTTCATTTTAGGCCCCGTCTTCCCGCACGAAGTTGTGGGCTTTTCCGGGGGACATAAGTATATCTTTCCCGGAATCGCAGGCGGCGAAATCATAAACTTCTTCCATTGGCTCAGCGCCGTGGTCACAAACCCTGTTATAAACGGCAACAAATGGACGCCGCCGCGGCAGGTGGTTGAAAAAGCGGCTTCGTTTATAAAAATGCCCCGGAAATTATTTGCCATAGTGGCTGTTGAAAACAAGCTCAAGGGAATATTCATCGGCGATTGCACAGAGGCCTGGGAAAAAGCGGCTGACCTGTCCAGGGACGTCCATATCATCTATAAAGACAAACCATACAAAACAATTCTCGGCATAACGCCGAAGATGTACGATGACATCTGGACGGCCGGCAAGGTGATGTACAAACTTGAACCGATACTCGCCGACGGCGGAACACTGATTATCTATGCTCCGCATATCACCGAGATTTCCTATACACACGGCAAAGTTATCGATAAAATCGGCTATCACACGCGCGATTACTTCCTTAAGCGAATGGACAAATTCGCCGGTATCCCGCGGGCAGCGATAGCACATTCTACACACGTTAAAGGCATCGGCACATACATCAACGGCGTCGAAAAGCCCAGGGCCAATGTCGTCCTCGCCACCGGCATCAGCAGGGAACGATGCCGAAAGGTGAATCTGGGTTATATGAATCCGGACCAGATCGATATAGCTAATTATGAAAATAAAGAAGAAAAAGGCATTCTGGTCGTGCATAATGCAGGTGAAATATTACATAGATTGTCGGACGGACATATACCAACTATTCCGAATCAATAATCAATTAAAAGGGAGTAATACAAAATGGCAAAAGCAGACATCGGGCTCTGGGGGCTGGCGGTAATGGGCAAATGAAGAAAACCGCACGACTTAATGGTATTGCTGATTTTGAGTATGGTAGTTCTATTCGGGACCACAACCGTTTTCAACAGATCGTGAAGGCGACTACATCAAAACAAAATCTGTTACTCGAAAAAGGCCAAAGCAGCAGATTTGCCATGGGAGTGAAATAATGAAGTGCAAAGGTTTGGTACTTGGCGCCGTGTTGATTGTTCTTCTGGCGGTTTATGAAGAGTGTACGGCTGATTTTGTTCATCCCGGCATCTCTCACAACCGCAGAGAACTTGAGTTCGTTAAATCCAAGCTGAACGCTGGAGAACAGCCTTGGAAAGAAGCCTGGGAAAAACTACGTTCTGTGTCCTACGCAAGTCTTTCCTGGCAACCCAAACCCGTGGCAAATGTTGAGCGAGGCCCATACAACCGTCCGGATGTCGGGGGTACATTCTTCATGCGCGATGGTACGGCTGCTTACACGCATGCATTGCAATGGGCATTCACCGATGATGAGGCTCATGCCATTAAAGCCAGAGATATTCTAAACGCTTGGTCATCGACTCTTGAATCGGTGAGCAATCACGATGCCAGGTTATTGATCGGGATGGCAGGAATCCAGTTCTGTAATGCAGCAGAACTGCTAAAGCATACTTGGAACGGCTGGCCGGAGAAAGATCAACGGCAATTCCAGAAGATGCTCCGCCAGGTGCTCTATCCCGTCATAAAGGATTTCTACCCCACGGCGAACGGAAACTGGGATGCCGCCATGATCCAGACGATGATGGCCATGGGTGTCTTTCTGGATGACGAAGCCATGTTCCAGAGAGCAGTGGACTATTTTCTCAACGGTAGGGGCAATGGCGCGGTAAATCATTACTTCAACCATTTTGGCCAGTGTCAGGAGAGCGGGCGCGACCAGGCCCACACGCAAATGGGGCTGGAGTACTTAGTGAATTCCTGTGAGATAGCGTGGAAGCAGGGAGTTGACTTATACAGCGCTCATTCTAGTAGACTTGCCAAAGGGTTTGAGTATACCGCAAAGTTCAACCTGGGGATGGATGTACCTTTTGAACCTTACGAAAGCTACAAAGGAAGATACAAGCATACAAAAATCTCAACCAAGGGGCGTGGAAAGCTACGGCCTATGTACGAAAAAGCCTACAATCACTATCACAACCGAATGGGAATTCAAATGCCATATTCCAAACAGGCACTCGAAAAAACGAGGCCCGAGTCTGGAGATGAATCGTCCCTACCGTGGAGCACACTCATGTACGCTAATCAAACGGCGGATATAGTCATCCTCCAAAGAATAAAGAGAGTCGCAGAAAACCGGCACAGAAGAGGAGAACAAATGCAGAACTAAAATAGAAGGGCTTGTGTCCCGAATGGCATGAAGATAAGTACGCATTGTTCACGCTCCCAGAAGGGCTTTTCGCATTTCGTGTCCCCGCGAGGGGCCCCGGGGGCTTGGTGCCTTTGTGGCAGAAAAAGGAGCAACGGAAAATGGCAAAAGCTAATATTGGCCTGATAGGGCTGGCGGTAATGGGTGAAAACCTCATCCTCAATATGGAAAGCAAGGGTTTTATCGTGGCGGCCTTTAACCGCACGACGGAGAAAACCAAAAAGTTCGCCGAAGGAAGGGCAAAAGGCAAAAACATCATCCCTGCCTACGAGGTAAAAGATTTTATCGACTCGATAGCCACGCCCCGGAAAGTGATGATTATGGTCAAGGCCGGAAAGCCCGTCGATATGGTTATCGAGCAGATTCTGCCCTTTATGGACAAGGGCGATATTATCATCGACGGCGGTAACAGTCATTTCCCCGATACGATTAGACGATGCAAACAAATCGAAGAAAAAGGGCTGCTCTATATCGGCACCGGTGTCTCCGGCGGCGAAGAAGGCGCACTGCGAGGGCCGGCGATTATGCCTGGCGGCTCGCCGAAGGCCTGGGAAAGCGTAAAGCCCATCTTCCAGAAAATCGCAGCCCGCACCGACGACGGCCAGCCCTGCTGTGACTGGGTCGGCGAGAACGGAGCCGGACACTTCGTCAAAATGGTCCACAACGGCATCGAGTACGGCGATATGCAAATGATATGTGAGAGCTACCAGATGATGAAGGCAGGACTCGGAATGACCAACCAGCACATCCACGAGGTTTTTACCGAGTGGAACAAAGGCGAGCTCGATTCGTACCTCATCGAGATTACGCGGGACATTCTCGGCTACAAGGATGAAGATGGCAACGAAGTTATCGACCTTATCCTCGACACCGCCGGCCAGAAGGGAACCGGCAAATGGACCGCCATTGAGGCCCTGAACCTGGGCCAGCCTTTGACGCTCATCGGCGAGGCAGTTTTCGCACGCTGCCTCTCGGCACTAAAAGAAGAACGCGTTGCAGCATCCGCGGTTCTCACCGGCCCGAAGCCGAACTTCACCGGCGATAAAAAAGTTCTCACCAACGACCTGCGCCAGGCCCTGTATGCCTCCAAGATAGTCAGCTATGCCCAGGGTTACCAGCTTATGCGCGCCGCCGCCAAAGAATATAACTGGAACCTGAACAACGGCGGAATCGCACTGATATGGCGCGGCGGCTGCATCATTCGCTCGGTCTTTTTAGGCAAAATAAAGGAAGCATTCGACAAAAACCCGGATTTGGTCAACCTGCTGCTCGACCCGTTCTTCAAAGATGCAGTCGAGAAAGCACAACCCGCCTGGCGCAGAGTCGTTACCATGGCGGTCCAGATGGGCATCCCGATGCCCGCTATGAGCTCTGCGCTGGCCTACTACGACGGCTATCGCAGCGGACGCCTGCCCGCGAACCTGATTCAGGCCCAACGTGATTACTTCGGCGCACACACTTACGAACGGGTTGATAAACCAAGAGGCGAGTATTTCCACACTAACTGGACCGGACGAGGCGGTACAACCGCCGCTTCAACTTACACAGCTTGATTTCGTCATGCGTGAAGCGTGATGCGTATCGCGCAAAAAGAAATACGCCATGCACTTACTCGAGGATTTGAAAAATGGCTATTGAATTTATGACTGAAGATTTTCTCCTGCAAACAAAAACTGCAAGAACTCTTTATCACGAACACGCTAAAGATATACCCATCTATGACTACCACTGTCATCTGCCTGCCGACCAAATAGCCGCCGACCACCAATTTGATAACATCACGCAAGCCTGGCTTTACGGCGACCATTACAAATGGCGCGCAATGAGGGCCAACGGCATACCTGAAAAGTATATCACCGGCAATGCAGGCGATTATGAAAAGTTCGAAAAGTGGGCCGAAACCGTTCCCTACACCTTGCGCAATCCTCTTTATCACTGGACCCACCTGGAACTGGCGCGCTATTTCGGCATCGGCGACAAACTCCTGAATCCGGACACCGCAAAAGAAATCTACGAAACCTGCAGCGAAATGTTAAGAACGCCCCAGTGGAGCTGCCGCAACATAATGCGCAAAATGAACGTCAAGCTGGTCTGCACCACCGAAGGCCCGCTCGATTCATTGGAACATCACAGGAAAATCCGGGATGACGACTTTGAAATAAAAGTTCACACCGCCTTTCGCCCGGACAAGGCTATGGCCGTTGAAGACCTCCCGGCCCTGAACGCCTGGATTAACAAACTCGAAGAAGCTTGCGACATAGAAATAACTAACTTCGCCTCATATATCGAAGCGCTCCGCGAGCGCCACTACTATTTCCACGAAAACGGCTGCCGCCTCTCAGACCACGGCCTCGAAACCGCTTACGCCGAAGACTATACCGAAACCGAAATCAAAAATATCTTTAATAAGATAAGGTCCGGCAAAAAACCGGTCCCGTTAGAGTGTCTCAAATTCAAATCAGCGATGATGATTGA
This sequence comes from Phycisphaerae bacterium, assembly GCA_030603035.1. Next base: position 301 of record JAUVYQ010000057.1, on the reverse strand, counting down.
ATTCGCCCTGATGGACTACGAATCAGGATGGGTAATGCAGCTTCACCTCGGCGCCCTTAGAAATACTAACACACGAATGCTAAAAACCGTCGGCCCCGATACCGGCTTCGATTCAATCGGCGATTTAGAGATAGCGAGACCATTGGCCAAATTCCTCGATGCCCTCGATAAGAACAAGGAGCTGCCCAAGACAATCCTCTACAACCTGAATCCCAGGGACAACGAGCTTATAGCAACAATGGTCGGCAACTTTCAGGATGGCTCTGCGCCCGGCAAATTGCAGTACGGCTCCGCCTGGTGG
>JAUVYQ010000023.1 GCA_030603035.1 Phycisphaerae bacterium | reverse complement strand
GATTGCTATGGGTCTGCCGGGTACCGGCCTTGGTGACATAGCGCACGTCCCGGCACCGGGCCTAAGGGCCCCGAAAGGGATTCGAGACATCGAAGAATGGTATATCAGCACGGTGACACGAAGAGAGTATATTAAAGAGGTTTTCGCTGGCCAGGTGGAAATCGCTATTAAGAATCTTGAGAGGCTTTACCAAGCTGTAGGCAACAAAGTGCATGTTGTATTTGTCGATGGAACCGACTTGGCGGCGCAGAATACACTGTTTTGCGGCCTCGATGGATACAGGGAACTCTATCTACCAAACAGCCAGAAACTCAACGACTGGATTCACGCCCATACCGAATGGAAGACAATGAAACACTGCTGCGGGGGCTGCGAGCCGCTTATTGAGGGATTCATCGAAGCAGGATTCGATATTCTAAATCCTGTTCAGACCTCGGCCAAGGGTATGGACCCACAACTTCTGGTTGATAAATACGGCGGCAGGATAGTTTTCTGGGGCGGCGGCGTGGATACACAACAGACGCTTCCGTTTGGCAAGCCCGATGAGGTGCGCCGGCAGGTTGCCGAGCGGGTGCGGATATTCAGCCAGAAGAATGGTTATGTCTTTAATACAGTTCACAATATTCAGTGCAACACGCCGGTCGACAACGTACTGGCGATGTTTGAGGCACTGGGCAGAAAGGTATAATGTACTGATTCTAACGGACCGATTTGGTCACAATAATGAGCAAACTGTCTTATTAACAGCAAGGCTTGGTGCAAAATCTTTGGAGGATTAAGAAGTGAACACAATCGAAAACTCCCGTCGTGATTTTATTAAAGCCATAGGATTTTATGCCTCAAGTTTGGCTATTTCGGGCTGTACAAGTGGTTCAAAACAGCCGGTGGATGAAGCGTCCCAAGAAAAACCTAATATTCTTTGGATTACCTGCGAGGATATCAGTCCCTACCTGGGCTGCTACGGCGATGCTTACGCAATAACACCGAACCTGGATAAGTTCGCCAGCGAAGCAGTGCTATACACGAATGCGTTTGCCACCGCCCCGGTCTGCGCACCGGCCCGCTCATGTTTGATAACAGGGGTGCACGCTACCTCTCTCGGCAGCCAACACCTGCGATCCAACATAAAGCTGCCAAAACAAATCTGGTGTTTTCCGCAGTACCTGCGGGCAGCCGGATACTACTGTTCGAACAATTACAAAAAAGACTATAACTTCACCGATATCAACGTCTGGGACGAGTCCAGCAACAAGGCTCATTGGCGCAAGCGTAGGCCCAGCCAGCCGTTTTTTAGCGTGTTCAATTTCACCTCGACACATCAAGGACAAATCAACGGCTCCGATGAGGAGTTTTTTGCCAAGTATCGCTCGCAACTTAAACCCGAAGAACGCCATGACGGGAGCCAAATTCCTCTGCCTCCATACTATCCCGATACCCCAATTGTGCGGAAGATATGGGCCCGCTACTACGACCTGATTACCTTTATGGACAAGCAGGTCGGAGATTTGCTCAGCCAGCTTGAAGAAGACGGCCTGGCTGATAATACAATAGTGTTCTTTTTTTCAGACCACGGTTTAGGTGTTCCCCGATTTAAAAGAACGCTCTACGACTCCGGCCTTCATATCCCACTAATCATTCGGTTCCCGGGCCGGTACCGAAACCTCTCGCCGGTCAAACCAGGCAAAAAAACCAACAGACTTGTTAGTTTTGTTGATTTCGCTCCGACCGTATTGAGCATAGCTGGACTACCAATCCCCGGCTATATGCAGGGCCGAGTGTTTCTTGGCAGCAAGGCAGAGACGCCGCGAGAATATGTCTTCGCAGCAGCCAGCCGGGTTGACGAGGCTTATGAGCTTTCCCGCTGCGTCCGCGATAAGCGCTACAAGTACATTCGCAATTATATGCCCCATCTGCCGTATGTACAACCAAGCGAATATCCGGACAGGGCAGAGATTATGAAAGAGCTGCGCAGGGTAGTTGCAAAAGGCCGGCTCGGCGGCCCGCAAAAATTATTCTGGGCACCGACCAAGCCGGTTGAGGAGATCTATGACACATTGGCCGACCCGCACGAAATACACAACCTGGCCCGTTCGGCAGGGCATCGACACATCCTGGAACGTATGCGGCAGGTGCACCGTAAATGGATGGCTGAAACGTATGACACAGGGCTGCTGCCGGAGGCGGAAATGCACATTCGCGCGGAAGATTCGACGCCGTATGAAATCGCACGACAGGTCGCCGAATATCCTCAACAGCGTATCCTCGCTGCCGCTGAGCTGGTTGGCGCCGGGCCTGAGAGACTGGCCGAGCTGGTTGAGTTATCAAGGGACAGCGATAGTGTGGTCAGATATTGGGCCGTTGTTGGTCTAAGCGTCCTTGGTGCCAAAGCTGCACCTGCAACCCAGGCCCTGGCAAAAGCGTTAACCGATGATCAGCCAAACGTCCGATTCGCCGCAGCCGGCGCATTGTGCAGATTGGGCTCGTGTGAGAATGCTTTGCCGGTGTTGGCCGAAGGCTTGGAAGACCAGCGCGAACCGGTAGTCTTGTACGCCGCACGAGAGATCCAGAGCATTGGCAATAAAGCGCGTCCAATTGTCCCGCAAATGAAAAAAACCAGAGCAAGATGTAAGCATCCGGACGGAAGCTACAAGAATAACAATTACGCAATGTTTATTGATTGGGCCCTTGCATACGCCTTGCAGCCCGCTAACGGCGGATAGGATCCGGTCCAGACCTTTGGCCTGATAAGCAACAATCGAATCAGATACTTTACTAAAATGAAAGAGATAAAGAAACACCCGATGGTATCCCCAAACGCCCTTTGTTAGCCTTGGGGTCCGTCCTGCAAATGTCAGCCTTTATGATATCCTGGCTGCTGAAGGTGCGAAATGGGTTCTGCGAAACGAAAAACTATTCAGAGTCATACAATAACTATTGTGCCTCGATACGCTGAAACCGACCAAGGCGGAGTGGTTCATCACAGCGTTTATCCGGTGTGGTTTGAAATGGGACGCACGGAGCTTCTGCGCGCTAACGGTCTGGCATACAAAGACCTCGAGAAAGCCGGTGTGTTCTTCGTCGTGGCCGAGTTGTGTATAAAATATCGTCAGCCCGCGATGTATGACCAGAAGCTGCAATTGAAAACGAGCTGTTCGACAATTACCGCCAGTAAGATTGAGCATACGTACAAACTCACTCGCTGCTGCGATGGGGTAATCCTGGCTGAGGGCTCGAGCATATTGGCCTGCGTCGACACCAAGGGCAAAGTTCGCCGAATACCCAAATTTATGTATCCCGAATCAGAAAAAAAACCGCCTTAACGGATTTGACTTGATCCAGCAAATCAAGACAAGCAATTATTTGACTTGATTTGACGGATTCACTAAACTACTATTCTGGCTGGCTCTTAATCTTCTGCATCAATTATTTAGCGCGAGGGTTTGGTGGCGAAAGATATAAAAGAAAACTGTGGTCTCTTCGGTATTCTTGGTGACGTGGAAGCCGTTCAAAAAACCTTTTTCGGCTTACACAGCCTTCAGCACCGCGGCCAGGAGTCAGCAGGAATTGCCTCCAGCAATGGAGAATCTATCCGATGTTACACAGGTATGGGCACGATAAGGAGGGTTTTCCGCAGCGGTTCAGACATTTTGGCGAAATTATCTAATCCGATAGCAATTGGCCATGTGCGGTATTCAACAACAGGTGGAAGCCGCGCCATTAACAGCCAGCCGCTTTTGAGTGAGTACTCCCGCGGACAGGTGGCAGTGGCACATAACGGCAATCTTATAAATGCAGCACTGCTGCGGGACGAATATGAGGCACACGGCAGTATCTTCAAGTCCACAAGCGATACCGAAATAATAACTCATCTGCTGGCCAAGCCGACCCACGTCAGCAATCCCGACCCCCTGTCACACGTATTGAACCATCTGCAGGGGGCGTATTGCCTGCTGTTTTTGTTTGCCGACCATATTGAAGCGGCCCGCGACCCTTACGGCATCAGGCCTCTGTGCATTGGGCAAACAGAAAAAGGCTGTTACGTCATTGCCAGTGAGACCTGCGCTTTCGATGCGATAGAGGCAAAGTTTATTCGTGAGGTCGAACCCGGTGAAATCGTCCGGCTGGATAAAGGGGGTTTCTCCAGCAGGTTTTTCATCAAGCCGGGCACTGTCACACCGGCCCACTGTATCTTCGAACACATCTATTTCGCCAAGCAAAACAGTACCATTTTTGGTGAAAATGTGCACGAGCTTAGAAAAAAGCTCGGAAGGCAACTGGCGATAGAACAGCCGGCCGAGGCAGACGTGGTAATACCGGTGCCGGACTCAGGGACATCGGCGGCAATAGGATACGCAGAGCAAAGTAAAATACCTTTCGATATGGGATTTGTCAGGAGCCACTACATAGGCAGGACATTTATCTCGCCCGACCAAAAACTAAGAGAACTGGAGGTTAAACTCAAGCTGGCAGTTGTAAAAGAGGTCGTGGGCAGAAAACGCATCGTAGTGGTGGATGATTCAATCGTTCGCGGCACAACCACAAGAGGCAAGATGAGGGCATTGCGCCAAGCCGGCGCAAAGCAAATCCATATGCGAGTGAGCTGTCCGCCACTCAGGTTTCCCTGTTTTTATGGTGTTGATTTCCCCACCAAAGAAGAACTACTGGCAAATAATCGCAATTTAGAACAAATCAAAGATTTTCTTGAAGTGGACAGTGTCGGTTATCAGTCGCTGGAAGGGTTGCTATCTTGCGCATCGCTGCCGGCAGAGCACTATTGCACCGCCTGCTGGAACGGCAAATACAGAATACCTGTAGATATTGCGGTGAACAAGTTCGCTGCGGAACGCTGTCAATTGCAGATGTTTGACGATTTGTCCGAGTCCGAGATAGATGAGTAAATACATCAGCTACGAACAATCCGGCGTAAGTATCGATGCCAACGATGAGATGGTTCGGCAAATTTACTCCTGCGTTGCCAGTACATTCGGGCCGCGAGTTATCGAGAGTAAAAACGGCTTTGCGGGGATGTTTCGGCTTGACTACGACGAAAGACTCTTCAAGAAAAATTACAAGAACCCTGTCCTTGTGGCCTGCACCGATGGCGTGGGCAGCAAAGTTCAACTCGCCGGCAAAATAAAAAAGTTTGACACCGTAGGTATTGATTTAGTGGCAATGAACGTCAATGACATGCTTGTTCAGGGCGCTGAGCCGCTATTTTTCCTCGATTATCTGGCGGTGAATAAGCTGGAGCCGAAAGTAATCACCGAGCTGGTAAAAGGCGTTGCGGCCGACTGCAGAGTGGCTGACTGCGCACTAATCGCCGGGGAAACCGCTGAAATGCCCGATACCTACCGAAAGGACGATTTCGATATGGCCGGGTTTGCCGTCGGAGTAGTCGAGCGGAAAAAAATCATCACCGGAAAAAACATAAGATCCGGCGACTATATTCTCGGCCTGGCCTCAAGCGGGCTGCACAGCAATGGCTATTCGCTCGTTCGCAACATATGTTTCAAGAAAGCCGCTCTTGAAATGACCGACACGGTGGATGAACTCAGCGGAGCTATGCTGGGAGATGTGCTGCTGGAACCGACGCGAATTTACGTTCGACCAATAGTAAAACTATTATCACAATACAAGGTCAAACGAGTCGTCCATGGAATGGCACACATTACCGGCGGCGGACTTGTGGGAAACATTCCGCGAGTGCTGCCGAAAGTTTGTAATGCGGTTATAAAAAAAACGAGCTGGCCGGTGCCGAAGATATGAACATTTCTGCAAAAGACAGGCCCTGTCGAAGAAGAGGAAATGTTCAGCGTCTTCAATATGGGGATAGGGTTCGTGCTGATAGTGTCTGAGGACTTTGCCGATTCGATAGCAAAGAAGCTGACAAGATATGGCGAGCAGGTCTACAAGATAGGCAGAATCACAACAGGCACAGGCAAAGTAGTCCTTAAATAGCTGATGATTAGCGGCGCGGCGGTTCGCCAAGCGTTTGATAACGGAAATATCAAACATATTGCAAAGGAGGCAAAAGATGAGTGGTATTTTTGGAGTGGTCTCGAATGAGAATTGTGCAGAAACGCTTTTCTATGGAACAGATTATCATTCGCATCTGGGAACCGAATATGGAGGCATAGCGGTGCTTGGAGAAGATTTCACCCGCCAAATACACAACCTGAACCAGAGCCAGTTTAAGTCAAAATTCTATGATGATTATAAATGTATAAACGGCAACAAAGGCATCGGCGTTATCAGCGACTATGACGAACAACCTATTTATCTAAACTCAAGATTCGGACCATTTTGCATCGTAACCAGCGGCTTTGTAGAAAACGCTGAGGAGTTGGCAACAAAACTGCTAAAGAAGGGAATATCTTTCAGCGAGGTAAGCAAAAGAGCCGTTAACACCCCAGAGTTGATAGCAAAGCTAATCAACCAGGGAGACGATTTGATAGACGGTATAGAGAAGATGTTTGATGTTATTGATGGCTCATGCTCACTTCTATTGCTACATAAGGATGGAATATATGCAGCAAGAGACAGATTTGGATACACGCCTCTCATTGTTGGAAAACGCGCCGATGCATGGGCGGTGACGGCTGAGACCAGTGCCTTTCCAAATAACGGATTCGAGGTTGCAAAACACCTTGAACCAGGAGAGATAATTCTGATAAATGAAGATGGCATAGTGCAAAGAAGGCCGGGCGGAGGAAATGCAAACCAAATCTGCGCATTTCTCTGGATATATACCGGTTTTCCTGCATCAAACTATGAAGGAATAAATGTAGAAACGGTTAGGGAAAGATGTGGCCGCTACCTTGCAAAACGCGATAGGGATATTGAGGTTGACCTGGTCTCAGGGGTTCCGGACTCCGGATGTGCTCATGGATTAGGATATGCGATGGAATCAGGCAAACCATTCAGACGTCCCCTTGTTAAATACACGCCAGGATATGGTAGAAGCTATACGCCACCTTCACAGCAGACACGCGACCTCATCGCAAAGATGAAACTTATCCCCATTAAAGAGGTAATTGAAAGCAACAACATTGTTGTGTGTGAGGATTCTATCGTGAGGGGAACCCAGCTTAAGAACTTCACTATAAAAAAACTCTGGGATTGCGGCGCCAAAAAGATACACATAAGACCCGCCTGCCCGCCTTTGATGTTTCCCTGCAGGTTCAATCTTTCCACGCGCTCCATCGGCGAGCTTGCCGCCCGTAAAGCCATCGCTTCTCTGGAAAGCCATGACCTACAAGATGTGTCAGAATACATAGACACAAATAGCGAAAAATACAAAAGAATGGTGGAATGGATTGCCAGGGATTTAGATGTGTCAACACTCAGATATCAGACTGTAGACGATATGGTTAAGGCCATCGGGCGGCCCAAAGAGAAGCTCTGTCTCTATTGCTGGACCGGCGAATGTCCAAAATCAGCACGTCCAAAATCGGCAATAGATATAGTGGATGTAAAGCAACCATCTGCAAAGAAGACAGCAGAGGCAAAGGTCGCACTCTAACTCGGATTTTGTAAAAGGATTTGCGATTGCCGACCGAAAAACGAAAAAGGAAAATCGTAAATCGAAAACCTTAAATCAAAAACGAGCTTAATCAGGTTCGCCGCAGCAGCGGTAATCTACGCCGGCTTCGCTGTGTATCTGTATCAGCCGCATTTCAAACACTTCAATAGACTACAGTACCTTCTGGTTGTGAATGTTTGTTTGGCCTCTGTGGGATGTTTTGTGCTGAGTCGCCGGTGGGTATCTGCGTTTTGGGGCTCGTTTTTTGCAGGAGCCATCTATGGCTTCGGGCCGTTTGCGCTTGGGTTGGCTGGTTACCACCCGACGGCAGGTTTTTTAGCAGCGACTATACCGTGGCTATTTTGTCCTGCTGCGTTCGGCCCTAAAGCGAGGTGGCGGTGGATAAGCCGGCCGCTTTCGGCCCTGCCGGTTTTGGCAATACTGCTATTCTTCCAGATATCCGCTCACTATCGCTTATTCGCAATCCCAACACAGGTCAAATTGCATTTAGCCGACCTGGCCGGGGTGTTGGCTCCGTGTGTTATAGTAGAGCGTAATTTAAGCGTTATGGTAGGGCGCAGCTTGACCCTTCTCGGCTTTTATCAGGTCCCAATAGCGGCATTGGTGATGGGTTTTTCTATGCTGCTGGCGGCCCGCCCAGCCCCTCCGAGGGGCAGGGCCCGCCGGTTCGGCATAATAATAATCTTCTGCTCAGGCACAATATTGGCCTTTTGTGACTCTTTTCTTAACACAAGCCCGATTATCTGGCTGGCCGTTCCTGTTCTGTGCTGCTCGGTACTTGTAGGTACAGGGATGCAGGGACTTGTCTCGGCTGGCTTTGCCAACAGGAGATGGGTCTTGGTAACCGCAATAATTATGGGTGCGCTTGCTATCGTAACGCTGCTGCTTGCGACAAAGTACTTTCAGACATTCTTGGGGCTGGGGTCAAGATACGCAAAGCTTCTTACCGAAACCGCCTGGATGTACATACTCGGCGCAATTACAGTCGCTATCATATTCTTTATGACACGAGCAAAATTGCGCATCGCTGCTCTGCGGTGGGTTATTCTGTGCTCAGCGATGGCGGTGGACATATTTCTTGGCGCAAGATTTATCGTCGATAAGATTTCTTAGTTCGTCTTTTTTAACCGCCGAGCTCGCAGAGCCCGCCGAGTTTTTTTTAATTTTAGTTCTTTCTCTGCGTTCTCAGCGTTCTCTGCGTTTAATTCTTTTGGAACATCAAGCACCAAATCACTAAAAAGTTTCCCGTTCAATTTGTCCGAGGTGGAATCGGCCGTCTTTCTGCATAAAATTAATGATGGCATCAAACTGCTGATTTATGAAACGAGTTTCGTTGCAAACCATTGCTATCGCAACGACCGCACGTGTTTTATTGTCCTGATGCTCAACTTCTGCAACGGAAACATTGAACCTGCTTTTCAATCGGCCGATAATGCTTTTGACGATGCTTCTCTTTTCCTTGAGGGAAGCTACCCCCTGCATATGCAATTGAGCTGTCATCACGCCGACAATCATTTCTCGATTCTCTCCGCAGGACGCCCCTTGGCGGATTCTTGATATTCGAACGAGCATCGAGTATAGCTTTTTCTGCCGGAATTGCAATGAGAATCGAGCATCGGGCGTCCATTCTCTTTGTTATATCGCTCATTACTTCCAGCAGAACCTCGCCTAATCGCGCTGGTTCAGACATAACCAAATCCTCAATCCGGGAGCATCAAGCATCGAGTCACGCTTTCATTTCCGCCACGATTTGACGGGTCTGGGGTGATTGGTCGTGATGAGCTTGCTTGAATTCTCCAGCGTAGGCTTTGTACTCTTTCTTGAAAAGCTCGTTGCCGGCGATAATCTCCTGCAATGCCTGCGATTTTTTCCTGGCTTGCTTTAAGAACCGAACCGCTCTTGTGCCATACACGCCACCCAATAGAGCTGAAATAGCAATAGCCAATTCAAACGCATTATCAGCTAATTGCCAGGCATCAGGCCTATCAGCCGATTGCTGTAGAGCCGTTTGGGCAAGCCGGAAGTTCGATTCGGCAAGTATATCCTCGGCTGTATCAGCTTGTGGGAATTCCTTCGGCAGGCCGTAATAAGAAGTAAAGGGCCTGCTCTGCAACTGCGACAGCTTGGTCAATGCCTGCAGTTTTTCAGAGGTGGCCTCAGATTTGGCAGTTTCTGCAGCTATCGTCGTTGTGCGATTGTGCAGCCAGGCATTTTGCTTTTGGACCTCGGTCGGTGCAAAACGCAGACTATCACAGCCAGCCAATAAAAGGCACGGCAGAATTAGTGTCGCGAAAATCTTTTTCATAAGTTCTCTCCTTAAACCGTCTCGTTCCTGTTAACCGATTAAAAAGTCTCTTCTGATGTGTCTGTTTTGTTTAAATCTCTCTCGAGCGCCCGAAGGCGATACTCATACGAAATGCTTTTTGACTGAAGCAATTCGAGTTTTTGCTGGAAATCCTTCTGACACTGACACAAATACGTTACATCGTGCTGCAGCAGGTCAAGCTGTCTCTGTAAATTAACCCAACTGCCCACAATCAGAGAGGCCAGAAATAACAATTGAACCAACACAGAAACATTTACCCTGCGATTAAACTGCCAGCTTCTCGAATTCTCTTCAGCCATTTTTACACCGGGACATAGAAAACATTCTTACCACCCACTCTGGACATTACCACATAGGTCCCGGCTGGGAGTTGGCCATCCTCAAGAAACGATTCAGCCAAATTGACTGCCTGCATCTGCCCCCCAACCTCTACCGGCAGCGACCCTGCATCGCCTATCTCCACAACCCGGACATTATAGACATTATATGATGACAGACTTTTGACCTTAACAGCCCAGGCGGCGGCTCTGGCGCCGGGTGAAGTGACAACTGATATCTCTCGAGTTTCTTCAGAACCCTTTCGGGCAAGTCTTTCCAGTGCCTGTTGGTTATCTACAATATTCACACCGTTGCTCATAATTGTTATTTCCTTTTGCGAACGATTTTCAAATTCGTACACTGCTTTTCAAAATCCATCTGGACTTGCTCTATCCAGCTGACGCTTCGGTTATCGCTCCTGCAGCCGAGCAGGTCCCTGCTTTCAGGACTTGTGCTCACCCTGTCGCCGATTCTGTAATCAAAGGCCAAGTAAGGCGTCTGCACATCGACAGTCTCGATAGTCTCAGACGCCACCTGAGCCCTTTTACGCACAAATTCGTATAAAGCAATAGAATCGTCAGCCTCGTCCGGCACACCGAGCGTATCGCCGGATAAATTTGCAAAAATGCTCTGGCTGGAAACCTTGCGATACTTGAACTGGCGGGGAAGCGTAATAATATGCTCAACCACAGGCACGGTCGAATCGACAGGCCCGTCGGCAACCACACAATTCAATCTCTCATCGCTGATTACCGATGCGGTTATCCTGAACTTCAATACTCCCTTTAGAGCCGCCACCCAGGTGTCAACATCGAGCTGGTCACTGCTGAGCCACACTCCGCACTCCTCGAGCAGGTTATTAAAAGCGTAAAGGTATTGCCACCAGTGCAAGCCGTTATCAAATGAGACCTGCAGAAAATAACCCAGCGACCTTTCCTGTTTGTCAGTGGTTAAGGCCGGCCAAAAGCGCCTGCGACGACAAATGAAATTACCACTCTGGAAAATTTTTGAAAAGTCAAACGTATCACCCTGGTTGTATGGGGTGCCACTGTAGTCGCCTGCCTCGTTGAGACACCATTTACGATATACATCCTTTACCTGATAGAAATCGGGGTTGGTCGAAGGTGAGAATTTATCATAATCAATATCCTCGTGGCTGCTGTCCCAGGCCTTTACCAATTCGAAGGTCGCTTCATAAACTTTGAAGTCACCCTGAGCAATATACCTGTGCGTTATCGGCCAAAAATTTTTCCTGCTACGCAAGCTCGCGATATTTGTATTTGAGATGCTAAACTGTTCGCCGTGCGGTTGGCAATTTAACTCAACCGCTCTGCCTGTACCACTCTTATAGAACACAATCGCCTGCTTAGGGCCAGTTTCTACGAGCCGGGGAACAAATTTGAATTTCAATCCTATCCTCTCACAGCATCGGTGCAGTGCCTGTAATAGATTCAGGCCTGTCACATCAAGGTCGCGAACCTTCTGGTCTTCGGTCAATGCTTGCAACTGCTCGACACTCGGCCTCTGCAGTTGGCCGCTCGGCAAGTACTCGCAAAGCAAATAGTTAATAACTTCCACATAGCTCCAGAGCTTGCCTTGCGACGGCTCGGCACAAAAGGTTATATAGCTCTTACCATTAACTTTTATCAGCATAGGATTGGCATTGGCCTTGCCATCAAGATTAAACACGGTATCAACACCAGCCAGAAACAAACTCGAGCCGTCTGAATCACCCACCCGCTGGCCATAGACGGTGATACGTTTTAGATTTGCGCTAAAATCCCTGGCTACGATTTCCACTCTTTCACCCTTAGGCCCAATCTCTGTCTCGATGCCTTCTATTTGACCCTCGAAGAGAGGAAAAGCAAAAGCCGCTGCGCCTGGCGGGACACCGTTATAAATTTGCTGGATGCAAACACGTTCTCCCATCGCAAGTTCGGTCTCAATATCCTCAACAGCGACCAAATCGGCGCTCGCGTACGCAGCAGAGTTATAAGCTAATCTCGCCCAGCTAAAATCCGGCCAGCCGCTGCGCACAATCTCTATCGGCTCAAGAAGGGAGCACAACGCACCATCGAGCAAAATTGAGACAGTAGCCCCGGGAAGTGCCAGTCGTGTTTGAGTTGATTGGAAAAAGTCGATTCTGTTAGACATAAGAAGCCTCAGATATGTTAGATAATTTCGGTACTTAGAATATTGACCGCACCGGGGCTTACGGTATCAAGCTGGACCCTTATTGGGGCCAATGAAGCACTCTCCATCCCAGCAGCATCTTCAGCTCTTATGCAAAAGAGATATTTACTCGCCTCGAGTGTGTCACTTTGGTAGCTGTAAAACCTTCGGCCGGCATAGCAAATCATGGCAATTGGGTTTTCATAATTGATTTGTCCCGTGCCGGCGTCATAATAAACCTTGAAGCACGCAGGCGCCGACTCCTGTGCAATGGGGCAATAGACCCAGATAAGCTGTATTTTATTGCCGGACACCTGTTGGGCTATTGCCTCAAAAATATTATTGGGCTGCGGCTCTGCCAGGTTCCCGCTGGCATCTATTGAAACTTTGACCGCAGCAGCTAAGGTATGTTCCTGACGCCCGCAATTATTGACCCGACGAACAACATAAAAATATGTCGAGCCGCTATTGTGCGGAATATAGCTGGGCGGCCATATCTCAGAAGACTCTGCTTCGGCCACAGCCAGTATGCTGGAGAAATCAATCTCATCGATGCCGGACCCGCGATAGAGCACCTGACAACCTGCAATACGAGGCCAGAAATCCCCGCCGGTCAGGCCCATTCCGAGCTTGACACCGTTTGGCGAATCACCTTCATATAAACTGTCAAAAAACTTGGCTTCCATAGTCTCAAAATGTCATAAAAAATAAGCTTTACGGCGCTCCCGGCTCTCTATCCAGCGTGCTCTCGCCGTCGGTAATACCAAGCTGCAGTATCGTATTGCCACCAGCGTTCTTTATTGCCATATCGCCCGTACTTTTATTCTGGCTCATCTTATTGACCAGCCGCATCAGGGCATAAAAATCCAGCCTAACTTCGACGGGAATATACCGCTCAGCATTAGCCAGATTGTTGTTACCATTTTTATCGGCATCCAATACCGCGATAAGGTCGCCTGCATCAAATGGTGCCGCCCCGTAAGCGACGCTGAATTTGTACCAGCCGCCGCCGATTTCGCTGATAGTTGGAGCATCGCCGGATTTGTCACCGCCTGCCAGTGTCTTCAAGCTTTCAAAATCCATTTGAGCTGCTGCACCAGTCAGCGGCTCTCCATCCTTTGATACATAAAAGGGTATTTCGATTGCCGTATTTGCCATTTTTTAAACTCCTATCGAATAATTCTAAGTCTGGCCATATTCACTATGCGCTCACGATCTCCGAACTGATATTTCTGTAAGATAGCTCCCATCTGAGTGGGATTGCCGCTTATATCCGGCTTGCCGCCGCGAAGCACCGCAGGATTGCGAGGTCTGAAATCACCATTGGCCGCATCGACAAACTGAGGGTCTTCCTCGATACTATGAATGGCAGGTAATGCACCAGGCAAGCTGAACTGACCGCTGCTATTATTGTGAGCACAGCAGTAAGCAACGTGAGGTGCCATCAGTCTAACTGCTCCCATATCAGCGTAGAACCCCCACTGCCCGTTGTCCTTGGCGATACAGTTAATAGCAATAGCATCATAATAGCCAAACTCAAAGCCGTGCTTACCGTTATCATAAGCAACACAGTTTCTTACCACTTCCGTGCCGGTGTTCACCTTGATAAGAAAACCATCATAAGGCGTTCCCCCTTTTCCATTACCGTGAGCGATACATCCCAGGAGGAGTCCTCCAAAACGCCCGCCTGCGTTTCTAAAACCCTCTCTTCCGTTATTACTGGCTATACAATTGATAAAAAAGTGAGCCAACAAACCACTGATGTATACCAAATCGAACCCGTAGTAGGTGTTGCCGTCGGCTTTACAATTGATAAGAACAAAATTGGCACCATATTGCAGACGCCATCCTGTATGCCCATTATTACCTTCACAGTTTATAAAACGAGCGGCAGCAATACCTGAATTAGCAGCATTCCAATTAACATATGCCCGTTTAACAATCACGTTCTCAAAGATTATACACTCGATGGCACTATCAAGCTTTATACCGCCATTCGGACTAAAAGCTGCGTCATCCTCACCGTCAAGGATAATCTGCCCACCATCTTCTGGCTGCGTGGTAAATCCCACGAAACGCTTAAATGGCCTGTTAGTGTTAGTTAAAGTACCTCCTGCCGTTCCAAGGTTCCACGTTGCAGTAAAATCTCCGTTGCTATGAGATTGGCTTTTATTGCTGTGAATCGTAACGCTATAACTGTGCGTAGCGTCCGTGTTGTTCCAGGCATTCTGAGCGGTATCAAACGCCCCACCAACTGTAACATCACAAGAGCTTTGATAAGTAGGGTCGTATGTCAAATCAATATCAATCCAATCGCCAGCACTATCGACATCGATTACCTCGTATCTGCCATTCGAATACCCCCCATTTCCAGGAGGAGGAAAGGATAAATATGCTACCAAACCTACGCTACAAGTCGCAAAATTACTTGCATCTCCTGTCATTCGTACCTTGCCACTACCATTATCAGTAACCACTGCATCAGCGTCATAACCTTGTGGCTGACCATTATTTTTCATCACATCATCAAGGTTTTGACTACTGTCCCAGAAAGCCTGCGTACAACCACCAGCCGTTGCAAGGCCTGTCTTTGTTCCGGTACCGCCGACAAAGAAAACACTATCTTTATTGTGGAAAATAATTGGCATTATTCAGGTTCCTCCTCCGATAATTGGGGTTTGCCTTTCAACCAGATGGTCACAAACGGCTTGTCGTCTTCACGTCCACGTTCTGACTGCCAATCTGGGAAGTTCGCATTGAGCCACATCATTGCTGTTAATCTCAACTGCTGCATATCGGCTTCATCATTCTGGTTTTGCAGCGCCATAATAATCCCGCGCTTCATATTATTGAGAAAAGCCAAACTGAAGCTGCGAGTGCCCAGCAGCTCTGCCACCTGATTGAAGTCCGCATTTTCCACCTGCTCGATAGTGTAATTGCCGTCAAGGACTATCTGTTTGAACTTTTTATAAAGTGGATGATTTTTCATTACGCTTCCTCGGTCCAGGTCCCGTTCTTGGCAATAGTCACCCAGTCGCCATTCGAATCGGCAATAAGTGTCAGGCATTCACCGATCGCATCAGCCGACTTGTACTTATCAGCCGTCTGGCCGCTGTCGTCCCTGATTGTTGCCGTGCCGGGGTCAATCCGCAGCTCCTGGGCTGCCTGGACCGCAAAGGTAAATACCGTCCCCTGCGGCGCCGATGCCGGCAGCGTAAGCGTAATTGTCCCGGTAGCGCCTAAATTTGTGTGAACACTGCCGGATTCAGCCGCCGTCAGCGTATCATCGGCAGTATGTGCCTCGATCAGCTTTTTCACCCCACCGGCCCCATATGGCATCACAACATTATGACCAGCGCGGGAATCGGTTATCGACTCGATGTCCCCGCCTGAGGTGGTTACTACCGCCAAGCGAATATGAGGCGTGGTTGCCATATTCGGGAAGCTGCTGTATTCGTTGGTGACAAGATTGCCGGCTGAATCCAGATAGACATAAATATTTGTCTTATCATCCGCCAAAGTATTGCCCGATGAGCCATCATAGCCAACCAACTCTGTGCCCTGCCAGAACTTGCCTTCTTTTAC
This sequence comes from Phycisphaerae bacterium, assembly GCA_030603035.1. The sequence goes on along the minus strand of JAUVYQ010000023.1, from coordinate 7,383 downwards.
GCCAATATCCAGCCCGCCCTCATCATAGACCCTCAAATCGTTTGCCCGCCGTGTAGCCAACAATAGCCGATACAGCAATTTTCTAAAGTGCAGATAATAAGGCGATGTACCGGTAGGTATATACTCAACGCCGGTCTCACTGTCAGATTGCATATTTAACAACGCGTTGTCAGATGGATAAACTTCAGCCATAATATTCTCCTTGTTACTCTTTTACGAGACACTCAACACCAATTGATTCGTCTGTTTATCGAATGAAGAAATACCTATTCGCTCTGCGGGCCTTGGTGCCGGTGTCACCGTGACTTGGCCGGTTTCGCTGCCGCTGCTTTCATTGCCCGCTTCATCAGTAACCTTGACGGCAAATTTGTAAACGCCCGCGCACAGCGGCGGGCTTGTCCACTCAAACGTATCAGCATCAAGGCCGAACCGACCGTGACCAAAACTGCCCTTTCCAAACCCTACCGCCGCCGCCGAGTCATAACCAAAATCACTTGCGCCGAACCTGCTCATTCCGAACCCCGCCTTATCCTGCCAGGCCGGCCACACCCTTATCGGCGAATCATTAAGTGCCTTGTCGTAATCGATTTCGCCCGTGCTGTTGTCAAAGTAGATTTGAGCAGTTGCGCCAATCGGCAAATCCTGGCCACGCAGCACACTGATTTTCACCCGGCCAATCTGGTCAATCGACGAATCAATCTCACTGCTAAAATCAGTATCCGTTTGTTCGACCTCAACGGCAAAAACTTCGATCCGAACTGGTGATTCTAAAGAGGCAGGTATCTGAACAATCATCTGTCTTTGCTGACTGTCAACCGTTACCCCCGCACATTGGCCGTTGACATAAATCTGATAAAACTTATCGCTCCAGGCCGACCGCCATCTTACCAAAGCTATCCGCGGCGTTCCGACATACCCACCGTCCGACCAAATGCCGCCGGGCAATTCAAACGCCCTGACCCTTTCTATCCCGCTGCTGATAAGTTCCATTATTACTAAACCTCTAACTGCGTATAAACGATTTCATAATCGATAGTTACACCGCCGCCGCTTGCCCGCACTTTGCTTACCTTGAAAACATCCATTCGAAGATTATCAAACTTTTTGCCGCTGCTGGTTACCAACGTGTGCGTATCACCGTCCATATAGGCCGATATTACGCTGATTCTATCATCCATTTTCGCCCGGCTTTTCGCCCGCAACACGCCTCTCTGTTTTATCTTCCTGCCACGTCTGCCCAGATCAATACTCAGCACGCCGTCCAGTCCCGGCACCGTTCTCTCTATCGAATCCCGGCCAATACTCTCCGGCTCAATCTCTAACTGCTGCTCGTCAAATAAACTTTGTCCATCCAAAGTGGTACTCATCTGTTTTCCTTCGCAAACTAATCCCGCACCAACCTTACAGACGCCCCGACCCTGGTGACATCAGCCACCCCGTCAGAGCCGACATCAATACTGAGCCGACACCGCTCTTTTGCCCTCTCAAAAAGCCTCTGATAGTGCAGACTCTTCTTCCAGAAATTCTCATCTTTGGCTTTACTGGCTAACATTGCATACACACTTGACACGACTGCAAAGACCGACGCCCTCTTTAAGACATCCGTATCCAGAACGTCCTCAGCATCATAGACGCTTCCGGGATTACCCGGCCTAATACCGAAGTATTCAGTCAACTTAAAGCCGGCTTCGCTGGCCTGTGGCCCGAACGTGCTGATGCGGTAGGATATGCCAGTAGCCGCCGGCGGCGCAATAGCATCATCATCTGAACCTGCCCTGATCACTGAAACTGTAAGTGCTGTTGCCGAATCGACCGAGATAATCTCGTATGCGCCGTCCAGCGAACCATCTGCAGATTGCAAATATATAACGCCGCCAGCCGGGACCTGCGCACTTACAAAATCTGCGCCGCTTGCGGTAAATGTCGTCCCGCTGAGCGTCCCGCTTGTCCCTGCCACCAATACCTGACCCGGCAGATGTAACTCGCCGAACAATATCGGCTCGTATTTCAAAATATCCACATCGTTTGAAAAATTAACCATTTTCTTTAGCCCTCTTCTCGCGTAACCGGCGGGATTAGGTGCCCAAAGAGCGGTTGTCCCTTTGGGCACCCCTGCCAAGACGCATCATTTTACGTCTCGGCTAACCCACCACCATTTAGCTGGCACTCAGATCGCGAATAAGCCCGTGTGCCGCCTCGTTCTTGAGCTCCACGCTATATTCACCAATCAGTTCGCCACACTCATAATCACCACCACTTGCCAACGGCTTGAAATGAAAGCTCCGACCTGCTAATGGCAGCACGCTAATACGGGATGAATCCAGCAGTAGCGCAGCATCCTGTGGCACCCATCGCGAGGTAACAATTCTGCAAACACCGAAGTCGCTTTCGTAAACACTAATCATATCAGTGAAAGTGGTATCGTTGGCTCCGTAGGTCCGGCTGTCAGCGGAGAAAGCGTTTATCTTTCGCTTCTGAAAACCACCGACAACAATCAGGTCAACATTACCATTACTGGTTTCCCAAATCTTCCTGAGCACATAATTAATCTTGGCCTCGTCAAGCTCGGTACCTGTCGGAAAACCGCTATCGCCAGTATGGAAAACATTCGCCGAGAGGTGCTGAATAATGCCATTCATCGACCTTCTTACAGAGCCGCTGCCTTCGGGATTGCTCGTCGGCTGACCACCGTTGATAACCGTATTTTCCAGATCGCGAAGCAGCTCCCGCAGCCGTTCCTGCTTTTGATAATCCATCTCATCAGCCAGACCCAATTGGCTCGCAGCCATATCCGTCCCGCTTACTTCCACCGCAGCGGTAAATATCTGCGTGTAGTTGCCGCACCGGGTGCGATTGGTAAATCTTGTACTGGGCTTGTCCGACCCTTCGAGAGCCGCATTTCCGAGAATGTTGATTACCTGATTGTCAGCCAAGTCTTCTGCGGTAGTGCCCGCATAACCTCGAACCACTGTCAGCGTATCGCCGTCGATACCGGTAACCAGCATCAATTCCTCTGACCCTTCAACCTGAATCTGGTCGCCAACCCGGAATCTGCTACCGTGGTCAACCACAAAATCAGTGTCAACGTCCGGGTCGGTAAAGTCGCTGTCGTTGATTGCATCTTTATTAGGCAGAAGTTCATCCTCAAGCCACTCATGATGTGTACTGGTTGCCTCTCTCATCGGGTCGCCCAGGGCATCCAACAAAGGTGTCTCATAGGGCGAAACTATCCCGATTAAATCCGATACGTCCTCAGCCAATTCCGGCAGAGTCGTACCCGCCGAATAAGTTGCTTTTCCTGTAAAAGCCATCTGTTTTTCTCCTTCTTTAGTTAGTAGTTATGAGTTCATAGTTCTCAGTCTATAAACCACAAACTATGAACTTAGATAAAATTTCTTCGCAGTTTCAGATACTCCTGCAAATCTGTCCGATTGCCTGTCGTTGCCGCTTTCCTGGCTGCTCCTTCGAGGATTGTCTGGCTGTTTTGCATTCGGTCCTTAACCCCTGCGGTTTTTTTTGCCGTCACAGCCCCATCACTATTGTCGGCGAACAGATATTGCTTTTCCTTCTTCAACTGCTTAACCACACCGTCCAAATCCGCATCGTCCCCACCTTCTATTCTGGCCTTGGCAATTAACACGGCCGTTTCCAGATCGACAGTCCCAGCAGCAGCTAATTTGCGCGTCAGTTTTTGTTCGACCTCAATACTGCTCAACTGCTCAGCCATCTTTTTGGCCTCTGATTTTGCTTCACTCAATTGCTCAGCCAAAGCTTCGATTTTCTTCTCAGCACTCTGTGCTCTCTTTCGATAGCGGATTGATTCGGCCACCGGAACAAGTTTCAAGTTATCGACGTCACTATTAGTATGTCCCGCTGTGTCTTCTGACAAAATCCCTTCGTCTGTGTCAATCGGACTCATAAAACCTCCTGATTAAACTTCAGTCTGGGACCCCAAACGCACTTTATTGCGGCTGGGAACCCTCTTAACTTTCTTTCACGGCCTCATAGCCTAATTCTCTGAGCAACTGCTCAGTCGGCACGCCCAATTCTTTTTTAATCTGGGCCTCCTTTAGCTTTTCCATCATATTTTCAGGCAGCGGACTGGGAAAAATAATATCAATCTCTTTGTCCGCCCCGCCGATTTTGTAGATGTTGGCCTTATCGAGTATATCCAGAACCATTTGGGCGATTTTTTTCAGCCCTTCTCTGTACGTAAACCTCTTTCGCTCGGTCTTCGACAGCATCCCCATAAACGTCAGTCTGAGAGCCACCGCACTTGTAAGGTTGCCGAGCTTATTCTTCAATACTCCCGCCACCACTGGTGTTACTCCGCTGGTTTTATCCATCGCTTCTCTAATCTCAGCGATGTGCATATCCTCGCTCGGCGTCGCCGCATCTCCGCCAAACTCTTCAATAGCCGCGTCCGGATTGTCGGTACACCACATCCTACCTGGCGATATGGGCCTGTCCTCGAATCCCTCTATCCCTTTGCCAAGATACATCTTAAACGTCTGGAACGTAATCCTGTTCGCCCTGTCACTTAATCTGGTATTAAGCTCGTCCTGCAGCGGTATCAGCGGCTCGACATCGCTTAGCCCCTCGTAGTAGTATGGCTGAGCGATGTTTTGAATATGCACCACCGGCAGAAATCCCCACGGCAATTCGCCTTCTGCAACAAGCTGTTTGTCTTCATACCTCTGCCAGCCGGTACCCGAAGTAATCTCCGTCACTGCAACCACCTGCCGACTATCACTGCTTCGCCTGACCTGCGACAGCAGTCTCGATAGAAAAGAGTTTTTCCCGCTCAGGGCGTTTTTCTTCTGGTAGAAGTGCTGCACGTAATATCTGATTTTTTTGTAGTCATCCTCTTCCAGAACAGGCAGTGCTCTCGGTGCTTCAATCAGTTCTAAGCCGATTGTTTGTGCCAATTGCAGCACATCGTTGAAATTGTGGATTGACGATTGACGATTGGCAATTGACGAATCGGAAATCGAAAATCGTAAATTGGTAATTTCATCGCCAGGCCTGACGAGACAATCGACAAAACCGTAAACACTTCCGAGCACTGCCATATCCTGAAAAAATCCGATACCGCCGTTAGCCGCAAACACTGCCTTCAATATAGATTCGATTTCTGCACGTTTTTGGCTGTCCGGCGATTTGGAAACAAAACTAATTGGCTTTCCGAACAGAAAATCCACCGCTGCATTTATTCGCCACGCAATATCGTTTTCGATTACTACTTCTTTTCGCTGCACATCGCAGAGGCGTCTTGCACCGAAGACACCTGCGTTTGCCGAGTGCACGAGCCCTGTTATTCTCGCAGGAAGCCCATATTCCTGTGCCTGCAGGTAGCACCGCCCCAATTCAGCCCCTGCTTTGGGGGTTTCCATCCGGTTTGCGTAATATTCCCACAGTTTCGCAAAGTGTGTTTGAATATCTACCGAGTGCTCATCAACGAGCCACTCGATATAATCTTCTTGTAAAGTCGGGTCTTTAAAGATACCAAGGTCAAAAGCCATTTCTTTTCCTCGCAATTTTACCCCCACTGCTTCTTGCGAAGCAAGATGTGGGGGGCAATTTTTTTTACGTCCCTCTACTATTGGACGAACCTGCGCGTTTGAGTCGAAAAATGTGGGATTTTCAGAAAGAGCTTTTTTCGCAAACCCTTAGCTACAAACGATTAAAAAAAATTTTGAAAATTTCTGTTTTTGTTGCTAACTACCCGCACTTTTGATTGATTTTTCTAACAAACCTGCACATCTGCCGTATAATTACGTGCCGTTCAAATTCTGCTTACGCAGAATCTCCTTTACACCGATATCGTTAAGCAAAAGCAGGCAGACAGAAGATGAATAAGATGACCAATTTGAAGAGAAAAGGATTCCCCACACTTATGTATGGGGTTAGCGTTATTTTGAAGACTATACAATCGATGATTAAGAAATACTGCATATCCCTGGCCGGATGTTTAATTTTAGGGGCCGTAGCCGTAGCGTTTCCTTCCACAGGAGCAGTTCCCCTGCCCGAACTCACTGTGCCGAATGGCTTTGGCGTCAACATACATTTCAGGAGCGAACCCCGGGATTTGGACTTAATCTCCGATGCAGAGTTCAAGTTCATCAGGATAGACCTGACATGGGGAGCTGTCGAGAGAAAGAAAGGAGCTTACGAATTCGAGAAATCTGGTTATGATGCCCTGACGAAAGGATGCTCCAAACGAGGCATACGTATCCTGTATATTCTCGACTACAGTAACCGGCTATATGAGTCGGACAGGTCGGTCCGCACAGAGCAAGGCCGCAGGGCGTTCGCCGCTTTCGCCGAAGCTGCTGCAAAGAGATACGCAGGAAAAGCAATACTCTGGGAGATATGGAATGAGCCGAACATAAAGCAGTTTTGGAGACCTCAACCGAGCGCCGACGATTACTGCAAGCTCGTCAAACTAACCGCTCCACGACTTAAAGAAGCTGATAGCACCGGTTTGGTCGTCGCCCCAGCCACATCGGGAATTCCATTTGGATGGCTCCAGGAGTGTTTCAAGACAGGGCTGCTCAAGTGGATTGATGCCCTGACGGTACATCCATACCGACCACAGCCACCTGAGACAGTCATCAAAGATTATGCCAGACTTCGTGAACTCATTAAACGTTACGCCCCGGAGGGGGACCCCGCTTCGCGGGAACCAAAGGATATCCCTGTCCTCTCAGGCGAATGGGGATATTCGCTCATCAACTGGGATAAATCCCGTCTCACCGAACAGCAACAGGCCCAGTATCTTGTACGAATGTTTCTGGTCAATCTCCATCAGCGCATCCCTGTCAGTATATGGTATGATTGGAAAAACGATGGAACCAACCCTAACGAGAGAGAACATCACTTCGGGACGATGACACACGACCTAAAGCCCAAGACAGCATACCTCGCAGCCAAGACCCTATCTTCTACTCTTGCTGGATATTCCGTTGAGCAACGACTGGATGTGGACAGCAAAAACGATTTTGTCCTCAAGTTGACCAAAACTTGTGCTTCGCCCCGCCCTTCCGAAGGGCTGGGTTCGCAGAGTAGCAAGGAAAACGAAGCTGTGGTGTTCTGGACAATGGGCAAAGAGCACGAGATAACCTTGCCGACACGGCCCGGTGAAAGGATGCTCGTCAACTTACTTGGCAACAAAACCAAACTTTCTTGGCAAACCGATGGTTTGAAGCTGAGTATATCACAAAGCCCACAGTATTTGCTTATCACTACTGTCCGGTTATAAGTCGAATAACATTAACTGGTTACAAAAACCAGTGCCATCAGTTTTGTAGCCGGCTTCCATAAGTACTTGTAAAATAGACACTTTCTCGAATAAGGTCACGCTCAGAATCTGTAGAATTGTGT
>JAUVYQ010000318.1 GCA_030603035.1 Phycisphaerae bacterium | reverse complement strand
ACACTACCATAAATAGCTGCCGTGACTTTCGGCGTCCTTGCAATTGCCCCGCCGATTTCCAAGAAAAGTAAAAGTTCAAATCGGAGGGCTTTAGCCCTATAAAATAATTGCTTGCAACCCGATTTGAACCTGGCTGCTTTTACTTTTCGGAATTCAATGCCCATAATAGCGTCTTTTGCTATCTGTCCCCGCTGATTTGGGGGTGGGTGGGACTAACTTGCGATGCTGGCTTGAGTGGGGAATCTGACTACTAATCCCCAGCACCAGGTGAGCTACCTGACGGAGGCGTTCGTCTTTTACGGCGGAGACGGTTGCTCACGGTGCCTTCCGAAATGCAGAGTCAACCCTCCAGCGTGTGCAGATGTTCCGAACTGGAGGAGGGAAAAAAGGCCCCAAACGCAATTGAGAAACAGGAACCCAAAAGACGGTGACGTGAGCCCCCGGCTGTCACCGTCTTTTTGGTTTCAGTCGTTGTTTCTCTATGGAGTGTGGGCCTTTTTTGCCCGACGTACTGTGCGTTAAAATTAACATTCGATTGTTCGTTCGTTAGATGTCGGTTGTTGGTACACGGGTGGCGGGTGGGGGGAATCTACCTTTAAGCTATGATGTGCGGTCCGAGGTGGGGTGGGGTAGTTCTTGCGATTGTGCCTTAGGCTGGGACAATTCTTAGGGTGGGCTGTGGGTTGTCGGTGTCACTACGTGCCTTAGGATGTACAGCGTCGTGGGGGCGATACGAAGATTTTCTGGCGTTGTCGGTGTGACTACGTTCCTTAGGATGTACAGCGTCGTACGAACGATACGAATTTTAAAGACGAGTTTTTCGCGTTGCCTTGTAAGCAGTTTTGGGCGTTAACTTTGCTTTCTTTTTCTGCCTTTGTTTTTGATTTTTCTCACACTGTCTCACGATTTTTTCGGGTTTTTCATCTAAAAATTTGCTCGATTTAGACGGTGACATCGATAATCAGCGTAAAAACAGGGCGACGAAATCACCTGGTCAATACAATAGGGCTCAAAAGTTTTTTAAACGTGTTAGACGGAGGATGATGTCACTACCTATTGGTTTTGCCCACAATTTTTGCAGAATGGGCCGTTGACGAGCTCGTCGGACAAAAATTGTGGGCATGTCACCCGGTGCATTGAAAAAGCATGTAATGGTGTATGGTCCAGAAAGGAGCTCCTCGAGCCGGCTCAGTGGGGACATTCGTTTTCGGTATCAAAAAGGGGGTTTCGGCGCAGACGTCGGTTTGGATCATAAACCAGGCCCGGAGGGGTTCGAAGTTCCCCTGGGTATTTGGACAAATTAAATCGATAAACTATTTTCGGGTAAGCAGGTCGATGTTCTTGTTGCGTCCGATTCGTTCATCAGATGTTTTTTCGTAACCCCTGTCCTGGTAAAACTTCAGGGGGTCACCTGTGGACTGGTCGAATTTGCTGCGAATGAACAGAGGTTCCAGAAGCTCGAGGAGATGAGTACCTATACCCTTACCACGATAATCAGTATCGACCAACAGGTGAATCAGGGAACCGTTACGCTGGCGGACAGCCCATCCAACAAGATTGCCCTGGTCAAGGGTGATTACGATCGTCTTATATTTGTAGTAAGAGATATGCTGCCCTCGAGGACAGAAGAA
>JAUVYQ010000172.1 GCA_030603035.1 Phycisphaerae bacterium | reverse complement strand
AACCCCAGGCAGACGGCCTGCAGCTGGATATTTTGGGCAATGTGCCCCGCTTCCAACAGCATATATCTTCTGGCCTCTTTGCGGAATTTGGCCGCAAGCTTTCTCACAGAACCTGCAACGATAATGTCACACGGAGCATTGGCTACCGCCCCCAGTCTGCCGCGCACATCCTGATTTAAGGTTTCTTCCAGACTGTGTTGCTCCGGACGGTAAACAAACAGCCCCTCCGGCGTGGCAAAATATAACTCTATCGGATAAATCGCTCCTGCCGATGGTGCCGTTCGAAGTGCTGGTTGAGGACCTTCTGCTGGTTTTGTTATGCCCTGACCGGCCCAGGCCAATTGGCCAATCTGTATAAACTTGAGCGGCTGGCCGGTAAACTGGCGTACACTTCGCCGTTTGGCCAACGCCTGCTCGAAACTGAGCGGCCCTGTTAACCTCGGCTCGGCAAGCTGAACTATTTTAAGCGCCGGCTTGCGCGGCGAAACCCGAGACCTGTACTGCCCAAGGCAAACGATGGCAAAACCAGCTAAAATTATTATAAAAATTGTCAGACGTTTCATTTTTTCAATCCTCCAAATCAGCTTTTTTAGCGTGCTTATAAATCAAATGAAGGTTCCGCAAATATATCAAGGTGTTCAGTGAAAAGCCAAGCATAAGAACAGGATTTTTTATGTGAACAGAATAGCTCAGCAGAATGAGACTTCCCGCCAGTGACATAAACCAAAAAGCCGTCGGCACATGGGACCTTTTTTTATATTCGCTGACTATCCATTGAAGGATAAAGCGTCCGCCGAATATCACCTACCCCACAAAAGCTATCGTCGCCCAGACCGGGTCCTTTACTATCTGTTCCATTATCGCACTTCTGAAAAATTCAATTATTGAATCGAACATAGTTTCTCTCCAATTCTGAGTCCCATTCAGCAAATTACCCATTACATCATAAACAAATCTCTGGTAAAATCAAAGAAGCGCCGTGTAAATATCGACATATTATTGGTGCTCCATTTTGCGAAAAGTCGCAAAATGGGAAACCATTATATCGGCAATTTTGTAAGACCGTTGTTTAAGTGGCCCCCAAAACGCAATAAAGGGCGTTTGGGGACCCCCGTAACGTATTCAGGCGATTTCAATGGCTTTATCGCGCCGACAAAAACTAACTATAATCTCATTGCTGCTCTATTGGCCCACCATCTTTGTCCTTGCGCATATACCCGTCCCGCAGTTGGTTCGTGAAGCCCACGTGTCCGATAAAAGCCTTCACTTCCTTGCTTATCTGGTTTTGGTTTTTCTGCTGTGGTTCACAATCCGTCCTGACAGAAAAGTGAACTGGCGCAGAGCCACTGTTTGGTGGGTACTTTTAGTGATAGCCGGGTATGGAGCTGTAGACGAACTGCTTCAGGGCTTGATGGTGGGACGCAGCTGCGATGTTATGGACTTTTTCGCGAACCTGGCAGGTGTGCTTGCAGGCCTAATTCTGTTCACGTTTCTTACATTTTGGCCTGCCTTACTTGTAGTAACAGGCATTGTCATCTTTGTTTCAGCAAATTTGACGCGGGCGAACCTGGCTGACGTACTGCCGCCGGTAGCAAATGTGATGTTTCATCTATTTGCCCACGCATTTTTTACTATGCTGTGGATTCGACATATACATCATTTCCTGTCGCTAAAAGCCCCGAAACCCAAATGGCTGACAGCAGCATTAGCTCTGCCGATAGGTTTTCTATTAGCTGTAAGATTATTTTCCGTAATTTCCGGCAAGAATTTCGGAGCGCAGGATGTAATCACCTCTGCTGTAGGAATCGCAGCCGTCGTTGGTATAACCTATCTGGCAGCTTTATTTCGCCGGCGCTTTACCCAAAAAATTGCCACCCGGTGACGGTTAAGGTTTTTTGAAAGGTCTATACAGCGGGTCGCCTATCAAAACCAGCTGCCACGAATTAAACGGCTTTGTGCGGTAGTATGCCTCAACAAGACAGTGGCCGTTGAATAACTCCAGGAAAAATGCTTTCGGCTCCGGAAATGAATGAAGATAGGGTTCAGCCACCGCCCCCAGCGTTGCGGCTATCCCGTCGGCCAGCATAGCCGGACACCACTGGCTGCTGTTCGGGTCGCGAAGGTCAACCGCCTCCCAGCTTGAGATATGATACCCAATCGCACCATCGACAAAATCAAAGGCATCGATATACTTTTTCAAACTGTACCAGCCGCAGTAGATAGCCGTCCTGGGACAGGCACCGGGTGCGAAAAGTTTTTCTGTTCGCTCCTGTTTGACGGCCATTTCTGTTCGCAATCTTGTAAAGACCGCCAAATCCCGCAAGGATTGGTCAAAATAACCGGGTGAATAAGGTTTTTTGTCATCTGCAATACCCCGCGAATCGATGTAAGCAATACCCATTAACCCCGTTTTCTCTGCCGCTATTGCTTTATCGACAAGAGCTTTGACTATTTTTTTGTCCGGCCCATCAAGGCGGCAAACCATAAGCGTCTTAAAACTCAGACCCGGCACGCTATTCTTCAACTCATTCGGCTGCCACCGATACAGCTCATAGTCACCGAACAACACCATTGATAATTCACTATCCACGCTGGCTCCCGTTTCTTTGCCGATGATACGGTCAATTTGGGATTGCAACTGCGATAGTTTGCGACTGGTTTTTTTCTTCTGCTGAGCCGACTCGACTGAACCCTTCTGCTCTGACTGTTCAATCTTATTTTTCTCTTGGTCGACCAATTCTCTTAATTGTTTTAGTTTACCTTCCTGGCCTTTTAACAGCCCTCGCCCTGCCACCTTTATCGGCACGCCGTAAGTTGTCAGCAAGCACTTGATTTTACCGGCGAATTCAGGTCTCGATAATTTCTTACGAATCGGCTCAGCAAACTTTTTTCCATAATCGCCTCTGCTGGTCGTCTCACCAAGTCCTGTTCCCAGAGGCAAAGCGAGGATATTAAACCTCGGCACTTTTCGTTTTGCACAATAGTATTCCGCAATCCGCACCGATGCCGGGATGTCCTTGTTCGCTATGACCAGAATCTCATCAGGTTCTAACGCATACCCCGCCCCAGAACACATCAAAACCACCAATACTCCAGTTTTGATAACCTTTGCTACACACATCCGAATTTCCCAAATAATAAACCCCCGCTATACCGGGGGTTATCCAAATCACTCAAAACTAAAAACCCAAAATCAAAAACTCCAACTCTATTTCAGCTCGCACAGTCTTTGCGGCAAATTGATTGGGCAGTCCTCTATCGCTTCATCATAATCATCGAGCCAGCAAGCGTTCGGATTACTCTTGAAAGCCAGGAAACGCCCGCTATCCTCATCACGGAACGCCCTGTGATATTTGAAGTAGACCATCTCTTTGGTCTTGCCGACGATTTCTATTTTTCCGCTCGAATGTGACATTACATATCGCGCCCGCTTTGCCAGTCCGGATACCCGCGCTTTGGCCTGCTCCACAATCTCATACCCCTGTTCAATCGGCACCGTATAAGCCTTGTTACCCAGAGCCGGACGACACTGGAAAATATAGTAAGGGGGTACGCCAATAAAAGAAAGTTTCCCAAGCAGCTCCGCCAGAACATCGGGCTCATCATTCAGCCCCCTTATAAGGGGCGTCTGATTGGCCATCACCGCGCCGGCTTTCTGCAGCAGATGAACTCCCTCAACAGCAGCATCCGTCAGCTCTCGCGAATGAACAAAGTGAGTTACTACATATATCTTTTTTTTGCCCGTGCTGTATTTTGCGACCGCCTCTAACAATGCCGGGTCATCGATAATTCGATACGGGTTATATGATGTCATCCTTGTGCCAAGACGAATTATCTGAACATGGTCAATTTCCCTCAGCCGACGCATAATCTCTTCAAGTTTTGAGGTCGCCAGTGTCAGCGGGTCTCCCCCCGTCAGCAGCACGTTCGTGGCTTCGGCGCGCTCGCTCACGTATCGATATGCCGCATCCCAATCCTGTATGGATTCCCTCTCCGGCTCGATGAAAATACGTTTGCGGAAGCAATACCGGCATATCCCTTCGCATTTATTGGTTACCAGGAACAAGACAACGGAATGATATTTATGCTCGAGCCCCGGCATAACGGTGATTCGCTTCTCATCTGAAGGGTCGAGCCGGCCCCACTTCTCAAGCTCTCTCCTGTCCGGGATTACAATACGACGTATGGGGTCGTCAGGGTCGTCCCAATCGATAAGCGATAGATAATAGTCGTTGACGCGAAAATCAAACTTATCTGTAACCTCTTTCAGCTCAGCTTGCTCCTGCTCACTTAACTGCTCCAACTGCTCTATTTTTGTTATGTATTTCACCTTAATAGCCGGCCTCCTTTCATTATAATGTCCGTTAGCCAATAACTCTTTTGCCGCTGTTAATGTCTCCTCAGCCTGACTGAATCGATACTTAATCAGTTCGAGAACATCATCCGTTATAGAGATTGTCCATCTTTGCGAGCATTCAGTATCAGCGGAGAGACTCGCAATGGGCTGTGTTCAAGTTCATCTACGCTGTAACAGGTAGCAGAGAAAACCCGTCCGCATTCAAGCTCTGCGGCAAAACAGTTCTGGATAATATCCTTTTCTATTTCCCAGTTAACCTCAGGAAGAACTATCAGTAGATCTATATCTGAGCCCTCGTCAAGTTCCTCGCGCACGGCAGAGCCATACAGAATTACCTCTTCGGCCCCAAATCGCTCTCGAAATACCTTCGCCAGCTTATCTAAAGCGTCTTTTTCTTTTGAGGACAATTTCACGGCTCAGCCCTTCCTTTTTACTTTTTTTCTCCTCTTGTCTCTTCGGTTTGCGAATACTTCTTTTCGTATATACTCTTTCGCCCAAACACTTGGGCAATAGTCGTCAGGATTATCTTTATATCGGCCGCAAAACTTGCCGTTTCCACATATTCGACATCAAGTTCGAGCTTCTCTTCGCGTGT
>JAUVYQ010000225.1 GCA_030603035.1 Phycisphaerae bacterium | reverse complement strand
GGTCTGAGCGCATGCATGGTCTTGATTCCATATCCGATGAACACCTTATAATGGCCCTGGCCAAATGGGAAATTATAATAACCCAATTTGCCGATATCCCTTTTACAACTGCACATGCCTATCACTTCGCCGGTGACTGTTATCGTCACTTCAAGGAATATGGAAACGCCATCGAGTACTATCAGGCGGTAGTTGACAACTGGCCTGATTACCATGATGCCTGGTACACTCAGTTCATGGTAGGTCAAAGCTACAAACGGCTTATTTTGGCGGGGGTCGTTCCGGAATCCGAGGCCGAGCCGGAGATCGCATTTGCTTTCCTGAAATTACTCGTGGACTACCCCGACTGCCAGGCGGCCGGTGCTGCTCGCGCCTGGCTGAAATACTATAATTTTAAGAAAATGCGTCAATCGGAAAGGAGGCAAAGATGAACAGATGGCTTTTAACAATTGCTCTGTTTGTAATATGCTTGTCCGTAACCGTCAACAAAGCGTCTGCGTGTAACGATTCTCCCTGGTCCTCGATTTCTCCTGATTACGAGTATTACGAAAATATTCCAATTGGGGAAACTGCGTGCTTCTCTCTGGATGCCGGTGACCCGGATGGTGACATTGCAGAGTGGGAAGTGGATTTTGGCGATGGGAGCACTCCCGAAAGTGGTTATGGTTCCCCTCCTTACGAGCTAACTCACGAATATTCGAATGTCGGTATCTATTATCCCACCCTGACGGTTATAGATGATGGATCGCCTCCCTGCAGCGCCAGCGACTCTTGCGAAGTTTACGTCGTTGAGGTTTACGAAGTGTACGAGGGTGTATGGGGTCATAGCATGAATGAAGGCCCTGTTTTTGTCTGTCTGTGCGAGTTGGTACACCTGTGGGCGGAGATAGATCCTGGTGACTGGTATAATTGGCCTGATGGTGAACCAACGTGGTATGTTTATGACCAGCCGTCCGGAGCGGATGCAGATATAACGGTTGACCCGAGCTATGATGATGAGGTAGATATAACCAACCTTGCACTTACGGGAGATTACACTATTGAGGCCGAGTGCGGCGATTCGACTTCCGACATTACAATCAACGTCTCTTTGCCTCCGGGATGTGGTTTCGCCGGTTCGCATGATTCGAGCATTTACTGGATTAGCCCGAACGATAATTACGCCTCCGAAACCTGTACCATTTTTGGCTCATACAACAAGGTTTATGCAACCCATTATGATGTGGATTTCAAATACGACAGCGGCAAGTGGGTATGTGAAATCAGTAACGTTGTTGCCCAAGACAGAATCCTGGTACGTTACCCGTTTTACCTACTCCCCGACCATATTTCGGTAGAGAGCGCCGCTGATGTCCCCTGTTCCTATGCCGATTTTGCCAAGTGTGACCTGGACGACACTGATCTAAACGATGATGAAGGTCCCCCATATGAAGTGTTTTGGTGTTATACCGCCGTCATTGCTCACGAGGAAAAACATCGGTGTGACTGGCGATATTTTTATGAAGACACGTTATCTGAAGCCATAAAAACCTGTGAACGCGACTGCCATAGCTATATAGATTGCGGAGACCCGGACACCGTTACCTGCCAGGCGGCGAAAAGCTCCATGCTACCTACGATACAATGGTTCTTCAGTCAGGCATTGTTTGAAACCCAAGACCTGTTCAATAATCCAAATACCGCACTTGACGATTCCGAGCAGAGGGCATATAATGCACAGTATATTTACGACCATCCCATTTCGGCTGCGTTGCCGGAGGGTTGTACACCGTAACCACAATAGTTAATAGTAAGAAAGGGACATAAGATGTTTACAAAAAGCCTAAGCAAAATGCTCTCCTGTTTTTTCTTGTGCTCACTGCTAATAAGTGTGTCCATGGCCTCAGCTCCTAAAAGAACCCCTGCTCGCCAGCGTCCCTGTGTGGATGCCGAGAAAGACTATCTCACACTCCTTGGTCTCCCGGAAGATGCCAATGATACCGTAATCATTCAACAGTTGGATATTATTGGGACACAGCCATTGGCTATGGGAGTGATCGTCTGCAGGAAAATGTATTCCGCTGTGCCTAAACTCCTGCAAATTGTCAACGCCGCCAATACGCACCATCCCGAAATATTATCTGCTAGTATGAAAATGTGCGCTGCTCGTACGCTTTGTTCTCTCGGCAATAAGGACTGGATGCCGACCATAAAAGCACTATCACTGGACCCGAACGGTTTCGTTGTTGGCAGTCTACTTAAAATTAAATGTGCCGGTTTGCTTGCACGCGGTGGTGACTACTCACAGTTCGATATTGTATCAGCCGCTATCGGTGACAGTAGTAAGCACGTCCGTGGGTTGGCTACAGATGCGCTGAGAAATTTCGGAACGGACTCGGCAGTAGACCTGCTCTTATCCGTTGCAAATACTGATCCCGATATATGGCTGCGTCAGAGGGCTATGCGTTCACTCGAAGAAATAGCCAGGAAAAAACCTCAGATAAAACCCAGGCTCGAAGTCTCCGACTCGACGGTAGAACTATTGGTATCCGTTGCAAAAACTGATCCGAAACCATGGTTGCGTCAGAGGGCTATCTGGTCACTGTGGGAAATAGCCAGGAAAAAACCTCAGACAAAACCCAGGCTCATCTATGCCTTGAAGGTCAACAAGGATTCTCAGGATGAATCGTTGCGCCGAATTTGCCGGATGTTCCTTAAGGTTAATACGCCGATTCGCAAAGACCAAAAGGGCAAACAGCCGTAACAATCGGACTGGTGACACTTAAGAAAAATCTATGGACCTCAAAACCAAGGGACTACTAATCAGGGCATTCGCTGATTTTATCGCAATCGTTGTCGCCATCGCAGGCGAGGAGGGCGTTGCAGTAATCGAAAAAGCCTTTGAACAATGGCAGTCAGCCAAATCCCACAAGTCAAAAACTCCCGGATCCCGAGCGCGACGTAAAAAA
>JAUVYQ010000358.1 GCA_030603035.1 Phycisphaerae bacterium | reverse complement strand
TTTTTGTACGATAAGCCCTGGCCCCCACTCTGTCCAGCACCTCACCAGGTACGGGTCGCGGGCAAGGATCGCCGCGGATATTTTACCATAACCGTCCCAATCTTCAAGGTACATACAGACCTCCAAGTCCTTCCAGACATGAAGAAATCAAGCGCCAGGGTCAGCTTGCAAATTGTGGGTCAATGCCCACGCGGCTCAGCGCCTTCCTCTTTACCCGCCGACTTCGGCACTTGTTTGTTGCTTTATCTGCGCATACCTTACACCAATTCGCCAATCCGTCTATATGTCTTCTGTGTTTATAGTATTGGCTTTCGTCCTTCCACTCATCGCATTTATTGCATTGCTTCCGTGCCTCTACTTTTCGTCCAGTCATGTCCTTTTCCCTTCTTTTTGCGGTCGGATTTGGCTGCTCTACGGAAGCCAAAGACAAATCCGACCGCCTCAATTCTAGCTCCTTAATTCTTTCTCTACTCTTACTTAAGTGAACCGTGCACTCCTGTTCAGGGTAACCCTGAACTATAGTTCACCCATCCCTGCACTATAGTTCACCCAACCCTGCACTATTGTTCAGGGTTGGCTGTCTAACCCTGCACTATTGTTCAGGGTTATTCTTTTCCAACCCCGTAGCTTTCGGGGGGGTTGTATATCCCCTGGTCTTATTTTTTAGGTAAAAATCTCTTTTGTCGGTCACCTTCCCAACCTTGACCTCCGCTTTGTACCTTGCCTCCGCCATCGCCACAACTTCTGGATTGTGAGCTGCGTAAATACATCGGTTTCGGCTGTTCCAGCCCGTAATCCAAAACTCTCCTCCCTTCCATAAATTAGTAATCGCTTCGATAACATATCTCTCACAGCATCCGAGTTCCTCTGCATATTTCTCATTGTACATCCAGCACCCAGATGCACCAAAACTCGCAGTCCTCACAAACACCATCTTTTCAAAGAAATTGTATTGCCCCCGCAGAACCCTCTGCACCCAAGGTTGCTGATAGAACGCCTTATGCCCTGTGTCCGTCTTACCGTTCCTCATTTTCCCGGTCTTTGCCATAGTGGTCTCCGTTCCATTTTTCAAACGCGTCCGTGAAAATATTTTTACACTTTGACCAGAAAGGTTTGACAGATTTTGTCGAATTGCCGATGATATGAGTAGTTGACTCTCGATATCATCGGTCCTCGGCGTATTTCCGTCGGGCCCTTGCTTTAATCAGCTCTATTTTATTATCGGATTAACCACACTGCCAGCTTAAATCAAGTTTTTTCTTGACGCGCCCGGG
>JAUVYQ010000309.1 GCA_030603035.1 Phycisphaerae bacterium | reverse complement strand
GGCTAAATTCTATATCGCCTCCGTTCGTTATCCCAAGTTGTTTACATACCTCCGGAGGGATGCGAGTTTCCTTGCCGGTTCCATGCTTCTGTACTTTTCGCAAATAATGCTCTGCCATAAGATCGTTGCGTCCAATACCCTTTCAAATTTCGTTAGGACTTGCCATGCCCTTACCACCTATCTATCGGCCCAACAATGCCCCCATTCTACAAAAACCGCATTATTTTCAAAATAACAAGCAAGGGGCACTGGCAGGGGCAGGGGCACGGGCATTGACAAGGGCGTTCAAATCGACCTGGACCTCGTGATATATACCCCGATTTTCGGGGTATAAAACGGGCGTTTCCGGCGGGCAAAAAGGCCGTTTTATACCGCAATTTGGGCGGCGCCCCCCTGCGTTTCCAGGCTCCTTTCGCCGTTTAAGCGCCTGGACATAGCCTCGGTGATGCACCGCCATACTTGAAGCCAGCTTGACCAGTTGGCTTTGTCAATCGTTGTCCCATTGCCCCCTCAAGGGCCGTTCGTTCCGTGGCTATGCCGGTATAGCCGTCCTGGCGCGCCAGATTTGACCCTGACGGCCTGTCTTGGTATATCGGTTTGCTTGCCGGTTTGATATGCTTTGACGCCCTTTATGAAGAAGGGAAAAAAAACGTACCGTTTTTTTTCCCGCCACCCGGCCCGAGGCTAACATAGCATCAGGATTTTGTCAAATCACTTTCGCAAAAATCGCCAGGAGTCGCCACAGGGCACGATTTCTGGCCATTGGATAGCAGAGACCCCTTGCCGGCCGATTTTTGGAGCCTTGAGCACGTCTCGGCCCCACAATCACGCCTGCCCGGTCCAGCTCAAGCTACTCGGCAAGCATATTGATCTTATCGAGCGCCTCGATCTGCTTTCGCCGTTCTTCCTGGTCTGTCTGAGCATAAATCGCCGTCGTAACAGGGGACGCATGGCCCGCCTGGTCCTGGACGAATCGCAGATCGTGCGCGACGTTGTAAAGCCTGGTCAAATACGTATGCCGCAAGACGTGCGGATGCAAATGCCCGACGCCGGCCCGCCGGCCGATCCGCTTGATCTTACTGTAGACGCTGACATATCTCAGCGGACCGCCGCGTTCATTGACAAAGAGAAAATCCTTTGCCTTGCGGGCCTTGATCTTCTTTCGCCGGGCCAGGTCCGCCGTTATGAAGCGGTCCAGCTTCTTGGAAAACCGATCACTGATTTCAATCGTCCGGCTGACTTTCCGCTTTCCCACTCGAACGAACACAACATTTTTCCCGTGTGTCACCGGCAGATCACGGAGTTTCAGCGAGCATAGTTCCTCCGCCCTTAGCCCGGTATTCAAGAACAACGTGACGATCATTTCGTCAACGATCGCCCGGCACTTGTTTCTGTGCCTGGCAATATCCGCCTGGCCCTTGACATAGGCAAGCAAAAGTCTTTGCTGTTCTTCGGTGAGATATTTTTCCGGTGACAATCCCCCGCGTGACGTCCCTTGTCGCGCTCTGCTATTACCCATACCAGCTCCTATTTCCCATCGCAGGATCACTCATTTACAAACTTATACGTTTTCGCCCTTAGACTTACAAGAAAACTATATCCGATTTTATAAGATAAGCCCTTACAGGCCGTTTATACCACATCTTTTCCGTAAAGTCTAATAAGTTTTGCTCTTGCCGTCGAGTCCAGCTCGAGCGCCGCCGATCCGCAGCGTG
>JAUVYQ010000235.1 GCA_030603035.1 Phycisphaerae bacterium | reverse complement strand
TTTCGCTCTTTAGTGAGAAAGCGAAATCAGCTCAGTGCCCCGCCAAGCCAAAATGACCTGTCTGGACAGGGGGAAGGTCGAGAAAACGGCTTGACGAGGCTGTCAGACCCCCTCGCAGAGAGATGGGGGGTTGGACAGCCGGTTAAAAGTGCAAAAATGTTAGCTGGGTATACACGGGGACATCGAGGGAGCTTCCAAGGTTGAACATCGGAACAACAAAGCGAAGCTCCGGATCCGGCAAAATAACCCCGGACCGCGCTCAGTGATCGCCGAAAACATCGCCGGAAGGCGATGCACCTGGCCGCCCCGCGGCCAGGCGAACCTACCCGACGCGCAGCGGAGGCAGTGCCGACCCTTGGGAGGCAAGGCAGGCTCGAGCACGGCGGCGGACCCTTGGGACGCCACGGCTGCCGATAGAACACACCGAATGTTTTGAGAAACACTTAGGCCGGACCGCCCCTGGCGGGCCGCGAGCAAAAAAAATGCCTGAGAAGCAAAACATTCAAAAAGTAAAAACGTTTTGCTGGTGAGCGCAGCGAACGAAGGCATTTTCTTTTGCTCGCGGGCAAGCGTTTTGCGCAATAAGCGTAGACCGGCCGTACTGTAAAGAGCGAATGGACCCTTCGACTGGAACGTGCTTAGGCAGCCGTTCGACCGACCGGAGGGAGGGAGTTGCCGTGCGGTTGGTTGGTTTGGTCGTTTGTGGAATTGTGCGTTGTTGGTTCGCCCCGCGTTAGTAATTCAAACGAGCGTTAGCGAGAACAACGCGGGGCGAACCAGTATTCAACGCACTATGGAACAAACGACCAAACCAACCGACGAGCCTGCGTAAGGATAAGATGCGTGCGATGATTCTTTAGGGTGGTGGGTGGGGTAGTTGGATTAAGAAATGTAAGGAGAAGACAAAAGTTCAATAGTCGGAATGATGGTGCTGTGTGTGCGTTGTTATGCGACCACACCCACCTTATGCTTTTGTTCGGGACCACACCCACGACGTGAGTTTGTTCGGGACCACACCGATGATGTGCTTTGTTTCGGGACCACACCCACGACGTGAGTTTGTTCGGGACCACACCCATGATGTAAGTGATTTGTGCGTTTTGTTCCGGGAACAACCAGTGAGGTGCTGCGTATTTTCTGCGTTTGTGCGTTTGGTTTTTTGCGTTTGTGCGTCTGGTTTTTTGCGTTTGTGCGTCTGCGTTGGTGCGTCTGTGCGTCTGTGTTTGTGCGTTTGGGCGTTTGGTTTTTTGCGTTTGTGCGTCTGCGTTTGTGCGTGTTGGGTGTTTGATGGTGTTGGGTCTGCGTTGGGGCTTTTTTATAGTGGGTGTCGTTTTGAAATCATCTGGATTTTGCGTTACTCAAATCAAGGGACCCGAAAAACCAGGGCAGTACGATCCACGCCGGTGGGAGATCTCGGGTCCAGAGCGAACGTGGAGACTTTTTAATTCTGGACTTTGCCAGGGAAACAATCTTTTTCAAAAAAACTAAGCTGCCGGCCCGTTACGAAATCGACGTCGGGAAAAAAAAGTGGAACAACGCGGGGGAGAACGTTGCTCCACGTGGGGAAAATATGCTCAATGCTCTCTGACGAAAGTGAGCCAGAGAAAAAAAACCAGTACACCAAAACCGAACCACATGCACATCTGAATCCTTTCGACCGATCGTAAAGAAAACTTTAGCCTGGCGGGAGTTTGTGGAGCTCCGCCTGGCGTCTGGTCAGGCCCCGGGATTTTTTGAGATCGTAACCCATCCGGAGGAACTCGCTAAACCAGAAATCGAACAGCTTTTTCTCCTGCTCAGTTTTCGGAATCCACCCCCTCGAACCGCCAAGCCCCGCGGCGTCTGAGCGGTCGTTATAAACCAGCCGGGCCAGCTTGCTGGCACGTCCGTTGTGGGGAGTACGAACGTAGTGAGTACTCTTTACTTCTTGTGGGCCACTTTTGGCCCAGGTCTTTTTCCTGGGGGACCCGATTTTTCCGATTAGATCAGGGAGTTTTTTTGCCCATGCTGCCCTGAGCCAGGCCTGAACATCCGGGTAGTAGACCGGGTGGATTTTCCGGTGGATTGTGCCTGGATTCTCGATGGTGATCAGTGCGTAGTCCTGGAGCTTCTTGAGACGGCGTTTGATGGTCCGTCTTGAGACAAAGAATCGCTTCATCAGGCGGCAGTTCCATTGCCAGCAGGTGTTCGGTCCGAAGACGCAGAAATACGCATAAAGTTCCTTGGTGTCTGCGTTGATCCATCGAGGGTTGACATCGTGCATCCAGGTGGGTTTGGGGTAGGACTTCTTTTTGTCGGACATGACCAGCTCCTTCCAGTCAAAAAAAACTTCCAAACCTCGGAAAATTTCTATTGACCAGACTGCCGATGTGCCGATATGATGTGGGTACGAATTTTGTTTAAGCGGCCGGTACCCGACAGTCTGGTCGCTTTTTTTGTATCGGTATTTTACCCCGGAATCCATCAGGAAAACAAGTCTAAGCTCAAAATTTTTGCAGTTTTTTTTGCACTGCAGGCAAAGCGAAATACCAGGTCCTTGCTTTTGGGGGTAAGGCGAAATCATACTGGCTGGCAAAGCGAAAGAGTAAAGACGAAATTAAAATCTGATCTGCAGGTAAAAGTTTCGCTCTTTAGTGAGAAAGCGAAATCAGCTCAGTGCCCCGCCAAGCCAAAATGACCTGTCTGGACAGGGGGAAGGTCGAGAAAACGGCTTGACGAGGCTGTCAGACCCCCTCGCAGAGAGATGGGGGGTTGGACAGCCG
>JAUVYQ010000218.1 GCA_030603035.1 Phycisphaerae bacterium | reverse complement strand
GTCTAATACCAGACAATCCGCCCCGAAGCGGTTTTTATAATCTTGAGTGCTATGCTTAACAGTCTCCATAAAGAAAACATAGCATAGAATTCTACAATCTGTCAAATCGGCTAGAGAATAGAAGCTAAATCAAGTCCTCGGATGATTTTTAGCTATGGCGATGGAAACCGAAGCCCTGTAATCCAAAACTATGGCAGTATCCGGCGGACCAGTAGTTTAGCACCCGTGGAGCTAGGCACAAAGGGAGAAGCCGGCACTTAAGAGTTGGAGACTGCTAAGCGGCCGGCTTCGTTTCAAATTAGCCCGGGCTTTTTTAACCCGGAACCAAGAGGTATTTATAGCTTAGAACATTTGTTTTACTTTTGTCAAGCCCCCCGATTAGAACAAGAGTGCTAACAAAGACAATCCAAGACAGCCGTCTTGCTTTTAGCTTTAAGACAAAAAGACAGTTCAGTCTTTTTACAGCCCTACGGACGGCCGCTGGCCACCGGCGGACAGGATTTAACCATTAAAAAGACAGTCTTTATTGTAGCCGATTAGCTGCTTATTTAAGCTGCTTAAAGCCGAGCTGCTTAAGCGTCTTGCCGAAGCTACCGGCTTAAGCTGCTTAAAGCACGACCGCTGAAGCTGCTTCTAATCTCTTTTAAGTAATCGGCAAATTCAGCTAGAATTTTAAACTCATCATCGCTAAAATCCCCGATCCCATCCAGTAACCGGCCGACCGCCTCGCTCACTTCTATCGGCCTTTGCCGGAACCCTGCCATCACCATCAATTTATCCTCAAGGGCCCTGCGATGACATTCACCATCACCAAAAGCCTTTGCCAGCTTTTGAACCGTCCTTAAGTTGACAGGATGACCACGCATAATAAAATTCACCGTGCTATGGCTTATGCCGATTATTTTCTCGGCTTGCCGGAGCGATAACCGCCGCTCCTTACAGATTAGCCGGAGCCACTCGCCTAACATACTCTACCCCCTTTATTTTATTTCATATCATATCATATTTACATATCGTAATGTCCATTTCGTAATAGTTCGTAATGACATATTAATATACTGATATACAGATATACAGATATACTGACAGATTAATCCTTAACTATATAACCAATACTTAACTATATAACTAATAATTAATTAGAGTAGACTAGGAGTAGACACAATAAAAATCCCACACAAGAAATCCCGCGTGGGAACTTATAAGTGGACCGCCGAAGACTAGAAGACGGACAACAAGGCTTCCAAGCCGTCTTCCAAGTCGTCCTCTATATCGTCAAACCAGTTGTCAAAGAATTCCAAATCTTCCATCACCAAACCCTATTCACAATCAACCCTTGACCCGTCCATTACGACCCGGATATAACGGACACCGCAAACCCCTTTTAAGCTCGCTTTTAGACTTCGGCCAATGCTTTAGCTCATTCTGCCGTGTCCAGTCATCCCAATCAAAAATATCAATGCCGTAACCGGCACCATCGCAATCCAAAAAAGAGCAACCTTCACTACCGCCAATGTCATCCGGCCTTAAATCCTTTGCCTGAAAAAACCGCTCGCAATGAAGGCACCACAGCCAATCCATAGGCTTTAACGGCGGACTGCCTAATTCTTTTAACAACGAACCATTGCCAGTTAGCAGGCCGGTATAAACCCCACGGATACCGGCACCATTACGAAAAAAATAACCCGCTTCGGCCCGCTTTTTATCCTTTGCCCTACTCATAATCGTAACTATAATCCGTTCCGCTAAAAATATCTACATAAGGCAATATCTCAAGCCAGAAACCCTGGCGGTCCACATCGGCCTTTTTAGCTTCGGCAACTGCCAGCTCGATATCCAGCCTTAAATTAGCCCGCTTGATAACTTCCTTCCAATACAGGCGGTCCTCTACCGCCGGCGGTAGACCCTTCGGCGGCGGCCTAGTTTCAAGCCGATAATAGCCAGCCCCCAAGTCTTCTTTTTTAACCATTCCAAGCAAGGCAATCGGCAGAGCCGGCCCCCACTTCAAGTCTTTGCCACAATCAGGACACGCCCCCGAAGCTATACTATTTACAGCTTCAAAATCCAGCCCCTCGATATCGGACTTTGATTTGCCGTCCAAGTCTTCCAAGTTCCAAGCCGACTCACCACCCCACTCACCACGCCCCCAAACCACCATATTGCGGAAACCCTTAAGTTTATGAGCCATCTCGTCATCCCAAATCGGACTGGTAAAAGTCGCCCTAGTTACATAGCTAAGAGTGTGCCACTTTTCGCCGGCCGACTGGCGATACCGGTAATTTACATCTACCACCTTTGAAACCAAGATAGCTTCATAACCCCGCTTAATAGCTTCCAGCGTATCAGGATGAACATACCGGCCATCTGTTATCAGGTTAAGATGCGGATGAAATACAGGATTATCCCGCAAACTTAGCTTACTAACCTCGCCAAACCAGTGCCAGCGTCTCAAACCCCTAGAATAGCCATAGAGCTTGAGCAATTCCTGAACCCTGCGCCCTAGCCTGCCTAACGCCTTTTTATTCCTGAATTTGCCCCTCAAGCCCTCTGGTATGGTAAAAACCCAGTAGCCGAGACTGTCTAATTCAAGCACTTTAGGAAGCCAGCGAGCTATCCGCCGGTTATGAGCATGCGAGCCGTCTTCGCCACAAACACCGCACCATTCCTTATTACAGACCAGCTCTTTGGCAAATCTATGTCCGTTTTCACATTCGGCGGTTATGAAAAATCCCCGGCCGACATCGCAGGTTTTTTTAATCCAGTTATCGCCCTCATTTTCGGCAATTTTCGGCACGAGTGTTTTAGCTACAACTTTTGAGACATTGTCTACATATTCAAGATAATGCCCCGAAACCACCCCACCAGGGGGGCTTTGCCCCCCGGACCCCCCAGAAGATTTTACTACGGCACCGGCATAATTATCACCAAAGGAATTTTTACAAAGGGAAGGAGCGGATTGCCCGTGCCGTTCGCCGTCAGGGTCGCCAATCTTCAATGCCGTTGCCCCGTCTAATACCAGACAATCCGCCCCGAAGCGGTTTTTATAATCTTGAGTGCTATGCTTAACAGTCTCCATAAAGAAAACATAGCATAGAATTCTACAATCTGTCAAATCGGCTAGAGAATAGAAGCTAAATCAAGTCCTCGG
>JAUVYQ010000166.1 GCA_030603035.1 Phycisphaerae bacterium | reverse complement strand
GTTTTGGGGTGTCTTTTTTCCCTGCCGCTGGTTTTCTCTCCTCCGATGGTCTTTTCTTTCGTGCCCGCTAAAGCGGGTGGATTTTTTTACTCGGCTGGGGACGCACGGCTAACTTCCTCGGCATCCTTGCCTAATCCTCGTCAGCCTGCTCGAAAATCGCTTGGGCCCGGGCACGGAAGCGATACGACATCGCACTAATTTATTGCTGAAGCGATTACGCCCCAGCCTCCGAATCGCCGGCACGAACTGCAGTCGTGCCGGCTCACTCTCCGCCGGCTTGCGTAGGGCCGGCGGAGTAAATCCGGTTTTTCTCCGAAAAACCGGCGTACACTCCGTGTTGTTCCCTTGTTGATGCTCAAAAATACGAATTTCAGCAACCACACGCCCTATCGGGCACTCTGGTTGCGATTAACAACAACTCAAATTCTTACTGCCCTCCCCTACCACTTGCGAGGGAGGACAGTTTTTTATACGAAAGGAGCGTACAGGATGCCTCACAGTGGCTTAAATCAGACAGGTCATACCAATACGACCCTCTCCGAGCAACCAGAGGCTCTCAGGCCTTTGTTCTTGCAGCTGCAAGACGGCCAGACCCCGAATTTCCTCGAAATGATGAGGGCTATTTCAGGTTTGGTCGCTTTCTCTACAGACACCGACTCGTTTTGTGAGGAGCTCTCCACCGGTACCCGAAAAAGGTCGGGAAAAAAATGTCGATTTTGTTCTTGACAAACGGTCGGTTTTGTACTCTCTGATATCTACGCAATGTCGTTTAACCCAGAAAGGAGACAAGCTCATGGATCCAAACTCACTCACATTATCAAACGATGAGACCAACAACCTACTGCACGCCCTTCACTTCCCCCAGAAACAGCACAACTCGTCACTCAAACGTCACCGGAACTATCTCGCCGGGCTCTTGATGCTCGATGCCGGCCTACGTGTCGGCGAGGTCGTCAAGCTAAAGGTCTCCGACCTCATTTTCCAAGGCCTGGCTGTAAAATCCATCGTGGTCAGACCAGAGATCGCAAAGAACAAAAAAGAGAGGATTGTACCCTGTTCAACGCGGACCCTGCAGGCAATCGAAAACATGCTGGAGCATTGGTGTTACTTCACCAGCTCGTACGAGGACACGTTTGCTTTTAGACGTTCAGGGTCAAATGCAGCTATCTCTGTCCGTCAGCTCGAGCGCGTAGTGATGGCCGCTTCACTGATCGGAATCAATCGTAGGATCCACCCGCACCAGCTCCGCCACACATTCGCGACCAGACTGATGAAAGTCACCTCGTCCCGCACCGTTCAGCAGCTTCTGGGACACTCCTGTTTGACCTCGACCCAGATCTACACACACCCAACAAACGAAGACCGGGAACGGGCAATCAGAGACGTCGAAATCAAAAATTCAAAAAAAAGTTAAATTGTGGATAAGTTTTTTTCCTCGTCTGCAACCCAAGCTCACGGAAGGGCTTGGGTTGCTCACTCTCTTGTGGAAAACCCTCGAAAGTTAGCCCCTCCAAACAATGTTAGGCTTGACTAACCCCGAAACCAGCTAATATAAGTCGGTTCGTCCCGTGCAGGCAAAAGCGACACAAACCCATCACACAGGTTACCCAGGCTAAACAAATCATTGAACTGGCCTGCCAAAGAGATTCAACAAGCGCGAGAGAAATGGTTTTGCGCAGCCAAAGCTCCGGTAGGCCACAGGCCGGACGGAACGCACGCGAGCTTTTCGGACATTTTTTGAGGGTTTTATCTAAGATGGGACTACCAGTAGACGATTACGAACGTGGTGAGGACAACGGTTGCTGGCCAGCTGGCGAGACACCAAAATATATCTACGTCAACTTTGAGGAGGAACACAAAGAGTGGAACGCCATCGTCACACAAACTATAGACCCTGAGGTCTGGGACAATGGTGGTATCGCCCCCGCTCTCCATGTGGTTCTACAAGTCGGTCCCTTCAACAACAAGCTGACTGTCACCAAAAACTGGGACAACAAGTTTCTGGCAGAGGCCCTGCTTTGTGCTCAAGAGTTCCACGACCTTGTTGAAGACATCTGGGGTTATTACTTCTGGGACCCACATACCGCAGTTGGCGGCATGGTCGGCAGTGGCTACCTCTGGTCCGGCCCTGGTACGAAATACGATGTTCTCTACTGGGGTGACAATAAATGGACCTTCAAACTGTGTAACAAACGACTGCCCTCGAACATCCTCGTCAGCTACCAGCCCTGATCCATTTTTTACTTGACGTTTCAGATCTGAAGCAGTAGTTTCCAATCAAAGGCCACGGATGGCCTTTAGAGAGCTCTCATTATTTTAGTAGAAAGGAGTCTACCATGGCACTTGTTAGATATGGTGGCGGAATCGTGCAAATGTCCGGCAGTATTGCCGGCAACACCTTCGCACGTAACCGCTATGGAAACTACGTCAGAGCAAGGACCGTCCCTACAAATCCAAACAGCCCTGATCAGGTCGCCGTCAGATCAGCCGTCGCTCTCTTGACAGAATTCTGGAATGATACATGCAGCGCTGCTCAACGTGCTGCATGGAAAGCCTACGGAGACGCGGTGGTTATGAAGAACAGACTCGGCGAAAGCGTCAAGCTCTCCGGCTTCAATCACTTCATCAGAAGTAACGCGAACCGTGCTCGCTGGGGATTTGCTCCAATCCTTAACGGACCTATTGTCCTAACGCTGCCAGAACACGACCCTGTCTTTTCGATCGCAATCTCCGCAGCCCCTCCCAACAATGTTGTTGTCACCTACGACGATACGCGAGACTGGTGTGACGAGACGGGCGGTTCGATGTGGCTATTACAAGGCACTCCGCAAAATGGGACTCGTAACTTCTTCGGCGGGCCGTACCGAAGAATCCTACGGATCTCCGGTGACGCCGTTGCACCCCCAACGACACCACACACCACGGATCTATGGACGCCGGCAGGCGAAGGTCAAAAGGTCTGGTTACGTGCCCGTATCGAAAGAATGGACGCACGGATCAGTGAGCCGTTTTACGCCGAGTGTACGGTAACCGCTTAATGGCACTAATCCGACTCGGAAATGGTATAACCGATATTCGTGGTGGCTTAGGTGGAGTTTACTTTTCGAGGGACAAATACGGTCTACACTGTCTAGCTAAACCGCGAAGGGTACACCAACGCACCGAACACCAGGACCGTAAACGAAAAGCGTTTACCCTAGCGCGGTCCTTTTCTCACGATAATCGTACTGTTTCTTATAATATCTTCCGAGCTTACATTGGCTTGCCTATGAAAGAGCCCCCGCCATGAGCTGGGAATTCGTAATCGACACAATCAAAGAGTGGGTGCTGTCCCTGGGTTATGCGACTCAAGCGTGGGTACAGTCGCAAGGCTATCTGACCACCAGTTATTACCACAACCCCTGTGCTCTTGGCTGGGACTACGACAGACACGACTTTGTAATCCCCGGTGACTGGAACGACCTAGATGTCTCCGCTATTGTTCCCGAGGGCACAAAAGCGATTCATCTTTACTTTCGCCTCAAAAACGAGTACGCTGGCCAGTACGTTTTAATAAACAAGCCGGGCGAGGGTGCGTATGGCTGTTGCTCGTACCTGTACACAGAGGTTGCAAATATCAGGATCGGAAAGCTGGTTATTGTCACGCTCTCGGACGATCGCAAATTCTCGTACAAATGCAACTTCTCCGGCGCTCATGAACTATATTGTAAAATCATGGGATGGTGGTGGTAATGCCAAATAGAGAAGAACTTTATAGACGTTTCGGCCCGCTGCTCTTAGAGGCAATGATTCTCGTACTACTCGAACAAATCAACGTCCTCCGAGATAACCAGGGTATGCCCGAAATTACCGAACAGGATCTGATCGATTCGCTCGAAAACCACCTATCCGAATTGTCACCCTACAACTGGATGACCGAGGACCCGTAAACAATGAGAGAAATGGCTGCTTATTTCCTGGCTGGAATATTTTGTTTTTTGGCTTTGAAGTACTTGAGGAGTAAAAACTAATGAAATTTTCAGGTCTAATTCAAAATTGGCCTAAGGCAGTAGCTCTCTTACTTCTGACATCTTTGCTGTTTTGGGGATACGGATGCCCCCCCCGTGTCCCCTCCTTGCTCGACCCCGCCAAAAAACTCACCCGGCCAGAGCTCCAAATCGAGCTCGACACCATCATCGCGACTGCCGAGTACCGTTTGGCCTCCCTCGACAGTCAAGACCAGTTCCGAGACATCATTTTCAAAAACGCAATGCTGATGGTCGAAGGCCAGGCCCTAAACCCTATCGGGATAATGACATTACTTGCCGGCCTTTACGGTATCGGCCGAGGAGTGAAAGATATTAAAGATAGAGTTAAGAAAACGGGTCCTGGAAAATAATGCTTGTCCAGACTTTCCAGAACTTCCCCCGCTCAGCCATTGCCAGAATTCCCCTCCAAAACGGTATGGTTGCGCTAGTTGACCCCGAGTGGTTCGACCGACTTATCTGGCTGCCGTGGTACGCAAAAAAATCTTTCCATTGCTGGTACGCCTGCCGTAAGGTCAACGAAAACGGTAAGATATGGTTTGTTCGTATGCACAGACTAATCGCCGACACCCCTCTGGATCTAATTTGCCACCATATCAACGGAAACACCTTTGACAACCGCAGGGAAAACCTGTTAAATATGTCCTGGTTCGACCATACAAAATTACATTCTTGGAGATGAAAAATCGGTAACCCCCACATCCCAATCGAAAACATAACTACACACACAGCACACAAAAAAACCGCACACCACAGCATGGCTACATACTGGCAGCAGACTGGCAGCAGACTGGCAGCAAAATTAAAAAAAAAAAAAGTACACCGCAGCATTATCCCCCGAAAATCAAAATCGAGAGTTTAAGTACCAGGTTTTGTCGCAAGTAGTTATGACTAAGTACCAGGCCTTGTACAAGGTCAAGGAAAACACTACACCACGCACAAAACCATACCAAGTCCAAAGCCACCTCAACCCCGACCCCCACCCCTAAAATCAAATCATCATCCATAGGATTATATAGCACATACGCAGCATGGGAAAAAAGCACCCCACTCTCACAGAGGAAACCGTCTCCACCCACCCACCCTTCGGGGTGGCTGTCGCCCCCCCTCTCCGGTTTCCTCAGTTCGTTTTGGGGTGTCTTTTTTCCCTGCCGCTGGTTTTCTCTCCTCCGATGGTCTTTTCTTTCGTGCCCGCTAAAGCGGGTGGATTTTTTTACTCGGCTGGGGACGCACGGCTAACTTCCTCGGCATCCTTGCCTAATCCTCGT
>JAUVYQ010000140.1 GCA_030603035.1 Phycisphaerae bacterium | reverse complement strand
TCGAGGCACACCCAGTCCACTCGCTTTTTGTAGGCAAAGAAATCGCCGAGAAAAGAGGGGAACGTCTGATACCGCTAACAAAGCGAATCCAAAAAGCTATCGAAAAAGTCTCGTTTCACATCTGGCGTACACAGGAACGCGAACCGGGCCAATTTGCCTTCTACGAGGTCAACCACTGGCAGCCACTATCCACCCGACAGGTTGAGCGTATCATCAAATACGCTGCTCTTAACGCCATCCATCGGCCTGTCCACCCCCACGTCTTACGCCACACGTTCGCCTCAAAGCTGATGCTAACAACCAGCATGCGAGTCGTCCAAGTACTTTTGGGCCACAAGCAGCTAAGTAGCACACAGATTTACACACATCCTAACAGCCAACACCTAAAAGACGCCATCGACTCGCTTGACAGTGAAGAAACAGGCGAAACCTCACAGAAAACTTAACAATTTCCCGATCGCAAAAGCGACATTCCGAAACCCTCATCTAACTACCAAAGACGAGGGTTTTTCTTATGATCATACCCATTTGGGTCGCTTTGTGTTTTTTTTACCAACAATCCAACAGGGCATACTACTACTACTACCCTTCTTACATATAGTAGTATAATATAGCCTGTGAATTTGTTACAATGTACGCTATGGGACATACAGTACCACCGGATGAGCCTGATTTAGGAACCTGCTCAGATTGCTGTGCTAATCTACCAGAGATACTACACTGTAGATTAACCGTCCCTACATTAAGCCCATTGACCGGCGACCTCGACCAAGCCCCTGGCACACCCTGCGAATTCCAAGGTTTAGTCACAGATGGCAATGGTCGCCAAGGCGATGTCTATCTGATTTTTTGTTGGGGTGGTAGTAACGATACGCATATTTTCGTCGACCGCGTTGACGGTTTCTGGTGTGCACTCCTTATAATCGCCGACAACCATTGCCGCCCGTGGATAGATGGTATCTGCACCCAAGGTTGTCGTTTCGAGGTATGGCCGTGAACGGAGACTGGATATCTGATTACAGGGCGTGGCTCTTATGCCACGACTATAACCTCGTTCCGTTTGAGCCGTTGAAGTACGAAGCGACGGTCCCGACAAACGGAATCGGCTCACACTTTTTTGCAAACACATCCAACATCGTCAAGGTCCACGTTCAATACGACACCACCGAATTAAAGCCACCGTAAAAAAAAAGTACGGTATAAAACTACCAACCGCCTCGACTTATCGCAGCAGCGTCCAACCTCACAAACTTTTTTCTGGACGTTACGCGGGTTTTCAGGTAGTGTGGCCGAAAACCTGCTAAACGCTTTAGTAACGCCCCGGCCGTTGACGGATGGTCGGGGCTTTTTTTGCCTCAAAAGGAGGTGACATACATGGCACTAGTACAATTTGGTGGTGGTATTACCAAGATGTCCGGCTCAATCGCTGGCAACACATTCGCGAGAAACCGCTACGGAAACTACGTAAGAGCAAGAACAAAGCCAATCAATCCAAACACCGCAGACCAGGTCGCTGTAAGGTCGGCTATTGCCCTCTTGACGGAAGTTTGGAACGAAACGTGTAGCGCTGCTCAGCGGGCGGCGTGGAAGGCCTACGCCGATGCTATTACAATGAAAAACGCGTTAGGCGAGAGCATCAAGCTGTCCGGCTTTAACCACTTCATCAGAAGCAACGCTAATCGAGCAAGGTGGGGATTTGCTCCTATCCTTGCCGGCCCTACTGTCTTGACTCTCCCCGAACACGATCCGGCTTTTTCCATCGCTATTTCGGCCGCTCCGCCAAACCTCATCGTCTGTACCTACGATGATACCCGCGACTGGTGTGACGAAACCGGAGGCTCTATGTGGCTTCTTGCTGGAACGCCACAAAACGGCACCCGCAACTTTTTCGCCGGGCCTTACCGCAGAATACTGCGAATCAGTGGTGATGCAGTTGCCCCGCCAACGACGCCACACTCAACAGACCACTGGACGCCGTCGTTTGAAGGTCAAAAAGTTTGGGTTAAAGCACGTATCGAAAGAATGGACGCCCGAATCAGTGAGCCGTTTACTGCGGTCTGCACAGTAACCGCCTAAAGACGTAAAAAATGCAGTGGCTAATCGACATAGCGATCGCGGCCATTCAGAATTGGATCTACGCCAACGGTATCTACCGTGACAGAGGCAGCTACGCGATAGGTGAAGTTCGCCAGATAGGCGACTTTACGGCAGATGGTGCATGGCACGAACTTGATTTAAGTGATGTAATTGACCAACATGCTAAGGCCGCCGAAATCCGAATCAAAGCTAGTGCTACTGCAATAAATAAGACGATACGTCTCAGGCCTCACGGTACTACCTCAACCTGGCACACGTGTATTTTGAATACACAGATCGCGAACGTTCTTATAAATTCGACTGTTGCCATAGGCGTAGATTTAGACGGCAAGATTGATTACGAAATCGATCCGGCTTTTACTCTCTTAGGTTTTATCGTTCGCGGATGGTGGTTATAATGGCTCAAAGAGATGAACTTTATCAGAAATTCGGCCCGATACTTTTGGAAGCACAAACGCTCGTACTTCTAGAGCAAATTAACATTCTCAGACTAAACCAGGGTATGCCTGAAATCACAGAACAGGATCTCATCGATTCGCTGAACAACCACATAGGGACGCTCGAACCCTACGACTGGATGGCAGAGGAGACCTAAACCATGAAAACACTTATCGTAATACTGTTGCTTTTGGCTTTGATGCCCGGATGCACAATGCATTTTAAGGCCACGGATCTCGAACTCGATACAGAAGAGCCGCACAGCATCAACGAGACCTACGAGCTAGAAAAAATAGGTCTGTTTTCCTGAAAATACTTGACAGGTCAGCGTTACTTCAGTATCTGCTGAGCGAAAAGGACCCGCGAATTCGAATTTTTAGGAGTAACGCTATGAGAACGGCTCGTTTACAATGCTACAAACATTGTCGCTGGTGTGGGGTGGGCTACCATGCAAGCCAGCCAAAGTTTAGAGACGGTTTCTGCTCAGGGGTCCACAAACAAGCCCACTACCGGGCATACAAAAACTACGTTACTGGAAAACGGCCGGCTGCCGGCAAACGATATCCACGTGCGGTAACGCGAAAAAAGTCTAAAAAACTAAACAAGGGACTCCAAGTATTGTTATCATCTCGTCCGAAAGGTTGCTGCGTGGCAGCTGGAGCTTCAAATAATCGAGGCAAAAATGCTAGTCCAGACTGAACCGGGATTCCCCTATACGCCCAAAGTGGAGATACCGCTACAAAGAGGCATGATCGCCTTTTGTGATCCTAAATGGTGGGAGGTCCTCAAAAAACTCCACTGGTACGCTAAAAAGTCACGTGGATTATACTACGCCTGTGCAAAAGTATATTTCGCCGGCGAAATAAAGTTTCTACGCATGCACCGAATCGTAGCACACACGCCGGACGGTATGATACCGCACCACCTCAACGGAAATTCTCTTGACAACCGCCGCGATAATCTATTGAATATAACCGAGTTCGAACATGCAAAGTACTTCTCATACAGGTAGAGAAAATGACACTCGTAAAACCCGGTGGCGGCATAACTGATATCCGTGGCGGCTTCAGTGGAGTGTACTTCACAAGGGACAAATCCGGCTTGCACCAAGCAGCTAAGCCGCGAAGAGTTCAGCAACGCTCCGCCGCACAGAACGCTCAGCGTAACGCCTTTAGCAAGGCACAGACCTACACAAAGGACCCTCGATGGGTAAGCTACTACATCTACCGGGCACTGAACAACCTGCCATTTATTTTCGATGCGATTGTAACTGGTGACCCCGCCCCTGATTGCAGAGGAACTTACGAGCTTACCGGAAAGCACAACCAATACGATTACTATCGGCGGACTGACGGTCTTTATTTCATCTGGTCAAACGGCACCGACAAATGGATAATCAGCCCAGGCCTTGGTGTGGGTGTGCCGATTGCCTGGATAAGGCCCCTGCCCAAAATTGCTGGCGATTACTACCCTTTCGGAGAGTCCACCGGCATGGTTGCAGTATCCCTATCCCTGACTCCGCCACCGCCAGACTACCAAATCCCAAAGCTCTAACGAGCGAAAAGCACGGTAACCCCGACAATATAGTGTACATTTAGAGTAAACTTACTCTAAAAACACTATATTATATATGACTTAAAGTAATATATTCAAAGGTAAAATACGCCGTTCGTATCGCATGGTTTTTCTGATTTGTATTATAAAACCAAAGCCCGCCCACCACCCTTGCTACGCCGCACACGCTACGTCATTATCGTATTCGCATCATTTTTTCTCCCCTTTTTTTTCCTCTTGTTGACCCCCGCTGGGGGCGTTCGCTGCCGCTCTCTCTTTTCCCCCAGCTCCTTCCCGCGCCTCCCTTCGCCAAGAGGACCCCATCCTGGTTTAGGAAATCGACCTTCGGTCGATACCAACGTCCCCACCCAACCACCCTTAATTGAGTATCAGGTCTATTCCAAAATCGAGAATCATCATCATCGCACGTATTTCAAAATCGAGGGTCATCATCATATTCGCACCATTTTTTCTCCCCTTTTTTTTCCTCTTGTTGACCCCCGCTGGGGGCGTTCGCTGCCGCTCTCTCTTTTCCCCCAGCTCCTCCCGTTCCCTCCCTTCGCCAAGAGGACCCCATCATGGGATTTTAAGCCGACCTTCGGTCGGGCCGATAAAATTTCTGATGAAATTTCAGGAGTTTTTCAAGGGTTTGTGTAAGACCCCCACCCAAACCCCTATGGCTCGGAAGGCCGGCCTCAGAGCCATACCTGTCGCAGTCGAGCTTGACACCGTCCCCGGTCGCAACGACATCGACTGCGACATGTAATCACTGAACACCTACGGTACAGAGAGTTTTTCTCCGGCGACAAGGCAGCATCAAGGGTGGGCTTCATTACTTGTCGCCGGAGTCCGCTCTCAAAGAGCGGAAGAACAGGACGGCAAATTTATGCCAGTCCCACGACAGACTGTCATTTAATTTGCTTGACGCCGTATAGCTGCCTTGTAGATGCTCCAACAGAGCCAAAAACAAGCGATTTTGCTTTGCCAGTAGTTTAAGTGACCATTTTTTCTGCCCTCCATGATCCCAAAAAGAGGACAGAAAAAATGAACAACTCACTAAAACAACAATTAGGCAAAGCAGCATACCAATCGCTTATCGACTCTGAAATTCGCACCATTCGCAGAATCGTGTATCGCACTCGTATGCTATCGAAATGGTACACTGGCAACGATTCTCTACTTACCAAAGCCCATCGTCTTTTTGAGTATCTCTCTTATGGATTTCACTACACTCGACACCTTACAGACCGTCATTTTCGTTTAGCGTACGGTCAGAAGGGTACTCGTTTCGATAAGGTAGATTTCATCAGAAACCAGTACTCACCATACTTACCACGATGATTTTGTTAGGAGATACTGAAATGATACAAAGCAAGGCACCCAGAATAGCTCAGGATGTAAAAAGCAGGGACGATGAATACCCTGATACCCTCAAACCCGAAATACCAGCTTTAGACGATTTATTCAAAAAGTTGGCTCTTGAGCAACACCCGGATTTTTTGAGCGTTATGGCTGCTATTAGTGAAATGGTCGCTTTTTATACAGACCACGACAAGATTTCGAAAGGTCCTCACTGTGACTGCTAAAAACTGTCGCAAAATAAATGTCGCTTTTGTTCTTGACAGGATGTCGCTTTTGTGGTAAGTTCCAATCCGGCAATGTCGCCTTAACAGAAAGGAGTAAAATCATGCTACACAACTGTCCTATTTGTGGCAGACCAACAACGGGCACCCCAAAAGAGGGTGGCATCACTTGGGACATCTGCCCGGACTGCGATGCCCGGCAAAAACCACAAAATAACGGAAGCAAAAACCATCGTGGCGAAACAAAGAGCCAACACTCCGCTGTGACGGGTGCGGCCTCTTTCTGACACTTCGTGTCATTCGCCACGAGGTTGCTTTCCAGAAAGAAAGGTAAACTATGAGCCAAACACTACAAACGCTCGATGCACTCGAATCAAACGCATTACTGGACCAGCTACTCAACGGTACTGGGACGTACAAGCAAAAGCGTAAGGGCTTCCGCAACTACCTTATCGGTCTTATGATGCTGGACGCTGGCCTCCGTGTCGGCGAAACCTGCCGACTGCTACAAATGGATCTATTTTTCGAGGCACACCCAGTCCACTCGCTTTTTGTAGGCAAAGAAATCGCCGAGAAAAGAGGGGAACGTCTGATACCGCTAACAAAGCGAATCCAAAAAGCTATCGAAAAAGTCTCGTTTCACATCTGGCGTACACAGGAACGCG
>JAUVYQ010000132.1 GCA_030603035.1 Phycisphaerae bacterium | reverse complement strand
TGTGATAACTCATAGCGTTACCTCAAAATGCCGGCCAATTAGGAGCTCCGGCGGGTCTATTTTTTTGCAGTAACGCAAATATTGAGAGGTGCGTCAAGTAAAATATAAAAAAAAAACCGAGGCACCCTGACAGTGCCTCGGCTCGACTTTGGACAGCACAGGCGAACCTGATGCGTTTTATATTACGAAGTTGGCGGATTTTTGGGTGGATCTCCATACGCTTCTCTGTAACGTAGCAGGGATGCGTTCTCGCGTCGGCGTTTTGTCATATTATCGACAGTTGCACCGATTCCCATGATGGTTGCAAGAGACATCGCCAGTCCGAGGGGGTTGACGATTCCTCCCTGTGCCCAAAGAACTGCGTGGTCGAATAAAGTTTTGCGGATTGCATCCTGTTTATCGAGGTTTGCAAACCGCAAATCAGCGATAGCGATAAAAGAGTCAACCTCAATAAGCAGTTCAGACCGGCTTACTCGGGCGCCCGGGTTAACGATTGAAGCTACTTTGGATTCACAGCCATGAGCGAATATCAAAACAGCGAAACAAAGAAGCTGGCCGATAACGATTCCGGTGTTGTGGCTGGCGAAGTTCATGAATTTTGCAAATAGTTTTTTCATAGTGTTCTCCGTTAGTGAGGGGTTTCATTGACGAAATGATTATTGACCATACCGGTGACTTTGACGTCCGGCTTGTCTTTGAGTTTGTCCTTGACGAATTCGAATAACGCTTCACCTTCTGGCTGGTCTGCGACTTCTTTTCTGAGTGTGACTACAAGTTCCATGATTCGAGCTCCTAAGTTTTCATGATAAAGGCCACGCGATAGTAGGGTGGTAGGTGACCTATGTTGTCTGTTGTTCCAGTGGCGACATCGTCAGAAGTGGCGGGGTCTCCCTGTGTAGTTCCGACCACATCATCTCCTTCTGTGACTCCATCGGCGGTTACGGTTGGTGTTGTGTGGTGGTGGTGGGTGTTAGATGTGAAGGGGTGGTTGTGGTTGAGAGCTCCTCCGGTTTGTCCGACTTCAGCGTCAAAAATGGAGCCGAGAATAAATTTTGTACTAAGGTTGGGTGTGCCGTTTGTGCCATCACAAAGCACCCATCCATCGGGAATGTCGGCGAGTAGTCCGTGCCAAATACTGATGATACCTGACATGCTGTTCAGTACGGTTTCGGTAATGATGTCAATTAGCCATTGCATAATTTTTTTGCTCAAACGTGTTTTGCATGACTCATATCATACCAGTTGGTTCCGTTACATGCAAGGCACCACCCTCCGTATTCACCGGTCAAGGTTTCATCGGCTCCTGCGTGGAGAAAAATGTTTTGATTGGCCGTTCCTTCATTGTGCTCGAGTGTTGCATTGTTTGCAGCTGCACAGAGCCGGCAGATGTGCAGGATTTGGCCGTTAACACCACCCACAAAACCACCGATAACAACATCATTGGCTGAACAATCGAGAAATAAAGCGTTAATATTTGAGACATCGACATTATCCTGCGGTGCCGGTCCTGTTGAGAAGGTCCTTGTTGTGTAGACGGGTGGAAGCTCGATACTGACGATTGGTCCCCACGGTTCCCATTGTTTGTTCCATGTAATTCGTAAGTTTTCATCGGGGCCATCGTATTCGAGTGTCACTCTGTCTGGTGGGACGACGATATTATCTATTGTTAAAAGTATGGTCCAGGCATCTTGCCAAGAAGAGGCGGTTACATCTTTGGCTACATCATCGACTTCGCAAAGCCAGAGATTGTGTGCCGGCGTTACTGCTTGCTCCATCGTGAACCTGAATGTCA
Source organism: Phycisphaerae bacterium (assembly GCA_030603035.1). The sequence goes on along the minus strand of JAUVYQ010000132.1, from coordinate 5,128 downwards.
CCCAGACATTAAGGTGGTCTGTATCGAACTCATGTTCGATGATCGCTTTGGCTGCGTATGGCCGGGCCGTTCGTATCGGTGACATAATTTTACGGATCTGCTACGATTGTTCGCGGTGGTAAAGTCCAGAGAGTGGAGATACGTCCATCGAGCATGCGAACCCTTGCCTGGAACCAAACCTTTTGACCGAGTGCGAATGGGAAGCTGGCACCATAGGTACCTGTGCCGGCAGCTCCTTCGGTCGCATCGATGACATCCATATATCGCCAGGGACCGTTAAAGAAAATTCTAGAATCGAGTTGCGGTTGGCCCTGGTAGAGCATGATGTGTTCTTTGTCCTCGATGCCGACACCCCAGCCGGTGTTGTCACAGGTGAACGTGAATGTTTGACCGGCGATTGCTTCCTCACTACAGAGAAGTTGATTGTCTTTTTCCGGTAAGCTCAGGACCGTAGGGGCGTTTGTGAGAATAGCCACAGGGTTGATTAGTCTGAACGCTGCGTTGCATCTGATGAAGTGGTTGAAGCCGGTAAGGTGAATTGTCTCACCCAAACGGTTCTTCATCGCAACGGCGGCTGCGTAAACATCCCAGAGTCCACGTTGGACGGCTGTTAGATCCTGGTGCCAGTACTCGGCAAAGAAAGTAACAATCGCTCTTGCAGACTCCTGTCTTTCGCTGCGCGGGTTGACGGGTTTTGTTCGGGGCCTGATGTAATTCCCGAACCTGTTACGTGCGTGGACGTCCCCGGCGATACTTCCGGACATCTGGACGATTCCTGCTCCATACTTGACGAGTGCCATAAAAGCACCTCTCTTTCATCTGGCTCCGGAGCTTTGGGTTACCATTAGAGAGAGGTGCTCAGACCGATGTCAAGTAAAAAATTTATAAATTTTCCGGCTCTACCAGGATAAGAATGTTGGTTGCATCGCTTTTTCGTGCGAATCTTACAACGATTTTTTCTTCACTGGCCGGCCAAAATTCAAACTTTGTTTCTGCGTGTGGTTCCATATTGATGGCTGCTAACAGGCTGCCGATAGAGTGATCAGTCGGGCCGGTGTTGTATACAATTGCTGCGTGTCCGTGTGTACCACTGACGAAAGCTGCACCACAACCGAGAATATTATCAAAGTAGTTGGCGCAGTTGAAGTTTTGGTTACCTTGAAAGCAGTCCCATATCTGCCACGTCTGAAAGCAGTTGCTATCACCGCCCCAGCAGGCTTCCCAGCGAAAATGCCAGGGGCCGATTGAATCGAGCCAGACACAGGGATCTCCCGGGTCCTGGGGAATTTCAAACGAGTCATTGATTGGTGCGGCAGGTACAGGGTCACCGAGTTGACAATGTTCAATCTCTCCAAAAGAGATGTAGACTGATAGTGGTGTTTCTCCTGCGTCCCAACAGCACAAGCAATTGTCACCGTATGCGGTTGCTACTGTCGAATGTCCCATGATTTCACAGCCTTTGCCTTTGTATATGATTATTAAGTATAAGAGTTTAAACTATTCGTAGTAGTATACTATGTGAAATTGTGAAGTTCAAGGGCCTGAAAAATATCACCACCCTTACAGGGTGGTGATTATTTTACAGAAATTGTGAAAAAACCTGTTCGATTCGGTGTCGAATCGAACAGGCTTGAAAGGAGTGTAACGCATGGATGTTAGATCTTACCTGTTTGCGCACAGGTTGTCCACAATTTTGTTAACAGTTTTGTTCGACGGCTTTGATGGCGTTTTCACAGTCATCAACGCTCGGATGAGTGTAAACTTGAGTCGATGTTATGCTTTTATGACCGAGAAGTATTTGTACGGTCCGCATATCAGTAACTTTCATCAGGTTGGTCGCGAATGTGTGACGTAATACGTGCGGATGAATGGGACGTCCAAAAGCAGTATGGCTGATTGAACCAACGATTCGTTCAACTTGTCGAGTCGTTAGATGTTTGTGTTTGTCGCGGATGTAAAATGCGAAGTGGTCGGGCCAGTCCGGGTCGTAACCCCAAACAAAGTCTGTCATTCGGTCAAGGGCGATTCGGAGAGAGTGACTCATTGGTATCATTCTTTCAATCTTTGTTTTGGCAATAGCTGCGTTTATCATAACTGATTTTGCGGGGTGACGTTCGAAGAGTAGGTTTGATAACCGTATCTGGACACATTCGCCGACTCTCAGGCCGGCATCGAGCATTAGCAATATCATTGTGGCGTTTCGTACATCTTTTTCGGTTGGTATTTGGCTGGTGATTCGTTGTTCGAGCCACACTCTAAGGTCGTGACATTCAGTTGCGGTTAAGTTTTTGATCGGTTTTGTGCTGTTTGTGCCGACTTGTGTAAATTTGTTAGACATGTTTCGAGCTCCTTTGTTAGTTTTGAAATTTCTTTACGGATTTGGTCCCATTCTTGAGCGTGTAGACCTTTCGGCCAATCCTCGGCCCGGAAAGTGAACAGGATAACGTGACGATGGATGGTGTGCTTCGGTGGTAGGCATTGGAGTTTGCCGTCAAAGTAGCATAGGTGAAGCGTTGGATGAGCTCCTTTTGCTGCGGACTCCATTAACTTCGCAGCAAAGCTGACGAGTGGCTCGATGTTCATTGGTTCTCCTTTCTGACCTTGTGTTTCAGGAGTTGAAAACTGTTCGAGTTGGCCGTAACTGTGTGACATATTTTGCTCCTTTCTGAATAACGACATTCCTGATATCAAGTATATCGGCAAACCGACATTGTGTCCATCACAAAAACGACATTTTTTTTACGACATTTTTTCGGCTGAGCCGGAGCCGGCTCAGAGATTGAGTCGCACTTTATACAGAAAGCGACATTTGTGACTTTTCCCGGTGGGCACTGTGGGGTGGGTCGGCGCCAGTTATCAGCGCCACCGGCTTCCTATGAGGTCAGTTTTGGCAATTGGCCGCCACGATAGACCGTTAGGGCGGCTAAATTGCCGAAATGCATAAAAACCTGCATATTTGTGCATTGACGCAGTCAACGAGGGGACTACACGAATCCAAAACAACCTCAACCGAATATCTACCCGGGCGCCATGGAGGTGCTTCCGATTCGGTGCCGGAGGGCACCGACAGCCTGGCGGAGTGCGTAGGCTTCCGCCGCGCGTAGCCAGGCCCTGACGCCGACCGATAGGGCGGCGCAACAAACGCTGAGCTGCTAAAGGACGCCGGTGGCCGACCAAGACACAATTAACGTGACACTTCATTACTGGCACGGTAATTGTAGGTCGGCCACAGAGGAGGGAGGAAGGACAACCTGGACATCGTAAAAACAAAAATTCTTCATCGCAAAATCACAGGGGGGGCACCTGGATGTCACCGGTACGGTGACATTTAGGGGGTGAATGTGATTTTAGCAGTGTCCTGGATGGGTTTCCCCCCTTGCAGGTAAACTCCCACTCCTTATTTGAAGGCGCCTCGGAAGGGGGGATTTTGCAAGGGGGGAAACCAAGGCGGAAACTGCGGCGATGAAGCCAGCAAGCGCTGAGCGTGCTGGCGTAAGATTTTTGTTTCGAGGTCGGTTGTTCGTTCCGACCGACGTTGGTTGGGGTTTTTGCGACTGTGTGGTGTTCGTATTTTTTTCGGCCTATTGGAGCGTTAGCGAGCCCACCGAAAAAAATACGAAAATTCGTCACCACACTGAACGAAGTGGGTCGCAAAAAACCCCAACCACGGCGGATATGTATTATAACCTAACGGATGTGCTGTGCGTGCGCGGGTGGTTGGGTGGGGGTAAGTGGGTGGAGAATGTGAAGTGTACGTGTTTCCACCGTGCAATTGTTCCTACGGATGTACCTGTATTTTAGATGTCTAACGGGTCCAAGTGTTGCTTGTGTTCCTGCGGATGTACTAACGGTATAGATGTCTACCACACCCTAGTGTGCTGTAATGTATGCGACATGTGTTACGGAGGATACTTTACCATGCAACGGCGCTACCAGCCTTTGGCGGGGAAAGCGGAAAGGAGAAGGGGACCTCGATTTTGGTATTCGAGGACCTCAATGTTGATCAATACGTTCTCTTGCTTCGTTGAAGTGGTGGAGTGGCAGATTATTTAGTGCTCTGTAGATGTTGGTGCTTATGCAAATTGGAATGCTACAGAAGTGACGTGCTTGGGAAAATGCTGACCTTTGCCGGGCTTGTGCGGAGGTTCGTTTGTTTACATGCCGGGGTTGACGGCTGCAGTGGTTACCTGTACGATCTCTGTGGTAGTAGTTTCCGGAGAGACTCCCAGTTATCTCTACAATTCCGTTTCCGAATCTCAATAAAGCCATATCCCAGCCTTACCACAGCACTATCCCAACGTCAACTCCATAATTACTATATTTACATGTAAAATAGAGTCTATCGTGGGGTTAACCGTGTTTTTACAAAAAAAACAGACCAACGGGGCGGGGTTCATTTATCCCACTGTTCGCCTGACCGTTCCCGCCTTACGGGACGTGGTCTTTGCCGTTGGTCTGTTTTTATCGCCATGAGTAGAATTTTGTGTGCTCGAATGGGCTTATGTTTTGGAGGTTTAGGTCTCGATTGTCGAGAGAGTGATCGTTTCGGTGATGGCAGAGCTCGTCTGGCGGAGTTTGAGCGATGGCTCTGTGCATGAGCTCGTATTTTACTGTGTCGTTGGTGGTGACTTTGCGCATGGCATAGTATTTCGAGTGTGATTTTTTGGCACACCATTTGAATTGTCCAATAGTTTTGAGTCGATGCGGACTGATCAGTGTGAATTTGCCTTTCGTAAGCGGTAAAACACAGGCTGGGCCGAGGTCACGGTCTTTGTCTCTTTGTACTATCATCGTTTTTAGCGTTACTTGTGTTTCAGCCGGCTGCCGGCATGAGCTGCTCGGGCCCGGGGGCGTGCTGTAACGTATTTTTTGTAGGCTCGATAGTGGGCTTGCTTGTGTGCTTTAGTGCAGAAACCATCTTTACCGACAGGCCTGACGGCCATATATGCCTTTCCACACCATCGGCACCATTTTGAAATATTGTATCTGTGATAACTCATAGCGTTACCTCAAAATGCCGGCCAATTAGGAGCTCCGGCGGGTCTATTTTTTTGCAGTAACGCAAATATTGAGAGGTGCGTCAAGTAAAATATAAAAAAAAAACCGAGGCACCCTGACAGTGCCTCGG
>JAUVYQ010000126.1 GCA_030603035.1 Phycisphaerae bacterium | reverse complement strand
GCGAGGCCAGCGTGCGTTTGCTGATTGGACTATTGCCTTCTTCGACACAGACGCGACTTGGTATGAGTGGGATATGTCCGCCATCGTGCCGGCAGGTGCAACTGCTGTATTATTACGAGTCGTTATGAGTGCTGACGTTGCAGATGCACTTTTCGAACTAAAAAACTTTGACATGGCCAGTGTTTTTTTCGTAGACTGTTTGCGTACGCAGGTTGCCAATCAAGTATTTACCTATCTACTGCCGATGTCAATTAACGCTGATCGAAAACTTAAATACTGGGCAGAAAACGTCAACTGGACAACGATAAGCGTAGCAGTTGAAGGGTGGTGGCTATAATGGCAGGACGAGACGAAACGTATCGCAAATTCGGCCCAATACTCTTAGAGGCAGTTTGCCTAGTAATCCACGACCAAATCAACGATTTACGAAACGAGCAGGGTATGCCAGAAATCACAGAGCAAGACATTCTAGACAATCTCAATAACCACCTTTCGAGCCTCACACTCTACGACTGGATGAAGGAGCATTGACAATGGCACTGTTAAAAACCGGCGGCGGTATAACTGATATTCGCGGAGGCTTCGGAGGTGTGTACTTTACTCGAGACAACTCCGGGCTTCACTGTACCAGCAAACCACGCAGGGTAAGTCAGCGTACTTCTGCCCAAAACACACAACGTAACGCCTTTACGAGGGCTCGAGCATTCTCAAAAGTCAATCGTGTCGTCAGCTACAACATCTACCGAGCATTGAATAATCTAGCACCAAAAGACCCGCCTATTGACTACTATCCGGACATGAAATAAAATTGGGATCATGGAAAAAGAACCTTTCAAACCACACTTTCGATTAGTCGTACAGGCCAGCATACCCATCGAAACAGTCGTACAGGGCGAAATCGAATACGACAACTTGAAAGTTTTTCTCTTGGCCATCAGTCCCAACATCACACTAAACGGCCAGTGTGTTCAAATGCTCGAACCATGCTGTAAGAAAAAACCGAAAGGAGACACAGATGGACAAAATCCTTAACTGGCTCAACGATAACCACTGGTTCATCGTGGCGGCTATCATAGTTATGGTAGCATGCTTCTGGACGTATGGCTGCGAATCCGAAGTACGCAGTCTCATCAACCCCAACGAAAAGGTCAACCGGATGGGGCTGCTAAACGAGGTCGAGTACATCATGGGACAGGTCGAAGTCAAAGTCGCAGACCTCGACAAACAGGATGAAATCAAGCAGGCACTACTAGATGCGGCCACCGTCATCGGCTCGACCGGCCAAATTAACCCCTCCGGTCTGCTTTCTCTTGTCGCCACGATCGGGGCAATCTCATTCGGCCTGAACCGTAACCAAAAATTAAAAGCCCTCTCAAAATAATTTTTCTTGACAGCCTCCGCACTTTAAGCGTTACTGCAAATCTGCTGAGCCCTAAGAGCTCTTTTAGTTGCCCTCAAATGGAGTAACGCTATGGACAATGAAAGCTGGTGTAGAGACGACATCTGCCATTGGTGCGGTAATACCTACCGACGAATGATAAGCGACCGTAGACACCGTTTCTGCTCTCACGCTTGCAAACAGGCACACCACAGAGCATACAAAAAGTACGTTACGACAAAAAAATATCGGAGCTCCGGGGCCCAGACCCTGGAAGTAACGCGGAAAAAACGCAAAAAAATGGGCAAGTGAGCATACCATCCCCTCATAAGGGAAGACGGCACGATGCAAAACTTGCCCTCCATTATTTAAAAAAAACATAGGTATGATCGAAAAATATAAACCAATTTTCATCGAAGGACTCTTCGCCGCCATCAAACTCACACACGGACTTTTCGCGATGGTAGACTTCCACCGCTTCGATGAGGTGAACCGATATCGCTGGCGTGCCACGCGTTCAGCCCATTGTTTCTACGCCACCCGCAAGGTAATCCGAAATGGACACGAAAGAATCATCTACCTGCACAGAGAGATTGCACACACACCGCCCGGGATGGACTGTCACCACAAAAACCGCTATACTCTTGACTGTCGCGAGTGTAACCTGATCAACAAAACGCCTCTTGCTCATAAAGCCGAACACGGACGCCCCGGATAACAAGCTGAAATCGAGGGGATCCCTACAGAAGCGTATAACGCCTCTGTATAGTCCGAAATACATATATGTATTAGAAAAAGACCGCAGCAGCAGCACATCAGTAAAAACAAAAATCGGTAGCAGCAACATAGAAAAAAAAGAAAAAATCCGCAGCAGCAGCACAGCATCGAAAATAAAAACCAGCAGCAGCCGCTAATCCTCAAAATCGAGAATCGGTAGCAGCAACACAGTAACAATATCCGTAAAAAACATCAATGTAATCGCATCAATCGGTATATTTCAAAGTCGAGGAGTAGCATCAATCGGCATATTTCAAAATCGAGCAGTAGCAGCACAGGTGATGGACAATTCTAAGTGATGGTGCAACACAAGTAATGGAATAATTCTAAGTGATGGAGCAGCACAGGTGATGGACAATTCTAAGTGATGGTGCAGCACAGGTGATGGACAATTCTAAGTGATGGAGCAACACGGGTTCATCGCATTCTAAGTGATGGCACCAACACAGACCCCGTGCATTCGAATAGCTTGTACGCTGCCGCTTTCTCCATTGCTCCTTCCCGGTCTGCCCTCGACACGGCCAGGCTTCCCTCTCATCCAGGTCGGGTCGCAAAGGGCCGGCTCGGGCGGGGGCCCTAAGGGTCGCTCGGCGCCGGCTTGCCTTCCGTTGCTGCCTTACGGCAGCAACGCTATTCGGCCGTCGCCCTTACGTACGGGCCATCCGGGCCCTCCCCTCGCTTCCCCTTTGGGCGTTTGGGGCCCCCGGCCAAAGGCCGCTCCCCTTTCCGCATTGCACCGGCTCGGGCCTTCGGCCACTCTCAATCCTCGCCGTTTGGCGTCTCTACGCCAATTATTTTTCTCCGGCTTGGCCGCTTGTTCGAAGCTAACATTGCCGACCCATCCCTGGGCCTCCACAAAACCAGTTGAACTCGCTGAAAGTCGGGCCGGGCCCGGGCAGGGAACCCGAAGCGGGATTTTCATTATGGCCCGATTTCGCCAAGCCGGTTAACCGCCGGTAGCTATTGCCGGCGGTGCGGTCAACGGCCGGAGAAAGCAATCATCTCGCCAGACTCACGCCCATCTGTCATTCTGCTTGCTCTTAGCTCCGGCTTCCCCTCGTTGTCTCGGCGTAGACCGCCCTAAAGTACGGTCTTGACCGCACCGCCGAAAAAAGACCAAAATTTTTGCCTCCCCAGTGATTTTTCCGAGGGAGGCAAGTTTTTTAAGTCAGGAGACCCCCAAAATGGAAAAGAGGACGTCCAGAATCGCTCAGGATGGACAAACGAAAGCCGACCCTGCCCCTGATACCCTGTTCCTTGATATCAACGATTTTGCAGATTATGTCGCTTTTCATAGAAAGTGCGACTTAATTACTCACAGCTGTAAGAACAGCCCGATAAAAATGTCGCAAAAAAAATGTCGCTTTTGTGATTGACAAGATGTCGGTTTGCCGATATAGTGAGAGTAAATAATGTCGCTTTAACAGAAAGGAGCAAGCTATGGAAATTTACACGAAGCGGGTAGGAGGAGAGGTAGTGCTTTTTGCCATACCCGAAGAGGATGATAAAATTTGTGGTGCCAAGGAGTTCACCCACGTAGGAGAGCCGCTTGTGGCGGTCCTCAAAAAAGACCCGGGCTATAGGTATCCGCACATCGAAATCAGAAAGGAGAAATGAACCTTTGGGACTTCTGAACCACGAACATCAAAAAAAACCAATCATTCGTACAGTTAAAGCACAGAAAGGAACGCACATGAACGCCGAAACTTTACTACACGCGGCAGCCGAACAGTTACGAAACGAGGCTACCAAAGGCCCGGGCACGATGTTCTTGTTGATTGAAAACAAAACTCTCTATGTAACGCGAACGCCCGGACAGGTATCCATAAGAGACGTCGTAGCACAGTACCGCTGTGAGAAATTCAACAAAGGCCTAACCTCTACGCAGTGGGCAAGTCTGCTGAAAAAACTATGGACCGCCCACCTAGAAGCAGAGAAGGGAGACGCCAGTGCAAAGAACGATTAAAACTCTAACGTATCAGGAAACCAGCTTACTACTTAACGAGCTCTGTGCGGTCGATGACCTCGGGGACCGCACAATAAAAAAAATTCGTAACTACACGATCGCCTTGCTTATGCTCGATGCCGGTCTCCGAGTCGGTGAGGTCGTCGGTCTGCAACTCCGTGATATTATTTTCAACGGTGAGCCGGTTCTGGCGTTGACCGTCCGACCGGAAATCTCAAAGTCAAAATCCGAACGCACCCTGCCGCTATCGAGCAGACTTCAAAAAGCGATTAAGCTTTTCATCATGACACTGCCCAACGCCGGAGTACTGCCCGGCCAACGTCCCTGCTTCTATCGCGGGGCTCAAACCTGCGGCACCACCGAACCTGAAACGCTGCTTTATGGTCCAATTACCACTCGGCAGGTACAACGGATTATCAGTAAGGCTTCAATAGCAGCTTTCGGCAAAAGTATCCATCCGCACTGTCTGCGTCATACATTCGGTACGCGTCTGTCAAAAGTGTTACCGATCAGAGGTGTACAGGATGCACTCGGCCATCGCCAGTTGAGCTCAACACAGGTCTACGTCCACCCGGACTCCGAGGACCTTAGAAATGCTGTTGACACCATCACCGATAACGTCATGATGGAGTAAGTGTAATTCTCTCACCGTGAACTGGTTTCGGGGCGGCAGAATTCGGGAGCGTTCTGTCGCCTTTGTTTTTCTGTGTGAAATCTTACCAACATTTCACAAAGTTACTAACAGTTTTTACCCCCTACAGAGTAGGGGGTAACGGCAACTTTTCACGTTTTCACAGGGCTTATTATTAATACTATCTTATCTCTTAAAAGTAATAGTATAATAAGGCAGTTCAGTCAGTGAAATTGTGAGTACTTACGATGGGCGATGAAATTCTACCAGACCCAGTGGGAGATGAAAACGGCTGTATCGCTGAAACATCCCATATTGCCGACACCTACCCATCCGAAGCCGCCTGTTTGGCCGATTGCTCACCAGCAATTTGTCCGGGTTTTTCAAATCGTGCCTGCGAGCCCGGATGGATCGGCATTTGTAGATATGGCGGCCTTTACGAAACAGAGTGCATCGAAATTTTTTCTAATCTATGGGGTTGTGTCTGCCGGTTTAATATTTTAGTTTGGTATGACTGTGAGTAATCTGAGGTTGAAATGAGCGTCCAAAACGACTTTGAAGCGAATATTTTGGCTATTGTGTACGGTTTTAATCCACCACGAATTATCGCTCCAATACACGCTCGATTACTCGACCATGGTAAATACGAACCCGATCATAACGAAGCCGCGGAGACGCGATGTATGGTACTGGCTCACTGGAAAGACAAAACGAACATCATCATCCAGTACACCCCGGACGAGCTCGTGCCATAATTTTTTTCTTGACATACTCTCACGCACCCCCTTACATTGAAACCGTCACGCATGCGAGACAATGCGAAAGGGGGTGCTCTAATGGCACTCGTTAAGTATGGTGGTGGAATTATTCAGGCGTCCGGCAGTATGGCCGGAAACACATTCGCCCGTAACCGCTTCGGAAACTACATGAGAGCACGAACCAAGCCGGTCAATCCAAACTCCGATCGTCAGGTAGTAGCGAGGGCTCGTCTCGCCTTGCTTACAGAAGATTGGTCGGAAGCACTTTCAGCCGTCCAACGTGAGGCATGGGCGACATACGCCGCAGCCGTTGCTATGAACAATCGTCTCGGGGAAACGATCTACTTGACCGGGTTCAATCATTTTATCCGCACGAACTCGGCGTATATGCAAGTCGCATCGAGACAAAACGATGCCCCGGTAGTTCTATCGCTTGCAGCTCAAGATCCAACGTTCTCGATAGCACTGTCCGAAGCAAACGGTATTACCGTCACGTTTGACGATACCATGGACTGGGCGTCAGAGGGTGGGGCCGGTATGTTAATTTCTATCGGTCAGCCTCAGACTGCAACCCGAAACTTTTTCGGCGGTCCATGGCGATACCACGGCTGGATTGGTGGAACAATTCCGGGCCCGACGGCATCGCCAGATGGCCCGACCGCCGTAACTGCATGGACGCTTACCGAAGATCACCTTGTTTGGGTAAAGGCTCGTATCATAAGGGCGGATGGCAGACTATCTAATGAGTTCTCCGATAGCGTCGTTGTGGGTGCGTAAAAAAGCTGATGGCAATCCGAACGGCTCGACCGTACGCAGCTAAGGCGATTGTCGAACACGAATTCGACACAGACCATCTGAACATCTGGGTTACGTTTCGCTTCACGATGGACCAGACCGTTAAGCCTGCAAATGATCTGTGGGTTTGCGAGGTCGATGATGTTGTTAAGGCAGTTACAGCGTCCGCGTGGCAGGATGCCTTCACAATGCTACTCACCGTTCCTGGGATTGCCTCAATTCCCGACCGGGTTACGCTCGAATACGATGGACCCGATCCGAATCTACGAATCACCTGGGAAAAGCAATGGGAACCGTGGGGGCCGATCCTGAGCTCCGACCGATCGCTTCTGCCATACGGCAGCTTCAAAGGTAACGAAATCGACTGGCAGCAGGTAGCCGCCCAGAACGTATGGTATACGGTTTCAGATGCCGATATTTCGGTCGGCACAGTTCATAAAATGACCTTCCAAAACAATCAGGAACTGCTAATCGCAGTCGCCGGTTTTTACCTTTTGAATTACTATATCTCTGTTGAATGTTCCATAGCTAACAAACACGTTCTAACCGCACCTGAGGTTGATGGAGTTGAACTTCCCATGGGTAAAACACACCACGAATTTGGACGAGCAAACGAGGAAGAATCCTGGTCGGGCACAGCAATAATAAACTTGACTGTCGGCCGAAAAGTCAGTATCGGTATAGCAACGGACGATGCCGGTAACCCCACCTTGACTGTCAACCATATCGGCCTTACGTTAATCGAAATCGGCAGGACATGACCTAAATGCAGTGGCTAATCGACATAGTTGCTCAGCGTGTCATCGATACGATCGGTATCCCGCCAACCTATATTTGGCGAGGCCAGCGTGCGTTTGCTGATTGGACTATTGCCTTCTTCGACACAGACGCGACTTGGTATGAGTGGGATATGTCCGCCATCGTGCCGGCAGGTGCAACTGCTGTATTATTACGAGTCGTTATGAGTGCTGACGTTGC
>JAUVYQ010000161.1 GCA_030603035.1 Phycisphaerae bacterium | reverse complement strand
TCGAGGCCATCGACCAGGTTCAGTGTACTTAAATCGCATGGCTCTGCAGAGTACCTGGCTGCATGCTTTACCGAATTGGTTGGATTCGTGACAGCCTTGATATGTACAATTTTGCTATCTCCGGTGACTTTGTGCCATAGTTGCATAATCTTCTTATGCTCGAGAAAGTCGGAATCGATGAGGCAATGCAGGTGTGGGTGCCATTTGTGATCAGTCTGGGATTTTTTGATGTGAAAAAACCAAACACCGCCTCGAGTACGGTCCTTAAAAAACTTGCGTTTGCGAAATTTCTGGAAGTGAGAATACAAAGTGTTTACTTGGTCGGCGAGTGGAGCGGTGGTATGTCGCATGGTCAACGTTACTAATCGCGGCTGTTGAACCTGGATAAACCACCGCTCGCATTCCGAAGCAATCCAAGCCTGGCGGGAAGACGCACATATTGGACACCACCTGAGACCGCAATGGAACGACCGGACCCGGACCTCGCCGGTTTCTTCGTGTCGCACGAAGAAAGCACCGGACCGACAATCTGACATGCGGGAAGAAAAATTTTTATGATCGAGGTCATCTACAACACTATACAGGAGTTTAGCTGTCGAAAATCGTGGCTCAAATTGTCTACGCTTCTCAGACCCATAGGTAGGTTGAGGGGACGTTCTGTCAGTTGTTGCTCTGGCTTCAAGTACAGAAGACATACAGACGACTCCGTTTGCGTTTATCGCTTTGGGTCCATAGCAGGTCCACCAGGGGAAAAAGCAGGGCGGGTAGATAGCCCGCCCCGGTTAGATAAACCCAAAGTAGCTGGCGTGCTGTCAGGTTTGAGCCAGGAGCTGTGTGAAGCTCCCAGAAGGATAACCGTGGGACAGACACGTTGCCAGTACTCCTGCTACGGACATCGTGACGTGCTCGGGTTGCACGCCTGCAGAGCCCTATCCCCGTCACGAATTTTATTTTGTTAGCCATTGATGATTTCCTGTGTGGTTTTGCATTTGGCTATCAATTCATCCTCTGGGTACGTTTCGAGAAAATCCTCAATGTAACCGAGGATCCTTTGAGCCTCGGTTGTATCGTCAACAGTTCCACGAATTGTGATCACAAGATTTAACATGGTTCACACTTTCATAATATAAGCAAGTCTCATACATGGTGGGTAATGGTATTGGGAATCTGTTGTGCCGGTGTCAACTTTTATATCGGTAATTGAACGATGGTCCGGACCGTGGGCAAGGTGAGGGGATGGTGCGGTCAGCAAAGCATGCCAGTGGCCGTCAGTGGTGAAATCGTGGACATGAGTTGCAGAGCCGGCCAGGGCTTTTTCCTCACCGATGATAGTTGTACCAACAACAAACAATGCGTGTAAGTCGGGGGTGCCGTTGTTACCATCACAGAGAACCCAACCAGAAGGAATATTAACTATCAAACCATACCATATAACAATCGTATTGATTGGAATGATTTGAAAAGAATCTGCGACAATAGGTCCCCAGGGTTCCCATTGTTTATACCAAGTGGTTTGCAGATCTACATGGGGTCCATCGTATTCGACTTTAACAACTGATGGCAAAACAGCGATTGCAGCAACCGTCAAAACCAAAGTATAAGCATCAGACCAAGCGCTCGAGGCAGGAGTTTTTGGTACACCATCGACATCGACGATCCATTTTGCAAGTGGGGGTTTGAGGTTCTGGTCCATTGGATGGCGGAATATTACGTACACCGAAAGTGTAGGGGCAATGTGAAGCCACTGTGCTATGCACAAGGCGGCATATGGCCATGGTCGAACTGGGCTCGGCATAACTCATCTCCTAACGTCCATCTGTGCCCGGAAGTTAAGAAATATTACGCAGCTACAAAGCAATCAGAACGGAACGGTTCGCTGAGCCTACCATCTAATCGTCTTATTCTGGCATAGCCCCATAGACGTTGAAGCTCGGCAATGGCGTAAGAACTGACACCAACATGAGGACTTGCAGGAGGTGCAGCATCAATGCCGGCCATCTGGCCATATAAACGCCAGGGGCCGCCGAAGAAGTTACGTTGTGGATTTTGTGGCTTACCACCAAACAGAATAAGATTAGCTCCTGTTTCGCTTGCCCAGTCCATTGCGGCATCATAAGCAGCACTGATTTGCTGTGTTGCCTCTGAAGCTGTGATAGCATAAGTCGGGTCCTGGGCCGGCAACTCGAAAACAACCGGACCTGCGTCAATAACTGTCAAGCCAATCATTTTTGCGATTACGTTTGACCTGATGTAATGATTGAATCCGGACAGATGGATTGACTCGCCCAGTCCGTTGAGCATGCTAACGTTGGAAGCGTAAAGGTTCCAGGCGATTCGCTGAGCATTGGTCACAGTTTGCGACCACCTGTCAGTCAGGAAAGCCATTGCAGCACGGACATCATTTTGACGGTCGGTGTTTGGGTTGACTGGTTTCACTCGTGCCCTGGCGTATGCACCGGAACGGTTACGACTAAAAGTCATACCGGCGATACTTCCGCGAGCTTCGATTATACCAGCACCAAATTTAATTTGCATGATACTACCTCCTAAGAGTTAAGAATTGTGTTTTTTGTTATTGTTCAATTCATGTTCCGCATATTTGCGTTTGCCTTTTTCGACACGTCGTAAAGCTTCGAGCATAGCGATGATTCCGGTAAGGCCGGCACCGATTGGAACTGCAAAAGGATTCAAGGGAGCACTGGTTGCATTGGTGGTTTGCAAATCTTTAAGGATATCGATTACAGGATCGGAATCGTAATCGATTCGTTTTTCGGGAATGTGACAACCGGAAGAGATTGCAAGCAGGACCAAGATTACAATTTTAGATCTAAAAATCATTTTGGTTTGCTCTTTTTCTTCCTGGGTTTTCTGGGTTTGGGTTTGATCTTTGCAAGGAGGTCATCGTTGAACTTAGAACGCTGACAAAACCTGCAGCAGAAACAAACACCTGGGTCAACAATCGTACCGCAAACGCAACATCTTGATTCGGTTTTCTTTGCCATACTGGATATGGTATCGGCTGGTAGGACCTGAAATCAACATAAAAATCTGCTGTGGGAGATACTACACCGGCACAACTGGGGGTAAACGGTCCGAAAATGCGGAATCACCCCCCAAAATTGAGTATTAATTTCTGGAACCATTCCGGGACAGATGAGAGGAAAAGAGCATTTTTCCGGACCGTCAGGTCCGGCGTCCGCAGGCCAGCAGGCCGAAGTTGCTGGGCGTGTGACGAAGTCGCCGACCGGCTCTGTATTACGTCGTGTGACGAAGTCGCCGACGTTCTGTATTAGAGCCTGGCGTATCCAAATTTCGTGGGACCGAAATCGCCCTGTACTCAGGGTGTACTCATCATATCCAACCGCCGTTCGAATTTAAGGGCGGATATGACGATTTCGGTTCTGCGAGGGCTTGGTAGCCAGGCGAATAAAATAACTCAAGGACGGTGCTGGCAGAAAAACATATGTTCATTTTACACGGGCGGCCCCCAGAAAGTATCTGTGTTTTCTGTATTCTTCGTCCTTGGTTCCGCTTCTGTATTTTCTCCGGTCGGGAAGATTAAAGCAAGGGACCCTACCAAGGACGAAGCGAGGGGGGTTCCGGGGGGGCGAGCCGGAGCCCCCCCGAGACCACAAAAGAAAGACTTAACGGGGGTGGGTCCCGGATTACGTAAGAAAAAACAATTAGGGAAGCAACATATGTTAGCGCCCGAAGCTTTTGCGAAGCCGGTAAAAATGCATGCCAAAACATGGCTAGCGCCCGAGGCTTTTGCGAAGCCGTTGCGAAGCCGTTGGGAAAACGTCGGCGCCCGGGGCTTTGTTTTGAGAGGGTGGGTGGGCGGGTGAACTCGCTATTATATCACTATATAAATTAAAAGCTCGATTTTCAAAAGTTTTTGAAATGTTAAAAAAATGTTGAATAATTTTGAAAATAAATTCATGGGAATATTTTGTCCATGGTTGATGGTTCATTGATTGATGATGGTTGGTGGTGGTGGTTTGGTCGCCTTGTGTATTCATTAGCATAGTGGGTGTGTCGTAGATTTTTTAAGATTTGTTGATGGGATTATCGTTAGATTGTTGTTGGACTTATAGTATACTTCTTTGGTTTTTTTCATTGTTTTTATTCTGTATGATCATAAAAAGCATGTTTGTCGATTTTGAACAGGATTCCGGTGTGGTCGGAACGCTTTGCAAAACGAATCGTTCGAGTTGTTTCTGTATCGACCTCCTCTTCGTACCATGTTTTGGGTAGTGGTGTAAAGTTCATACCGATATCACGAAAAGCAAATATGAGGAACCCTCCGAACTCACCAATGAGGACTCGCTCGTTGACTTCTTGTGCAATAATTTTCGGTTGGTTGGTAAATGACATTTCACGGTCCAATTGTTGGTCCCCAATAACAAAGTCCGTATCCGTTTTCACCATATACAGGACCAACACCACAAACATTTTGATTTACAAAAGCATCGATACAATCATCGGCGACAATACTTTGGAAACAAACAAGGCCTGGGCTGCCGGCTCGGAGTCGTGATTCGCCTGGACGTAAACGAAAATCGATAAAATATACACCCCAAACGAGGGACCATAAACACTCATCAACGCTTTGCGTCAAAAGGAAAGTACCGTTGATAACATCCAAAGGTGCACCTGGGCAAGCTTCAACACCGGAGAAATCAACTTCAATATATTTCGGAGTAATGTCATCGAACAGGAGCTCCCAACAGACAACACATTTGACGCCTTCTTCGTAAGCCGGTGTTTCGGGGTCAGTGCCCATCTTTGAAAATCTCCAAGTAGAGACTTGGTCTCCTTGAGTGTGGGAATTTAGAAGATTCGGTCATGTACGCTAACAATCTCGAACCGATTCTGTTAGCAACAAGTCGGTGTCGATGGAAATCGATTTCGGTATGATCGGAAATTTTTTCGGCTTCGTTGTTTGTTAGAGTTATTTGAAAAATCATGTCTGCAATTCGGTCGATTCGCATTTTCTTCCCTTTCGTAAATGAATTTATGCGGCGAAATTAAACCTTCCTTGCGGGTCAAACTTCGGAGGAGAACGCATGTGTTTGTCGTACATTTCGACGGCTCTTTGAAACATGCTGACGCCGCTGTCAACAGGCTTCCCCAAACGATACGCTTTCCAAATTTGCTCAGCGAAATCATCTGAATCCTTAAGAGAACGGACCATGTCATAAGAGCCGATTTGTATCCAGAGTTTTGCATCAGGATCTGGTTTCGGTCGAAAAGAGATCATACGAGCAGTACCCCATGTGCCGGCCAGGCGTCTCCCCTGCAGAGCGTAATAAAGTTCGAGGCCATCGACCAGGTTCAGTGTACTTAAATCGCATGGCTCTGCAGAGTACCTGGCTGCATGCTTTACCGAATTGGTTGGATTCGTGACAGCCTTGATATGTACAATTTTGCTATCTCCGGTGACTTTGTGCCATAGT
>JAUVYQ010000325.1 GCA_030603035.1 Phycisphaerae bacterium | reverse complement strand
CGCGGCCACTATAAGCCCGACCGTCACAATGACCGGGTTCGTCTGTTGGACTTCGACTTCGTAGATCACCCGCTGCGGCTGCCAGTAATCGACGGATACAATTTCAAACTCGGCGTTGTTTTCGACGGCGCTCTCGACCATTGCGCACTCGATCGACTTCATCCAGGCCGGCCCGGGCGCCTTGAAGTACAGGTACACGACGTCCCCCGGAGTCAAGACAAAATTTTGTTCGATTTCGGTTCTTGGCATATTATCTCACCCTTTGAACAGATAAAAAGGTGCGGGACAACCCTGATATTATATCGACAGTGTTATCGCCTGAATAAGAAGCGGCGTATAGCTCGATATAGTCTCCGGCCAATAAGAATACATGATTAGAGACAAAGCCCATTATGTCGTCGGCAAGGCTTGAATGAAAATAATCCCTTACCAGTTCAGTAACACCGTTTTTCCTTATACTCACAAGGTAATTTTTAAGAGCTACGACACTATTGAAAGCCACCTGGCCCTTAATATCATAAAATCCCTGCTTTCCTGGTGTTATTCTGTGAGCGAAAGGATCTTCAATTTCATCGTCAAAATTTGTCGGTATCCCATCAAGTTCAACGATCGTCTCGACGGCATCAACGAGATTATATTGTGTGTTTGCCAACCACAGCTTGCCCGTCGGCTTCTGATAATACAGTGGTGGTGAAAGTTCCATTTTTTACCAGCCCATAAGTCCTGTTTTTTGATCTGCTGTATCTGATATGGCCCAGATTTCTCCACGATAATTATCCGTATACCACAACTGGCCCGGCTGCAATTCAATAGACCATTTCGTTGTTGATACGTCGTACCTTATGCCAATATAGATTTTTCCGGTATTTGTACTTTTTGACTGTATATGATAGCCTCTGCGGCCCGCATATGCTAAAGCCATATTAACTGATTCGAGACCGACTGTGCGTTCATTTGGCTGTAAACCTAAATCTAAAGATCCCAATATTTGTGTTTCAATTCGATGATCCAACACCTCAAAAAAATGCGGGGCCTCGGCAGCGATCAGGATTTTCATTGTGCCCGTCTGGCCTGTGGGCGTTGTGATATAAAGCCTGTTGAACGGATGAACGAAGCCGGTCTGTTTGGTCCAGCTTATCGGGCCTGCACCGCTCGAATTGATTTTTACCTCGATGTAAACTTCGGAGCTCGGAGCGTCTTTGATGTAGAAATAATTGCCGGCCAGATTAAATTCCTTGTCGGATACTACGACAGCCAGGTTGATCGGTATTTCCCGGACCGACCGAAAGCCCAGCTGTTTTACCAGCTGAAGCTGCTCTTCAAAATCGGTTTTCATAAAATTCACCTTTTCAATAAAACGTAGACGACAACAAGGCCGGCCCCGATAAGTAAAAGCGCAGTCGGGACTTTGGCCTGGGGTACGCCGGCTGCCGGCGCCATCTACGTCGGTACGGTCGGCCATTGCCCTGGGATTATTGCCGGGGACGGCTGTGCCGGCTCACCGCCGGCGTGGGGGGCCTCACTATAAATCACCTTCACTCCCGCACCTTCGTCGACGACGCGCTCTTTTGGAC
>JAUVYQ010000247.1 GCA_030603035.1 Phycisphaerae bacterium | reverse complement strand
CCCCCTTTCAAAATTCTGCTTTTGATTTTCAAAAATGTCTAGTTTAACAAACTACTGCATATCAAATCGGCCTTCATTTTACGCAAACTACACTGTTTTTTGCAAGTCCATTCTCAGTTTTTGGTTCACTTTTGGTTTTTGGATATCGCCGCAGCGTCCGGTTTCTCTTTGTTTGCCTCACTGCCGGTCTTTTCGCCCCACGTGGTCCGTTTTTCGCTATTTGGCCAAAACCCCGTTTTTGTCTGATATTTTTCTTCTCAGGATCGCCTGTGATCGAATAACTGCATCGATCTAGTATTAAGGTACCTCTTGTTTTATGGTGTATTTTCCCATCCGACAGATTATCTGCCGGCGCCCCAGGGCGTCTTTCCCTCGTTCTGTACTTTGTTCGGCTTTGTTCTTGCCTTCCTTGCTGTTTATTCCGATAATTTAATATCGATTTAACTGTTTCTGATCTTTTTTCTGAAAGGGCTGTAACATGAAAACTTTAATTGCGGTTGCTATTGTCGTTATTCTATTGGTTGTTGTTGCACTTTGTGCCTCTAAACCGGAGTCGATTTCGCTCGAGGAACAGAACATCGACATCGTCAAGCTTTCGTTTTTTGCCTTCAGGGATGGTGACTGGTCTTCTTTTGCCGATCTTCATTCACCGGATTACTTTCAACATGCACCAGATTTTAAGGATCCTATTGCCTGGCCCGAGTATGAACTTTCCTGCCGTATCGTTCATAATCGTCTGCCTCAGCTTAAGTACCGCATCGAGGACATCTTTGCGGTCAAGGACAGAGTTGCTGTTCGATGTGTCTGGGAATGTCCCATTGATTCATCTCAGTACATGCATTATTTCCCCGATGGTATTGCCAGGGGTTCGCATATTTCCATATCGCGTATCAAGAATGGCAAGATTATCGAGGAATGGTTCGAGTATGACACTGTCGGGATTCAAAGGCTTATCTCATTCTCTAAGTCCATGGAGCATATTAAGTAAAGATCCGCGCTTGGGCCTCAGCGGCCCAGAGCGCACGCAGCAGTCGCGCGCCCCGCATGTAGTTCGCTCGCGGGGCAATCCGCAGTCGCGCGCCCCGCATGTAGTTCATTCGCGTGGGCAATCCGCAGGCGCGCGTCCCGCATGTAGTTCACTGGATTGTGCAATCCGCAGGCTAAGGTCCCGTGTGTAGTTCATTCGGTTGTGCAATTCGCTGGCTAAGGTGCCGCATGTAGTTCATTGGCGTCGGCAATTCTGCTGTCGCGCTGGGGGGCTCCGCTCCCCGGCTCGGCTTCGCTCGCCCCCCCTGGGGCCCGCCGGTTCCCTGCTTTCCGAGTCTTGCCCCAAGGGTAGGCTGTCTAAAGACCGGCGGGCTAACCGAGAAAGCCGGGCTAGAGCCCGGCTTCTCTTGTGTTTCTGCTGCCGGATTGTCGTCTTCTTATTTCCCCTGTGCTTCCGCAGACGCCTTCCGTCGGGCCATGAATGGCCGCTCCGTTTGCCGATATGAGACAACCCCCTGTAGTGGGTTTTCTCAGACTCTTTCCCCAATCGGCTCCCGTCGAGCCGGGCGGTGAGGCACCGCCGAATTGTCCAAAATCGCTCTGGGCAGCTGCTCGGTTGCCGGCAAGGCCGGCGCTATGAACGTAGGGTCGCTAACTTCGGCCAATTCCCACCCCTACCCCTCAGTTGAGGGGTTGCTGGAACGCCTGCGGCTGGCTGATCTGCGGCGTCGCTCGCTTTTCTCGCTCCTGTCGCTCGCTCCGCTCGCTCCGGCAGTAATTGGGCTGCTCATAGTCCTCATAGTGACAAACACCGACGGCAAATGGCTCTTGAATCGCATTGCTGCGATCACAGAATCCGGGCCATTTGATTTGCCTGGTGTTTTTCCCGGCCCTCTGCCTTGCTCCGGAATAAGCGCCGTCCAGCCGGCGATTTTCAGCTGTAAGTTACGTCCAGCTCTGTGCTTGCGTTTTTGCGGTT
Source organism: Phycisphaerae bacterium (assembly GCA_030603035.1). The sequence continues at coordinate 535 of JAUVYQ010000247.1, read as the reverse complement.
TTCACCAGGTGGCGCCGCCCCTCCCTAATCTTGACAAGGCCTCAGGATTGTCTGTAGTGGCATATCTCCGGTCAACTGGCCCTCCAACACCTGCTTTTTGCAGGCGCGGCCCCTGTGCGCTTTCCCCCCTGGCCCGAGACTCTCCGCCACCCCTAACTATTTAGACATTTTTCGCCGTTTTTGGGAAAATGTCGCAGTTGTGGTAAAGTGCGACCTAAATCGGACCGATCGTTTAAATCGAATTAAAAAAGTGTCGCAAAATAAATGTCGATTTAGCCCTTGACAGGTTGTCGCGTTACCCTTATTCTCAATTTCCATAATGTCGCTATTGGGGCGACCTCATATTTAACGCTTTTTGAAAGGGCAGGAAAATGTTGAATGATGAAGAAACCGCCAACGTTTGTACGCTTGTCGAAGATCTCCAGACTAACTTGCGTAATGGCAATGTCCCGGCAGCAAAGTTGCTAATCGTTTCTCTCGCTAATAATCTGGGTCAGAAGGAGCCTCTCGAGTGGAGTAGATTAGCTAATTTTCT
>JAUVYQ010000250.1 GCA_030603035.1 Phycisphaerae bacterium | reverse complement strand
AGTGGATTCGCTCTATGCGATGGAAACAACGGCACACCTGATCTGCGTAACCGTTTCATCAAAGGAGCTGAAAACGATGGTGCTGTAGATGACACCGGCGGAGCTGTCAACCACAACCACGATTTCACCGGCAACGGTCATCAACACACACTCGGTGCAGGACTTAATCTCCAAGCCGGTTCAGACCTTACAAACGCAACAAGCAGCAACCCGGCAACCGGAACAACCGATAACCAGGATGGACAGCCCCCCTGGTACAAACTTGCATACATAATGAAACTATAGGAGCTTAAAAAATGGCGGACAAAATGATTTTAACAATAACCCTTAGACGGGAAGTCCCTGACCGCGAGACTGCCCGACAGATTTACGAACTTGTCAAAGTGAAAATGGCAGACCGACCGGATGTCAAAATAACTGGACTCGCATCTAACCACTTCGACATGGAGGAACCAACCTAATGCACTTCGGACAAGATTGGTTTAAGACAATTCAATTTGTGATGGCGATACTACGCCTCATCGCTCGTATCTTCGGTGACGACGAAGATAAAAAAACCGATGATGAAATTCAGGGTAATCATGCTCACGAAGCGGACAAAGTCATCGACACCACAAACGGTGCTAAAACTAAGTAAAGGCAAATTTACTATAGTTGACGCAGAACGCTTTGAGGACCTGAATCAATACTACTGGCGAGCTGTCAAAAGTAGGCACTGTTGGTATGCCAAACGTCGCTACTGGATCAACGGGCAAGAACACGATTTTTTCTTGCACCGCATTATAGCAAACACGCACAGCAACATGGAATGTCATCATCGGAACCTCAACAGCTTAGACAATCGCAGATGCAACCTACGCAACATGACACCGCCAGATCACAAACAACTCCACGCCGAATTACGGATCAGCAAGCAAAAACCGCAAACAACCAGGGGATCCCTCCAATAGAGGAGTGTATAAGGCAATATCAGTATATCTAAGTGTCTGGAAATAGTAATCGAACAAAGCAAAAAAAAAGTTTCACAAAAAGTTACAAAAAATTTACAAAAAGTTTCACAAGTTCAAAAGATTTTTTTTTCATCAACATATTTCGTACACCGCATCAAAATTTCATGTATACCTTTACAATATTTCACCTCTATTCACCCTACAAAAGCCCCATACGCTGTCGCTATGCATAGGAACCCATACGCATCTAATCCACATCGGATGCAAATCGAAACGTACATCCGCATATAAAAAAGCTTCAGAAACATCTAAGGCACATGTGCTATACTATGGCTTTATAACAGCATCCGCACATGTGCTATACTATGGCTTTTATCATGATGCGCACTGGAGCTATACTACGGCTTACATCATACTCCGCTGTGGAGCTATACTATGGCTTTCATCATTCTTCGCCTTAGAGCATTCTACCGGTTGGCACTGCGGTTGCTTTCGCAACCTCGTGCCAACCTGGGTTATCCGCTATCCCCAGGGATAAATACAATGGTGAAGTCGAGTTGCCGTTCGGCTTCGCCTCACGGCCCGTCGCCGCCTCCTTCGTCGTCGCCGTCGGCCAAGCCCACCCACCACCCTCATTATGGTCAGCAGTCTTAATAGTTATTACAAGAGTTCTACTTATTACACCACTACGAAGAAAAACGGGCCGTCGCTGCGTAGGGCCGCGACTACCGGACCGGCTGGTGCCGGCCCGCGTCCCGAACTCCGCTCGTGGCCCGTTTTTCTTCTCCGTTAGCTGGTCGCACATTGAGCACTCCGCGAACAGTTTTTTTCTTTGTTTCGTTTGGCTCGGCAAGCCCTCGACTTCCGCTTCGCTACAGTCGCCCTTCCGCTTCGCTACAGGCTCACTCTCTCCGTTCGTTCGGGGCCGCTACGCTCAAGGCGCATGTCGCTTGCGTCCGTGCCAAGCCTCAAGTCGAAAAAAACTGCTTGCTGCGTACAACAATGTGCTCCATAGGATTCGTCGCTTTGCTCCTCAACTGCTGCTCATCGCAGCAAATTTTAACGGCTGCCTGGCACCGGCAGCCTACGGCCTCGGCTTGCATCGCCGAGGCCAAACCGTTGCAAAATATTCAGGATTTTATGCATCTGCGTGCATAAATTTATGCATATAACGGCAAGAGGCTGTTGGCCAACCGGTCCCCCCCCCGATTTGAAGGGCAGAGGCCTCCGCCAAAATCCGTTCAGGCTTCGTATTTGCCGCGTAGAAGCTCCAATCTCTCCTCGAAGCCCCCGTGTATATCCCCCGGAAAAATTCGAGGGCTTAGAATGTTTCGCCTTACCATTAAACAGCGTAATAAAATTTCGCATTTTTATTTCGTTTTTCCCTTGACAAAGGTTTCGTTTTATGGTAATTACCACACGTAGTAATTTCGCTATATCTTATTTTAGGATCTTAAATAATGAACAA
>JAUVYQ010000062.1 GCA_030603035.1 Phycisphaerae bacterium | reverse complement strand
TTTGGGGTCAATCTGGGACAATTCTTTTTTTGCGTGAAGAAAAATAAGCACTTACAGCAAAACAGCGGGGTAAATACAATTTGAAGTTTTTATAACCACCTTAAACCACAATTACTTCCGAACAACGCAAATGGCTTTTATAAAACAGCAGAGTACTCTGCTGGAATTGATTGACAGGGATAAAGTGCGACAAACCCAGTGGTTTCGCCGCTTTGCTAAGTTTGATAAACAGGGAAAGACTATAAATGTAGGACATTGCATTCTCAAAGCTTATCAGGATTTAAGGAAGAATTTCAGTGCTTATGCCGACAAGGATTCCGAGTTTGTTGTGCTTTCAATGACCTGGAGCGATGCTCAGGAAGCGGCGGACATAGTGAACGAAATGGTGGATTTGTTTCTTCGCAAACAAGAAAGCACAAAAAAGATCGAGATTGCTGCTAAGCTCACAGAGCTTGCGAACCGGCGACATAGTGTTCAAGGAGATTTGAATTTGGCTGAAAAGGCGATGGCTGATGTTCGTAAGGCATCGGGTTTCACCGATCTTGAAGAGCATAGTTACCCGCATCCAATCACCGTGAGACTTAATCGTCTGGAACTTGAGCGAGACAATTGTGTTCTGGAAATAAAGGAAGTCCAAGCTAATATAGAAAATCTTAATAAGCGGGCGGAACAACAAGTTAGTGAACAGGTCAAAAATGAACTGCAGGCAAATCTTAAGGATGTGCAGGACGAATTGAATGTGCTGCAAAGCAAGCTTGAAGAATTAGAAAAGATGCAACGGGAAGCGGCTGCTAAAAAAAGAGATCTTGATTTAGCCCGTGTGCAGTATGAACAGCGGCGCAGGATAAGAGATGAGAGAGTCCGGATGCTTGAAGCAATCAAAGCTCATGTTGAGAAATTGAGAATAATGCACGATGATCCGGAGACACCTAAGGTGCAGTTCGTTGGATACGCTCCGGTTCCGTTGGAGAGGGGTTCTCAGAAGTGATGTAGGAGTTTTAATGGCTGGGCGTGTGCTGAAAGTTGCTACATGTCAATTCGCCGTAGGTGGTTCTATAGGGCGCAACAGCCGGCAAATCTGCGGATTTTTGCGCAAATCGAGTAAGGCCGATGCCGATATAGTTCATTTTTCCGAGTGCGCCCTTAGCGGCTATGTGGGCACTGACTTTCCGACATTCGACGGGTACGATTGGGCACTGTTGAAGGAAGAGACCGAGAAGATTATGGCACTTGCGGCCAAACTTGGCCTTTGGGTTGTGCTGGGCAGTACACACAAATTAACCAGACCGAATAGACCGCACAACAGTTTGTACCTGATAGGGCCGGACGGCAAAATCGTTGGCCGCTACGACAAGAGATTTTGCATCAAGGCCGAATTACGGCGTTATACGCCGGGCGATAGATTTGTGAACTTTAACGTTAATGGTGTAAAATGCTCGCTGCTGATATGCTTTGATTTGCGGTTTCCGGAGATTTACAGGCAGTTGTATAAACAAAAAGTCAACTGCATTTTCCAGTCGTTTTACAATGCCCGGCAGAAAGGGCCGAGTGTACACACTCATATTATGCGACAGACGATGCAGTGCCGGGCGGCGACGAATTACTTCTGGGTGAGTATGGCGAATTCAAGCGGGTACTATTCGCCGTATTCATCGTGCATAATTGCGCCGGACGGCAAAATTGTCCGCCAGTTAAAGTCAAATCGCGCTGGCATGATGGTCAATACGGTCGAGCTGAAAAAGAAATTTTATGACCCGATGGCTGATTTTAGAGATATGGCGATTAAGGGAGTTCTTAGCAATGGCCCGGAAGCAATTAAAGACCGGCGCTCAAGAGACACAACAAGTCTTTAGACAGCAGTTATGTTCCAGTGCAAAAAACGCCTGGCTAAAAGAGCTATTTTGGTTTATAATTATAGAATAGGTGAACGTTCCTATTTTGTTCTGTTTTTTAAAGGACTAAGAAATGCCCGATAGATCGAGAGATTGGTTGGCCTGAAAATGCGTAGGGAATCATCAAATTTTGTAAAAGTTTTCTTCGCCGATAAAGACAAGGTTTTGCGTCAGTTAAGAGATTACGCGAAAAGTCTCAAGCGGATGCGCCCGGAAGTAGAACGGGTGGGTTATTTTGGCTCTTACGCTAACGACACATACGGTCCAGCCAGCGATGTAGACCTGCTTATAATTCTGCGGCAAAGCGACAAGCGTTTCCTGGACAGAATCCCGGATTTTCTCCCTGATAATCTCTCAATTTGCTGTGATGTTTTCCCTTACACCAGAGAGGAAATAGGGAAGATGAAACAGGAATATCCCCCCTGGATTCGCCATGTTCTCGGCGAGGTGGTCTGGCTTTAAATAAGCAATCCAGACACGAAAAATAGATGTTGCGGTGTGCACAGCACAATCTACGAGCTTATGTTTATTAGGAAAAATTTTTCAAAATTCGTAATAATTTGTTCTTGAACAGCCTTGTCGAATGTGTATAATTATGTAAAAATTACACATTTAGGGAGATTTCATAATGAGAACGAATGTTGTGCTTGATGATAATCTGGTCAGATCTGCTCTTAAGCTTTCCGGTTTCAAAACCAAGAAAAAGGCCATTGAAGAGGGACTAAAATTACTCATCGAGGTAAATCACCAGAAAAGAATCAAAAGCTTTCGTGGCAAACTAAAGTGGGCGGGTGACTTAAATAAAATGAGAACAGACAAATGATAGTCGTAGATTCTTCGGTCTGGATTGATTATTTCAACGGCAAAATTACAAGACAGACAAATCTGCTGGATTCTTTCCTGGGCAATGAATTGATTGTTGTTGGAGACCTCATCCTGACAGAGGTTCTTCAGGGATTCCAAAATGACAAGGACTTCAACAAGGCCAAGCGATTGCTCGGTTCTCTTGTTTTCAGGCAGATGCTCGGAAAGGAGTTAGCGGTCAAAAGCGCTGAAAATTACCGTCGTTTAAGAAAAAAGGGCGTCACGGTCAGAAAAACGATTGATGTTATCATCGCAACGTTTTGCATCTCAAGTAATTTGCCCTTATTACACGATGACAGAGATTTCAGTCCCATGGAAAAACACCTGAATCTGAAAGTAATACTGTGAAAGTCCTGTGCGCAGCACAAACCCATGAGACTTAAAGAGGTGGTCTGGCTTTAATGGTAAGGAACAAACACAAACTGAACGAGTTTTATCGAAAATTAATCGAGGAAGAAAATATTTCCCATAGGATTAAATAGGGACGATAAAATAGGGACAGCCACCTGTTTTTGATTATGATTAAATAGGGACAGCCACCTGTTTTTTGTGAGGATACAATGGCAAATAATACTATTACTGCGGCGAGGGGGTTTTTGGCGGCGGGGGTGCGCTGCGGGATTAAGAAATCAGGCAAGCCCGATTTGGCACTGCTTGTTTGTCCAGCCGGTGCGAAAACGGCGGCGGTCTTTACAACCAACAAAATCGTGTCAGCGGCGGTAATCATCAGTAAAAAGCATATAAAAAGCCCAAGCATTTCAGCGGTAGTTGTCAATTCCGGCAATGCCAATACCTGTACAGGGCAAAAAGGAATCAAAAACGCAATTACAATGTGCAGCGAAACAGCTAAGCAAATTGAAGTTGACCCGCATAATGTCTTAGTTGCTTCGACCGGCATTATCGGAGAGCAATTGCCAATCAAAAAAATCACCGCAGGCATTTCAAAAGCGGCGGCGAAACTTTCAGCTTCGTCTGAAGCCGGGCTGGATTTCGCAAAGGCGATAATGACGACCGATACTAAGCCAAAACAGGCTGTCCGTCGAATCGAAATTTCCGGTAAAAAAATTACGATAGCCGGCGCGGTCAAAGGGGCCGGTATGATTGCCCCTAATATGGCAACGACCCTTTGCTTCATTACGACAGATGTTGTGATAAGCAAACCGCTGTTAGGTAAGGCATTGAAAACCGCTATCGGCAATTCGCTGAACAAGCTGACTGTTGACGGCCATCAAAGCACTAATGATACGGCAATAATTTTTGCTTCCGGCTTAGCTGGCAACCGCCCGATAGTGAGCCGATGTCCGCGATATAAAAGATTCGCCGGAGCATTAGCGGATTTGTGCGAGGATTTAGTCAAACAGATGGCGCTTGATGCCGAAGGGGCGACGCGGATGTTCAAGGTCGTCGTCGAAGGTGCGGCTACAAAAGCCGATGCTGCAAGAGCAAGCAGGGCGATAGCCGATTATCCGCTGGTAAAATGCGCTGTGGGAGGCGGCGACCCCAACTGGGGCAGAATTATCTGTGCAGTCGGTTCAGCAGGCGTAAAACTAAACCCAAATAAGCTCTCCTGTAAGCTCGGCGATATAACCGTCTTTAAGAACGGTGCCCCTAAAAAGTTTGATGCAAGAAAGGCCAGTAAAATCGTTTCACAAACCGAACACACAATAACAGTCGATTTGGGGGCGGGAGAGGCAAGTGATTTTTGCTACGGCTGCGATTTAAGCGCCGAATATGTTACAATCAACGCGGATTACCACACATAAAAACTGAAAATTCAAAGCTAAAAGCGAAAAATGCAATTGAAATTTAAAACTTTTGAATTTTACGTTATGGTCTTACATTTTTCGTTTTAAGTTTTTCGCTTTCCATAATAAAACACTTGAAGAACATCTCTATTTGGTTAAACTGCAGGCAATCTTATGTATTTTTGCACATAGGGATGTGTGTGTAGAGAAAATATAGTTAAAGTCTACAAGGAGCGGGAAAAGTGAAATTTTTTAAGCACTCTGTCGCGTTTTTGGTTTCGTTTCTTGCCCCGGCATCGACGGTCTTCGCGTCGCAAGCCGGCGAATCAGCCGCTGCGACCGGCATCCCCACGGAGTGGTTGATTGCCCCTCTGGCCTCGGTGGCTGCTCTGGTCGTCGCCTACATATTTTATAAGAAGATGATGGCTGCCCCCGAAGGCAATGAGAAGATGGTTACCATTGCCGGGCACATCCGTGAAGGGGCCTATGCATATCTGTTCAGTCAGTACAAGGTTGTGGCCCTGGTGTTCCTGTTTCTCTTTATTGTCTTTACGGCTATGGCATATTTACGTATGCAGAACCCATTTGTGCCTGTAGCCTTTTTAACGGCCGGCTTCTTCAGCGCCCTTTGCGGCTTTTTGGGTATGAAGACGGCAACCAACGCCTCGGCCCGAACTGCTCAAGGTGCCAGTAAGAGTTTGAACCAGGGATTGCAGGTTGCCTTTCGTTCCGGTGCGGTAATGGGCCTTATTGTTGTTGGTTTCGGCCTGCTCAACATCACAGTCTGGTATCTGATTCTTGACAAGCTCATCTATACGGCCGAGCATATGAGGCAAGGCCTCGAATTCCTCGGCCTGACCCTCGTGCCCGAAGGGATGCACCCCAGCCGCAAGCTGGTAGAGATTAGCACTACGATGGTCACCTTTGGTATGGGCGCCTCCACGCAGGCATTGTTCGCTCGTGTCGGCGGCGGTATTTATACCAAGGCCGCGGATATCGGTGCCGACCTGGTAGGCAAGGTCGAGGCGGGCATTCCTGAAGACGACCCCCGCAACCCGGCCACAATCGCTGACAATGTCGGTGATAACGTTGGTGATGTTGCCGGTATGGGTGCGGACCTGTTCGAGAGCTACTGCAACTCGATATTCGCAACCGCAGCGCTTGGCGCCGCCTTGTCGGTGAGCGTACTGGCAGGGAAAGGAATGGACCCGTTGAAGGCGGTTCTGGCCCCCACGCTCGTTGCCGGAGTAGGCATCATTCTTTCTATCGTTGGGGTCTTTCTCGTTCGCTGCAAGGAAGATGCGACGCAGAAGAATTTGCTTCGGGCGTTGCTTTTCGGAACTCTGGGAAGTTCGATTCTGATTATTCTTGCCGTCGCAGGCCTGGTCTGGGCCGAATGGATTAGCTGGGGCATCTTTGGCTCGGTCGTCGCCGGGCTGGTCGCAGGCGTCCTTATCGGCCAGTTCACAGAATACTATACTTCTGATGAGTATTCGCCCACACGCCAGCTCGCCAAGCAGGCCGAGATGGGGGCTGCAACAGTGATTATAAATGGTTTTGCAACCGGTATGTATTCCGCCGCCTTGCCGGTCATTACCATTGTGGCCTGTATCATCTGTGCTTTTGGTTTTGCGGGCGGTTTTACCAATGTGGCTATGGGGCTTTACGGCATTGGCTTTGCCGCTGTTGGTATGCTGTCAACGCTCGGTATTACGCTCGCTACCGATGCTTACGGGCCGATTGCCGATAACGCAGGCGGTAACGCTGAGATGGCCGGCCTGGGCGAAGAGGTTCGCAAAAGAACAGATGCCCTTGATGCCCTTGGCAATACCACCGCGGCGACCGGAAAGGGTTTTGCAATCGGCTCGGCCGCTCTAACAGCTCTGGCACTTTTGGCTGCGTTAATCGGGAGCATTCGCTTCTGGGTTGGTTGGCTTGCCAGTCAAGCCGATAAGGGTTATTATCTTGTTGGGAATACCAAGTTTTTCAAAGGTGATATACCTTTAAATGTCGAAAACGCCGTCGATGTAACAACGGCTACCATTGCTGATTTTGTTATGGCATACGATTTGAGCATAATGAACCCCAGGCTTCTGTGTGGTCTGTTTTTAGGTGGTATGACGGCCTTTTTGTTTTGTGCAATGACGATGAAGGCTGTTGGTAAAACTGCAGGTGATATGGTCAATGAAGTCCGCCGACAGTTCAGGGAAATCCCCGGTATTATGGATGGCTCCGGCGAGCCCGATTATGCCCGCTGCGTTTCTATCTCAACCCAGGGCGCGCAGAGAGAAATGATTCTGCCTTCACTGCTGGCTATTTTCGTGCCGCTTATTACCGGCCTTGTCCTTGGTGTAGCGGGGGTTATAGGCCTTCTGGCCGGCGGCCTCACCTGTGGCTTCGTTCTGGCGGTAACCCTTAACAACGCAGGCTGCATCTGGGATAACGCCAAGAAGTTTATCGAAAAGGGCGCGTATGGCGGAAAAGGCTCTGAAGCTCACAAGGCCAGCGTCGTCGGCGATACCGTCGGCGACCCGTTCAAGGACACCTCGGGCCCAAGCTTGAACATTCTTATCAAGCTGATGAGTATGGTCAGCGTTGTATTCGCCGGCATAATTGTCAAGTTCGCGCCCATTATTGGAAGCTGGCTCGGATTTGGCAAATAGGCCGATTTCTGAAAAATATTTGCAAAAAAGCAAAAAAAATCTTGACAGTTTGTATAGCGTGAGCTATACTTTAAATATGAGAAAGTAAATATATCAGCATCAGGAGAGGTATGGCGATGTGAATCACGGCCATCGTCGAGGTGCTCTTGGTGTTCCGCCAAGGAGGGCAGTGGTTTTGCTTGCATTTAGCAGAACCAATTGGTAGGGATTTGGCAGAACATTTTGAAAGTGTGGGGATACGAAGATGGCCGATTACGTTGATTTTGAAAAAGTTTTGGAGTTATTTGAGTCGCACGGCTGGAAGCTGCAGAGAATTTATGAACCGTATCGGGTTTTTGTCAAGCAAGGAGAGCTTCCTTGGCTTATCCCGGTACATGACAAGAAAGTAGATGTTGAATATGTCAAGAAGTTCAAAGAATTCCTCGAAGAGCGGGGCGAAATCTAAGGGTCTCGAACGGCCTTTTAAGGAGTCGGTTGTGCGCAAAGCTACGAAGATTGTGGCCGATTATCGTATCATACTTGAGCGAAATGAGAGGTTGGGTTTTATCGGCAGTTCTGTTGAGCTTCCTACCGTCTTTGCAGATGCCAAGACGCCTGAGAAGTGCTACAGGGTTACAGCAGATGCTCTGATGGTTGCGATTGCGACAATGATTGAATGCGGACAAAGACCCCCACAGCCGGCATCTGCCGGAAGGCGAACTGAACAGGTGAATGTCAGATTAACTGCCGAAGAGAAACTACTGTTTGCCAATGCAGCGATGGAACTTGGGTTCAAGGGCATATCTGATTTTATTCGCAACACAGCTCTCAATAGCGTTCTCTCAAGCCGTTAAGTTGGTTATGTTCTTTAATCTACGCTTTCAATATTGAATTTGTTGACGTTATTGTCTAATATTTGTAATCTATCAGGGTGGCCGAACGGGCCACCCTTTTCTTTATTGAAAAAAATGAGGATGTAATTTGGCAAAGAAGCGAGATGCAGAGGCAAAGGCGTTTGCCCTGGCCGCAGCCGAAGTAGCGGCAGGGCGGCGCTGCAGCGATATTGTGGTTCTGGATTTGAGGGGCAAATCGCCCGCAACCGATTATTTTGTAATCGCCACCGGCACAAGCGATAGACAAATGCGTACCGTCGCCGACGAAATCTGTGAGGCGGCGAAAAAACAGGGCCTGCAGCGTTTTGGCCGGGCCGGCTATGAGCAGGCACGCTGGATTTTGCTCGACTTTATCGATGTCGTAATCCATATCTTCGACAGCGAATACCGTGACTACTACGATTTGGAATTGCTCTGGGGCGACGCAGAGAAATTGATTCCGTCAAACGGACGCCGGATCTTCGATATTGATAAATGATTATTGATTATTGATTATTGAATGAAGCCTGTTATTGACATACTTGAAGATAGAATTAGTGCTGCGATGGCTACTGCCACCGGTCGAAGCGACTGCGCAGCTATTGTAAGACCGTCGACTGACCCCAAATTCGGTGATTATCAGGCCAACGGCGTAATGGCATTAGCCAAGAAAATGAAAACCGACCCGCGCCGGCTTGCCGAAGAGGTGGTAAAGAATTTAGACGTTGACGATATCTGCGAGCCGCCAGAGATAGCGGGGCCTGGATTTATAAATTTACGGCTAAAAGCCGATTTTATTGCAAACAGTCTGCTTGAAATTAACAGCGACCTTGGTAATCGGCTCGGCGTAGATAAAGCCGTTGTGCGAGAAACTATTGTCGTTGATTTTTCAAGCCCGAATATCGCCAAGCCAATGCACGTCGGCCATCTGCGAAGCACAATAATCGGCGACTGCATCTGCCGAATGCTTGAATTCCTCGGCCACAAGGTCATCCGCCAGAACCACATCGGCGACTGGGGCACACAATTCGGAATGCTCGTTGCATTTATGGAGAGAAGAGCTGCTGAAGCACTTGAAGGGAGGGTAGTTGGTGTTATTCCAAGTACATTAGCTGAATTTGAGGCTTTTTACAAAGAAGCAAAACAGTTGTTTGACACCGATGAAAATTTTGCTGCTCGTTCTCGTGCGGCTGTTGTTGGATTACACTCAGGTGATCAAACATGGGTAGGCCGTTGGAAGCTACTTGTAGCTCAGTCGGTAAAACACTACCAGGAAATGTATGATAGACTGAACGTGACGCTAAAACCTGAACACGTGCGTGGTGAGAGCGAATACAGAGATGAATTGCCAGGTGTTGTTGAGGATTTGCAACGGAGAGGTTTGGGGAAGGAATCCGATGGTGCGGTTTGTGTTTTTCCGGAGGGGTTCAGGAATAAAGAGGGTGAGCCGCTGCCGTTTATTATTCAGAAGTCTGACGGGGCGTATCTCTATGCGACGACGGATTTGGCGGCGCTGCGTTATCGCGTGGATGAGTTAAAAGCAGACGCCATAATTTATGTTACTGATGCACGGCAGAAGCTGCATTTTGAGATGCTGTTTGCGGTTGCAAAAACGGCGAAGTGGGTCAGCGACGATATTGAGCTTTCGCATGTGATGTTCGGCAGCGTTTTGGGTGAAGATGGGGCTCCGCTGAAAACGCGCTCAGGTGAAAATGTAAAACTAAAAGAATTGCTCGACGAGGCGGTAGAACGCACAAAAGCCGTCGTCGAAGAAAAGAATCCTGACCTGGACAAAGATAAAAAAGCGGAAATTGCAAAAGCGGTCGGAATCGGGGCCGTCAAATACGCAGACTACTCCAACAACCGAACAAGCGACTATATCTTTAGCTTTGACAAGATGTTAGCGATGGACGGCAATACCGCTCCGTATATGCAATACGCATACGCCCGGATAAAATCAATTGAACGAAAGGCACAGGAAAAAAACATAGAGATTGAGAAAGAACTTAGAGCTATTACCGATTTGAGTCTGACCGAGCCGGCTGAACTGGACCTGGCAAAAACCTTGAGCCGGTATGGCGAGGCAATACAAGCGGCCGCTTCTGATTACAGGCCGAACTACTTGACCGCCTATCTGTACGAGCTGGCACAGAAATTCAGCGGCTTTTATACGAATTGTCCGGTTCTGGATGCCGGGCCGGACAAAAGGCCGACGAGACTATTGCTTTGTGATTTGACCGCGAAGACTATCAAACACGGCTTGAGCGAGCTTTTAGGTATCGAAGTTGTCGAGCAAATGTAAGCCCCGTTAGAAACTCAATAAAGAAAGTTTCTACAGGGGTGAATAAATGAAGTTTCTAACGGGGTAAGAGGTAACAGTAATGAGAATCGTTGAAAAGGATTTTCGCATAAGCAGTAAGCACCGTAACGAGATGATTGACATTACAAGCCAGGTCGGCTCACTTGTCGCGCAATCGGGTATTACCAATGGCGATGTGATAGTCTATTGTCCTCATACAACAGCGGCAATTACTATAAACGAAAACGCTGACCCGTCCGTTCCGCACGATATACTTTTGACTCTGGCCGAATTGGTGCCCCATCATCGTTCGGGCTACCGGCATTCCGAGGGCAATTCCGATGCACATTGCAAAAGCTCGCTGATTGGCTGCAGCAGGCAAATCCTGATAAAGGACAAATCCTTGGAGCTCGGCACCTGGCAGGGCATTTTTTTCTGTGAGTTCGACGGCCCGCGCAGCAGAAGGGCAATAGTCCAGATCCGCGGGGAGTGAAGAACTTGAGTGATGCTGCCTGCCTGGTTTGCTGTGGGCAAATCCATTATGAAAAATAAATATCTGAAAGGGATTAGCGCTAATGTATTTCTATTGGGCATTGTCAGCTTTTTGAATGATTTAAGCAGTGAAATGATAATGCCAATTTTGCCGATGTTTGTTACAGCGCTGGGCGGCGCCGGCCTGGCCATCGGATTAGTCGGGGGATTTAGAGACAGCATATCAAGTATTCTAAAGGTCTTCTGTGGCTATTGGTCCGACAGAACAGGCAAAAGGAAAATATTTGTTTATTCCGGATACCTGACTTCCTCGCTTTTTAAGTTGCTCCTGGCTTTCTCTAACACCTGGCAACACATTTTGATTTTTGCCGGTCTGGAAAGGGTGGGCAAAGGCTTGAGGACAGCCGCAAGAGATGCAATTATTGCAGATTCTATGGCAACAAAGCGGGGTAAAGGATTTGGAATTCACAGGGCCCTCGATACTTCCGGGGCGATTTTGGGCTCGGTTGTTGTTTTTCTTTTATTCTGGCATTTCGGCTTTAGTTTTGAGCTGATTATACTCATTGCTGGAGTTGTCGCTTTTGCTTCTTTAATTCCACTGCATTTTGTAAAAGAAAGAAAAACAGAACCACGAGACATAACGCTGAAGATAGGCCTGAAAAATCTTCCTAAATCTCTTAAGTTATTTATCCTGATTTCCGGCATATTTGCTCTGGGCAATTTCAGTTATATGTTTTTTATTATTAGGGCGCAACAGTTCTTTACAGCTAAATTATCAATCGCAGTGCCGATCCTCTTATATGTTCTTTTTAACATTTTCTATGCCGGCTTTGCCATTCCTCTTGGCGCTCTCTCAGACAAAGTCGGAAGAGAAAAGGTTATTATTCTTGGTTATTTGCTGTTTTCGTTGACCTCGCTTGGTTTTGCCTTTCTCACTTCACTGCCGGCTTTTATAGTCTTATTTGCTCTTTACGGTATAACGTATGCGGCGGTTGACGGAAACCAGCGTGCCTTTGTGTCTGATTTATCCTCCCAACAGTTGAAAGCTACAGCTCTGGGAACATTTCACACCACAATAGGTTTGATGGCCTTACCGGCAAGTCTTATAGCCGGATTGTTATGGCAGAATATTTCTCCAGAGATAACGTTTATTTATGGCAGTATACCTGGTTTTATTTCTGTTCTTTTGTTCATCGCTTTTGGAAATTATTTTAGTGCGCCAAAGGAACTGAATAAATGAGGAGCCCTGAGCAGATAGAAACTCGGTCGATAAAAGCCGGTTTTGAGACTGTGCGCATAAAAAGGGCGAGGTGGTGGGAACCGGCTGGGGGGGAAACCGGTGTGCCACGCTGCCTCGCCGAGGTTCGTAAGCTGCCAGAAGCAGCACTGTTTCGTTACTTCAAAACTGGCCTAAAAGCCTAACGCCTTTAAATAAGCCTGTCAAATAAAAAAAGTAAAAATTTTTTAGAGGACCTTATCTACCCAACCTATATTGTTTCTACAATCCTAATATACAGGCTACGGTAGTAAAATGCAAGTTAAAAATTGCTTTTTTTTGATTTTTTTTGTGCTCATTACGTTATCTATAAGCGTGGCTCATAAAGTGAAATGGCTTGAATCTTTGTGCGTATTAGCGTAGATTATGGCTGATAAGTCTAAAAGTTGTCATTTTTGGAGTTTTTTGATGACAAAGCCAAAAACTATGTTGAGTATCGGGCCAAAACCGGCTATTTCAAGACGCTTCTTATTTTGGGCGGGTCGAATTTGTTAATCTTAAGTTCTTGACCGTTCTCTTATGGCAAAAATTTCTGAAAGAATAGAACGCGTAAAAGGTACCATCAACTCTACTTGTGCCCGTGTCAGCAGAGACCCCGGTGAGATAAAGCTTGTCGTTGTAACCAAATCCGCTACCATTGAGGCCATAAAGGAGGTTATTTATCTGGGCCTGGCCGACCTCGGTGAAAACCGGGTTCAGCAGCTGAAAAAGGTTTCCACCCAGATAGCTGAATTTTTGCAGGGAGAGGACGGTGATTCAATTCTGCCGGAAAAAGTCAATTGGCATATGATAGGCCATCTGCAGCGCAATAAGGTCCGCCAGGTCTTGCCCATTGCTTCTCTGATACATTCGGTTGACACACTTCGTCTGGCGGAAGAGATAAACGCTTCAGCGGCAAAGCTGAACTTATGCCCCAGAGTACTTCTGCAGGCCAATACCTCCAACGAACCGCAAAAATACGGTGTTCCGGTAGGTGCGACAACGCATCTGGCTGAGCAGATAGAGACGCTGCCGAATTTGAAACTGATTGGCCTGATGACAATGGCACCATTGACGCATAATAAAGATGTCGTTCGGGCTTGTTTTGTTCGGGCAAGAGAGTTATTTATTGAGATGCGAGGCGAAAAAATTGTCGGGCCGGAGTTTACTGAGCTAAGTATGGGTATGAGTTCAGACTACGAAGTCGCTATTGAAGAGGGTGCAACTATCCTTCGTATCGGCTCGGCAATCTTCGCCGGCTAACCCCGTAGCATAAAACCGCCTCTGGCAATGTTACGGGGCCAAGAGCAGCTTTGGGCTGAATAAGCATCGAGGGGGGCCCTTTCCCTTGGAACAAGTTTCTAATCTGTGCCAACGTATCTTTACAGACAGTGCGAAGATTACCAATCTTGCACCAGCAGAAAAAAACAAAAAAAAGCAAAGTGCCATCCCTAACAAGCCGAAATTAGTTTGTACCAGTATCTGTAGAAATGGATATTTGTTCAGGGTTCCCATTTTGTAATGCGTCGCAAAATAGGGCCCTCAAAGTCCCATAACACAACTAAAAAAGGTAAATGAAATGGAAAAAACAGAACTACTAAGCGCTATTGAGCTGCCGCAAAACTTCACAGATGTTATATACATGACAAATCAGGAACAGATGCCACCTGAAATAAAGCGACTTTTGAAGCAGAAGAAGCTTATTTTCAAAGTCCAGCCAATAAACAAATTTCCTCAGATACGCGAGCGACTTGACCTGGTTGGAACCGTCGTTATCGATGCAAAGGACCTGGATAAGACTCAGCAGCAGAAATTGGCCCGAATAATTGAATCGCTCGAGATGGAAAATATTGGCGTGATTTTGCTCACCAGCCGGGTGGCAATGCCCATGAAAAGTTTTTCTTTAACACCGGCAAAGACCAGTTTCTCTATGGCCAGCACAATAGAGTCAGTTTCAATAGATGAGCTATGGGTTAGAATCAGCGTCAATCTTGCATACCGTAAAAAAAGTTCCAGCCTGGCGGTAAAGCCTGCAATCCCGCCAAAGCAGGTGCAAACAATTTACAAGAATAAGCTGGCTGAGCAACTTAGTATGACCGGAGCCCTGGTGGACAACCTGGCAGAGCAGCTTCGTCTGGCCGGTCTTGTGCAGCAGGATTTTCTGCCCACTCAACTGCCCAGTAGCGAAGAAGTACGATGGGCCACACTCTTTTTGCCGGCCGAGTGGGTCTCAGGCGACATTTACAATATCGTGCGCATCGACGAGCAGCACATTGGCTTTTATGTAGCTGATGTGGTCGGTCACGGGATCCCTGCGGCACTTTTAACAATTTTTGTAAAACAGGCTCTGGTTATGCGAGAGACTATTGAGAACAATTACCATATATTCTCACCGGCGGAAGTTATGAAAAATCTCAATGTGCGGATGGCTGCACAGAAGCTATCCGGCTATCAGTTTGCTACCTGTTGCTATTGTCTGCTAAATATGAAGACACTACAGATGACCTATGCCCGTGCAGGACATCCCTATCCAATTCTTATCAGGCGCCAGGAACAGGCGGAACAATTGGAAATACAAGGCTCGCTGCTCGGAATTTTTGGACAAGCCGAATACACCCAGCAGACGGTACAGCTTCAACCCGGCGATAAACTCCTGCTGTATTCCGACGGAGCAGAGCCCTTTATCGGCAGTTTCGACGACCAAACCGGCTTTCATTTCAGCGAAGAATTTTGCGAAATCAAAGATTTATCTATTGTCGAGATGTTCGACAAATTCAACACGCTGGCGCAAAATAAGAGAATCGCTCCATCT
>JAUVYQ010000197.1 GCA_030603035.1 Phycisphaerae bacterium | reverse complement strand
CTCGCATTGGCCGCGACACTGTCGGAGAACGCGGTCCGCAACATGTTGTAAGCCATCAGAAGACCAGAGAGATATATCATCCCGCCACCGATTGCCCGCATTTCCATCCAAATCTTCAGGTTCGCTAAAACATTGACTTCGGGCTGGCCGCTCATCCAGCTTTGACCTTGGACAAACCCGGCAATTGTAAGAGCAGCGAAAAATAATAGAAAACCGCTGGTCACAAGCCAGTACTGAAACTCGGCGATCGCCACCGAATATGGCGGTTTGCCCACAATCAGCGGGATCATGTAGTTAAGCACACCCATCCCCAAAATGGCGAATCCTCCGAGAAGCGCCAAGTGAGCGTGACCGATAACGTATTGGGTGAAATGCGTAAAAACGTTGAATGGTTGATAGGCCTGAATCGCGCCCTGGAGATTAACCAGCACGTAGAAAATAAACCCGGTCAATATGTAGCGGAGAGGCAGGTTCGTGAAAAAACGGTCCCAATTTCCTCTCATGGTCAGATAGATGTTTATGAAGAAAGCGAAAACAGGAATCAAGATGCCGAAACTACTGACAGAAGCAATGATTTTCAGCCAGCCTGGGGTCGGCGACTGCAAAAGATGATGGTGTCCGACGCCTGCGTAGATAAAGATTAACCCCCAAAACGATATCAGGGATAGCGTATGGCTGTAGAGGGGCGTATTTGTTATTCGCGGTACGAGATAATATACAGTTGCTATCAACATAGGCGTCAGCCACAAACCAAAAAGATTATGAGCTCCCCACCAATTGATCATGGCATCATTTAGCCCGGCCGGTAGCGCGCCTGAGGGATTCCAGGGTAAGGCGGCTAAAAAAATGTTGTCCGGATGCCAGATAACATTATCGATACCGAAGATAAAAGCCATCCAGATCGGGGCGGCGATCACCCACCAAACGCTGACGTAAAGCGGTCTTACCTTTCTAATCCCCACGGTACTTAGAATATTGACGATATTGCTTGTAAAGACAACCATGATCAAAATGTCGATCGGCCAGATAAATTCTGCGTACTCCCGGCCTTGGTTGAAACCGGCCAGGAGCGCGATAAATCCAAGCGCCAGCGTCACATTATATATCCAGGCTGTCCAGATACCGAGCGATTCACTCCACAGCTTGCGCGTGCCGAGCAGCCGGGGCAGAAAGTAAAAGCCGGCACCGAAAAACATAGTGGTAAGCCAGGCAAAAATGACGGCATTAACATGGCTGGGCCGAACGCGGCTGAAAACCAGCCAAGGAATACCTCGAAAAATCTCGGGAGCAAACAGCTCGGCGGCGGCAATCATACCGAAGGTGGTCGCGATGATAAACCAGAAGATGCTGCTTCCCAGCCAATGAAGTGCGGCCCGATCATCATGCGTTTTGATTGTTTCGGCCACATCGCTTATTCGCTCAAAGCCAAATCCGAATTTTTCGTGCAAAGAATTTCTTAGATCCTCTTCGGGTGGTGCCGTTCTCCCGCCGTGCTTGTTGCTAGTCATTATCCATCCTCCTTGTGATTAAATCGTCCCACTGACTTGCCCTTTATTGATGCCTGGAAAAAAAAGTATTGGGAGCCGCCGTACATGCTGTCTTTGGCAATCTTTAAGTAGTAACGGCCCGGTGTTAGGGCGGTCTTGGGCGTAATTCGCATTATCTTGCCGGTCTTAACTGTCTTAACGGTGGGCACTAAAGAGCCGTAGTACGCGAATATCCCATAACTCGACTTAGCTTCCAGGGCCCGGTATTTTATTAAGAATATTGGATCGCCGCCGATGACCGGGGCCGCTTTTGGAAACCCGGTCGCAAGCGAGGCGTATGGATATAGCTTGAAGAGACCCTCTGACGCGTCGAGATACGCCCCTGAACGTTCACCGGCCAAATCGGCGATTCGGACTGCTTCGGGCTCTGGTACTAATAACAGTATCAGCGGCATCAGACCGAGAATAATTAGCATCGCCGCCGGCGCGATTCCAACCACCAGCCTTCCACGGAGCGTCATCCGATTCGTCTCCGAATGCTTCTAGCTGAAACGGTCTGCACTAAAGCCAAGAGCCCCGCGGAGATTGTAGCCAGTACCGGCAAGTATTTCACAGTTGCAAAAGGATCGTTCGCCAATAAGCCTGAAAAAATTGCGTAAGCCGGCAATAAGGCCCAAACAACACTCGGAACAATCGATATGAGACCGATGCCGATTATTATCTTGCCCGACAATATCCACCCAAGGCCCGGAAATCCGAAAGCGGCGCCTGCAAACTCGACGATAACCCAGATCCTCGGGGTAAAGATGAGCATTTCACGTCTGATCGGCCTGCTGACAATATGGGGGCGCCGAGCCGTGATGACTGCTTTAATCGACAAGATTGCGCCGACAACCAACAGGATGATCAAAAGTAGGCTGATGACCGAACCGGTGATCAGCATCATCCGTTGTCACCGACTCTCGCGCTGAGGTCAAACATATAATCTTGAAGATCAAGAGGTCGACTCCAAGCGCCGGCCGACTCAATCATCCCACAATGGTACGGCGGGGTCACTAAAAATATCTTTTGAATCCTCGACATGACGATCTCCCGGTCTCTAGGAATATTTATATTCCCTACTTTCTACTTTCCCAACCAGACGCTCGCTGAAACCTGAAAAGATATTTTTTTACAAGGGATTATGCGGACTTAACCGCAATGAGAGCGGCAGCTTTAATGTAGTCGTTGTAATGCTTGAACGTTTGTCGCATTACCCAGATACGGCAGCGTACCGAGGGTGAGGCTATCACACGAGAAACAAATCGTATGCCCCCAATAGAGTCCTTCGTCATGGATCATCCGTTGTAGCTCCAGAAGCAACATCGGTGCTTCGTAGCTTAAAAAGCGAAGTAGCCAGATAGCCATTTTTCTATCCGTGAATTTATCCGAAGCTAGACGGGTATTATATTGCTAAAATATTACTATCTATGGATAAATTAAAATTACTATTTTTGACCGGTATTGTTGGGATATTTACCGCACTAACTTATTTTATCTTTGAGTTCGCGGTCCATAATAGTATCGATCTGATCTGGAAGATACTGCTTAACACTGAGCGCTATCGTTGGCGCGTCTTTCCTCTTTGCATAGCACTCACCATTGTGTTTTTCGGGTTTCGACATTTGCTCGATAAATCTACTGATCGCCAGGAAAGCCGCAGCTTAGGGGACGGTACATCTGAAATATCAATCAAGAGTTTTACCAAGGTCTTATTTATTGGATTTTGGTCTCTTGTGGCTGGCGCATCGCTCGGTCCAGAAGGCACACTTGTTCCAGCCAGCGTGATCCTTGGCATGTATCTTTCTACGAAAGTTCTGCCAGATCAGAAAGAAACGATGGATGCAATGAAGGGGGCTGGCTTAGCAGCGCTATTTACGGCATTTTTCCACTCATTTATTATCGGATTTTTATCTTTGTTTTTGCTGAGCTTAAGATCAGATAAAACCAAGATTAACCTTCAAATGATTTTGATCGCCATAGTCGCCTCGGGTACCAGCATAATAACGCTCTATGTCATCGGTCCGTCAAACCAATTCTTCAACTGGCCGGCATATTCTTTGACGTTTCGTCTCATGGATCTGGCGATCGCGGCACTGCTCATACTTGTGGGATATCTTATCACTTGGTCCATCTATTACTCCCACAATATCGCTGTATATTTTCGAAGCTTTCTTCTCAAATATCCTTGGTGGGTAATAGCAGTATCTGCTAGCCTGGGACTCAGTATCCTTTATTTTGCAGGAGGACCGCTAATAGAATTTACGGGCAACAAGTCAATACAACCGCTGTTTTTACAAGCAAGTACACTCGGTATTAGCGGGCTTCTTTGGATATTATTATTGAAAATTTTAGCGATCGGCTGGTCAAAAGCTCTTT
>JAUVYQ010000035.1 GCA_030603035.1 Phycisphaerae bacterium | reverse complement strand
GCTGAGCAGCTTTATGATAGACTCTGCGAGTTTAAGGCCTCTCCAGTCGACAGATGTATGCTTTACGTATTCAACTGGCTATATACTAAATACTAACGACTATCGACTAATTTGGCCCCGAGCTGTTAAAATGGGAGAACTCCAACGATAAGGAATAACTAACTGCTCACGTGGAGGCAAAAGCAACTGGGCGGTGCCTCGCCAGCACGCGTTTGGTTGGCTTACCTGGACGAGGGTTAGTGCGAGAGAGTTGGCGTTAAAATTTATGTAATGTGATATAGGAAGAGATATGTTACAAGGAGAAATGTATAAATGGAGTCTTACAGTCCTCAGCAGAAACTTGATATTTTGAAAACCGTCTATCACGAATTGCACAATTCAAGGCTAACGGTTACAGCATTCGAAAATAAAATTGCTTTCTCCTTCAGCACTATTCTTTTAGTTTTTGCAGCTTTCATATTAAAAGGTGAATACAAGCTTTACGGTCGTACAGTGTTAATAGCTGCAGCTTTTATTGTTGCCGTTACTGGAGTTGCCGTATGGTTCTTAATTCGTAATGGTGATCTGATTCGAGTCATATGTCGTATGATTGTACGAATTGAGGAAATCCTTGGCCTGCATAATGAGAATGTATTTATCACCAAAAAGGAAGTGGATAGCTTAGGAGGTATTCCTTTTCCAGAACCAACGGTTTTCCCAAAAGAAGTTCGTGAGTGGGGTATGAATTACCGATGGCAATCAGTTACGCCCCACATCGTAGGAGTTGCTTTTTCGGGTCTCGCGGCAGTCTTGGCTTTGCTTCTAACGTGAGTCCAATGTCGATTTAGTGGAAAAATTCTGTTGCGGTTTTAACCAGTTTAGGCTAATAAGCTTGTATGGTAAATGGGGAAATACGAGATGTCTATCAAACAAGACTATTCAGACTTCTTAGCAACCTTTAATTCGCAGAAGTTTAAAGCACTGTGGCCCGCTCAGAAATATGTATTAGATAAATATGTTGAGCAGTTTACAGAAAAACAAGATATTGCTATCGAGTTGCCAACTGGTGCAGGTAAAACATTGATTGCACTATTGATTGCTGAAGCATGGCGACGGGAAGGTGGAAAGGTGGCGGTACTGAGTGCAAATAAAACTCTCGCACGTCAAATGGAAATGGAGGCGAGCCAACTCGGGATTCCGGCGGTCCTCATGGAGGGGAAAGGAATCAACATCCCTTCACGCGATAAACGTGATTACCATAGAGTTCAAAAGATTGCAGTGATGAACTACTGGGTATACTTTAATCAAAACCCAGTAGTTGACAATGCAGACCTACTGGTCATGGACGATGCGCACTTAGCAGAGCATTGTCTTCACTCACTGTGGTCAGTTGAGATTGACCGTCATGAGCATTACAACTTATTTAATGACTTAATGAGAGAAATGGTAAATCAGTTTCCGGAGTATACAATTCTCCATGATGCACTGGACGACAATGCAGCACCAACAACTCCACCTGAGCTTCTATCATTCATAGACCAGGTACAAATCGCTAAAAGATTTAAAGAAATAGTCGATGCTTCACCGTTATTGGAAATCGACACAAGTTTGAAGTTTAGATGGAACAGGCTTCGGAATTCCCTAAATGAATCAAATATTTATCTAAGTCGTGACTCTATATGGATTCGACCATATATCTATCCACTAACAACGAACACACATTATGCTGGAGCTCGCCAGCGAATCTATATGAGCGCGACAATTGGGGAACCATCTGATCTGTGTCGTCGATTAGGCGCGAAGCGAATTGAAAAGATTCCGGTGCCAGAAAATTTTTCAGAGGCAACATATGGCCGAAGATTTATCATTATGAATCGCATAGAAGAGGAAGGGAAAGACCTTCCCGTCCGACTTCAAGCCGCCTTTATCACCGCCTTGCAAAAGTGTCCTAAGAGTGTATGGCTTTGTACAAGCAAGGCTAAAGCGGAGGCAATTAAAGAGATAATTTCTGAGTGGTTGAACAAAAATGGATTTGTTGGGCATCAAACATGGGTGCTCAGTAGCCTCGGTGATGAGATAGATCAGTTTAAGACGGCAAAAAAGGGCCATCTTTTTGTAGGGGGACGTTTTGACGGTATGGATTTCCAAGGCGATGAATGCAGAATCGTGGTATTGACGACATTGCCGCGAGCTGTAAATATACAGGAAGAATTTCTCTGTGCATATTTAAGAGATGCTGGTTTTATGAAGAGGAGACTAAACCAGCGTATAATCCAAGCGCTTGGGCGATGCAATAGGTCGGACAATGATTACGCTATTTATGTGTTGGCTGACCGACGGTTTGCAACACATTTTGGTCGTGAGACGAATAGGCAAGATATTACGAAGAATATTGCAGCAGAAATTGATATGGCCGAGGATATGGCCGAGATGGAAATAAATGATCTAACAAGAGACGTTAAGAGCTTCTTGGGGGGCGATTTTGCTGCTTTCGATTCTACTTTTCGAGAGATGCTTGCAAAGGTGCCAAATATTCCTAAGAGTAGTGAGTCGGTTGATGTTGTGGAGGATGAGATATTAGGATGGGCGGCTATGTTTGCTTCTCAGAACTATAATATAGCTGCACAAAGGTTTGAGAGGTGTTTTGATAAAGCGATTGAGGCAAACATCATAGAATTGGGGGCTTATTACGGTTGGTGCTGGGCGAAAGCACGTTATCTTGAGGGTAACCAGGGAGACGCCGCAGCAAAGCAGGATGCCCTAAATATTTTAGAAAGAGCGATAAACCGGGGGGGCATGTCTGCGTGGTTTAACAGAATGAGAGCGTCACTTAGTAGGGAGAGAAGACAGGCACAAGAAGTTGAAACAATTTCTAACCAAGAATACGTAAACTCAATTATCTTGTCTTTCGACAATTTACTGGAGGAAGTAGGGTCTCGGGGAACTAGGTTTGAGAGATGGTGCACTCAACTGACAGATGAATTGAGTTCTAACCTACATGATCAATATCGCGCGGGGCTCAAAAGGCTGGGTAAAGTGCTCGGTTACGATTCAACAAGTCCACGACATAGTTCCGCAACAGACTGTCGTTGGCGCGGGATATTTGGGAATCGTAAAGAAGTAATCACGCTTGAAGCAAAGATTGAGAATGTTCCTTCCGGAAAGATTACTGCATCCGACATAGGGCAAGTGCATAATCAAATCGCCCGTGCCAAATCGGAATACGAAAGTATGGGCTATATAGTTCGAGGAGCTATTGTAAGCCATTTGTCTGAAGTAATGCCTGATGCTGAATCATCAGCAGGTGTCATTCGGATTATCCCAAAGGATACTATTCTGGAGTTATGGGGTCGTGTGAGGCAATTATTAAGCGAATATCGTAACCTATGGTCTATTGATGATGTTAATCTAAGGCGGCAAGCAGTTGAAGCAATTAGACCTAAAATAGCTTCGGACGGCTGGTTAACTAGAGCGTTAGATATAGATGAGCGGTTTATTTCATCTGAACAGCTATTAAATGAGTGGGGGCAGTAACGAGGGTTGAAGGGCGGGGGGTAGATTATGCCCCGAAGACAATTTTTCTCAACCATATTAGTTAAATGATAAAATCCCCCTTCGGCAGATCTTCAGGGCAGCCAAAAAAAAAGTGCTTTTTTGGCCGTTTTTTTGTCCCTTTTGTGCATTTTCGTGTCTAATTAAACACCTTTTTCGCCAGCTTCCCAAATGGGACATTGAAAAATGACCCGGTGGATAAGGCCGGGCCTTTCGCAGAAGCTTGCTTCGAGGAAAGGTATGGCCGAAAACGCCAAAGCTGGCTAAAAACAAATCAGCGTCAATCTGCGTCTAATTTTTTCTTTATGTCTTCGTGTCTTTGTGGCTAATTCTTATCCTGAAATCTGTGAAATCTGTGGCTAATTTTCAATCAAATCTGCGGGTAGTTAGAACCAAAAATCGGAAAATCTAAAAAATTTTATCTTCTTTTCTCACATCGAGTTAATCCTGTTTATCCTGTCAAAAACACCCCAAATTTCGACACAAACGCGCAGGTTCTCCAAATATTAGATAGACGGTAAAATTTGAAATTTGAGATTTGAGATTTGAAATGCCATTTAACCACTCACAACGAACCACGAACCACAAACCACTCACAACGAACCACGAACCACAAACCACGAACCACCTTTTTATGCAAAACAAACCCAATTTGCTGGATGCCCAAATGAACGTAACTTCTTTTATAACAAAGTATTATGAAAATAAATGGCAGTGGAGAGTCCGAAAAAACAAACCCAATACAAACCCAATCAAACCCAATCCCCGAAAAGCACAAATGAATGTAAACTCACTTATAACAAAGGATTACAGAAAAAAAGATGATTTCGCAGTCCGAAAAAACAAAGCCAATTCAAACCCAATCAAAGCCAATCAAAGCCAATCCCCCAGCGCGATACGCAATACGCAATACGAGATACGAGATACAAACCCAATCAAACTCGAAGCGAATTTACCCCTAAGGGGGCGGAGATCCCTACGGGTGAGCTTCTCGGAATCCTCAAACCGGGGACCAATTTCAAACGGGGCAAGGGGAATTTAAAATTAATGCTTGACTCTTTCGAGCCGAGCGAATAATATAACAGCAGGTAACTATTGAACGTCGGTAGTACCGGCAAGAGTTTTCTTAAAAGAAAGGGAATGGATACAATGAATATTTATGTAGGAAATTTGGCCCATAAGGCAACCGAGGATGATGTCCGTCAGGCTTTTGCAGAATTCGGGGAGGTCGCAGAGGTCCGTCTAATAGTGGATAAGTTCAGCGGCGAATCAAGAGGATTCGGCTTCGTAGAAATGCCCACTAAAGCTGAAGCAGAAAAAGCTATCGAAGAAATGAACGGCAAGGAGTTTATGGAACGAGCTTTGAATGTGAACGAAGCCCGGCCGAAGGTCGATCGTGGTGGTGGCCGTGGTGGCGGCGGTGGTGGCCGTGGCGGCGGCGGACGAGGCGGCGGCGGACGTGGCGGTTTTGGTGGTGACCGTGGCGGAGGTCGCTACTAACCAGCAGTACTGCTGAAAGATTGGGGGGGAAGTGTGAAAATAAGAGGGGCCCCGTCACAAGGCGGAGCCCCTTGATTTTGCCAACGTGCTGCTTTGGATTAGGCAGGGGTTACGTTGGTCGCACACGGGCCTTTTTTGCCCTCTCCGACCTCGAACTCAACCTTCTGGCCTTCCTCAAGATTGGCGTAGCCGGTCGTCTTGATTTCCGAGTGATGAACGAACAAATCATCGCCGCCACCATCGGGGGTGATAAATCCAAAGCCTTTTTGCCCGTTAAACCATTTTACTGTACCTGTACTCACTATAGTGCTCCTTTGGCCTTCTAACTGGCCCTAAAATCTGTCTCTCGTATTTTTTCCAAGAGTATATTCCTGAGAGACGTGAGAATATGCCCAACTGACAGTTACTATCCCAGGATGCTCAACGAGAGTACAATAAAAATAAATTAAAATAATCATAACGGCACTTTGGGCCGGGAGGAGAGGACACAGTAATTTACGATTTTCGATTGACGATTGAGATTGCTGCGCATCGTAAGAGAACCCCGACCAGAAGCCGGGGCTAAATCAACGGCAACCCCCAAATAAATTTTGGGGAGTAAATATTTTGTTTTTGCGTTAGGCGGAATAGATAATGACCGCTCCAATGGCCAAGGCGATTACAGCGATAACTCGAAGAAGTAGAGCAGACTGTTTTTGATACCAATCAAGTATCCGTCTAAGCTTTTCAGGGCCGAGTATGAATATCAACACTCCTCCTATCAGGAAAAGAATCCCAAAAACAACTATCACCCAGGTAATATCGCATTCGCGGGCACCGAGTAAAAATATTACTGCCAGCGCCAGTCTTATCAGTCCTGCGAAGTATATGCGTTTTCCCTGTTTGAAGAATTCTATCAGCCATTTCATAACATCAGGCCTTAGCAAATACACAATACCGACAAGAACGAAAACTATGCCTAAACTTTGAATAACGATGTTCATAATTTTTCTCCTTAATTTCTTTGGCTTGCTCTTTTGTGATTTACCTTCCGATACTGTAATATTCAAATCCTGCCTTTTTAACTACTTTGGGGTCATAGAGGTTTTTGCCGTCGAAGATAACAGGTTTTTTTAGTTTTGCGGCAATAGCTTCGAGGTCGGGGTTCCTGAATTCCTGCCAATCGGTGAATACGACCAGGGCGTCAGCGTTATCAAGGCCATCGTATCCGTTCTGGAAGATTTCGATTTTGCCGTCCAGGGCCGCCATTGCGGCGGGGCCGGCTTCCGGGTCGTACGCTTTTACCTTCATACCCCAGTCGAGAAATTTCCTTATGCAGTAAATTGCAGGTGATTCTCTGACATCATCGCTTTTTGCCTTAAAAGCCAG
The DNA here is from genome assembly GCA_030603035.1 of Phycisphaerae bacterium. The sequence continues at coordinate 12,993 of JAUVYQ010000035.1, read as the reverse complement.
TCCCCAAATTGCCAATATGGTTTTGTCTTCCCGGCCGGCGAAATAATCCTTAATGCGTGTTGCAAATCGCTCCTGCTGATTGATATTTACCTGCTGAACCGACCTGATTATCTTCATTTCAACGCCGTATTCGTCGCCGGTATGAATCAGCGCACGAACATCTTTCGGCAGGCAGCTGCCGCCAAAGCCTACGCCGGGGAATAAAAAAGATGGCCCAATCCGCGAGTCACTGCCGATGCCCTGTCTTACCTGTTCGACATCTGCACCAATTTTTTCACAAAGAGCCGAGAGTTCATTCATAAATGAGACTCTTGCTGCCAGCATAGCATTGGCTGCATACTCGGCCATTTCAGCGGAGACAATGTCCATAAATAGTATTCGCTTGCTCTTTCGCATAAATGGGTCGTAGAGCTGTTTCATTATCTCCTTGACCGCAGGATTGGTTGTGCCGATGATTATTCTTTCGGGGCGCATAAAGTCATCAATGGCAGAGCTTTCTCTTAGAAACTCCGGATTACTTACATAATCAAACGGCGTTTCTGTTCTGGATTTTATAATGTCCGTTATTTTTTTGTGTGTACCTATCGGCACAGTGCTTTTCGTTACAATAATTCGATACTCGTTGAGGTTTTCGGCGATATCGGCGGCGACTGAAAGGATGGCCGATATATCGGCTGAGCCGTCCGGCGCCGAAGGCGTGCCAACACCAAGAAAGATGATAAGCGAATTGTCCACTCCGAATTTTAAATCAGTTGTAAAGTGCAGTCGTCCGAGCTTTTTGTTGTGTTTGACCATTTCGGTCAGGCCCGGCTCATAAATGGGGACAGCTCCATCTTTCAGGCCTGCAATTTTGTCGCCGTCTCTATCCACACATACGACATTGTTGCCGGTCTCCGCTAAGCAAGCTGCCGTTACCAATCCGACGTAACCGACCCCAACCACACAAATCTTCATTTCGCTGTCTCCTATTGTTCAATTATCATCTATCAATCTCTATCATATCGAGGTCTATCTCGACGCTTGCCGTCTGGCCGAGCATATCTATCTGTAAAACCAAACGTACAGCGTTTTTCGTTTTGACGATGATACCCTGCATATCGGCTAAAGGCCCTGCTATGACGCGGCAATGCTGACCTGCTTTGATGTAGCTGTGCGGTGCGAGCGGAGCGCCGGCTCGAAGAGCTTGCTCGATTTGCAGCAGTTCGTCAAGTAATCTCTGCTGGTCTTTGACTTCGATTATATTGGCTACGCGATTTGTTCGTAATAGTTCGATTCGCTGGTTTTCATTGCCGCAAAAGAACAAATATCCGCTGAACAAGGGCAGGAGCGACCGTATCGTTCTTTGCTTTCGACGCCGAACCTTCCAGCTCATTGGAAGAAAATAGCTGATATCTTTGCGAATCAAATCCTGTGCCAGGGCTTTTTCGTTTCTGCTTCTGGTGTGAGCAACCCACCATAAGCCGGTAAAATCGCGGATGGATTTTACTTCAGGCCAGGTGATAGGTGGATTTTCGTTTGGTTTGAGCAACTTTATTTTCCTTAGTCTAATCCGTTAGAATTTTTCCTTTTTGTATCATATTATTGCCTCATTATAGAGCTTTTAACGGGTTACCAAAAGGGAAAAATTTCTAAGGGGGTCAAAAGAATTGACCATTTGGAATTGACTATTTTCGAATTTCGGATTAGGATTGACGGTTAGTTATTGAAAAATGGGAATTGGGAATCGAAAATTGATTAGTATTTTATTCACCTGCATCGGCAGACGGGTCTCCTTGCTAAATAGTTTTCGCCGGGCGGCAAGACAATTGAAAATAAACACTTCGTTACTTGGCACGGATACCACTGCGCTAAGTTCCGCCCTGCAATTGTGCGATAAGCGTTTTTTGGTTAAGCCGATAACACACGCCGGCTATATCGAGCAACTGCTGACGATTGTCAAAACCAACAAGGTAAAATTGCTCGTTCCAACCGTTGATTTGGACCTGAAACTTCTGGCCCGGAACAAGCCGAAATTCGCTGCGCTGGGTTGTTGTGTGCTTGTCTCAACTCCGGAAGTGGTCGATATTTGCCAGGACAAGAGGAAAACGTATAGTTTTTTAATCAAAAACGGTTTTGATACTCCCGTTACTATGAGTGTTCGGGCCGCACTTTCGAAAAAAAAACTTAGCTGGCCTTGCTTTCTGAAGCCCTGGGATGGCTATGCCAGCAGAGGGAATGCCGCCGTGAACAATCGCAAAGAGCTGTTATTCTTTGCCGGAAGAATACCAAACTGTATCGTTCAGGAATTTATCAAGGGTACTGAACACACCTGCGACGTATATGTTGACTTCTGTTTGAAAGTTCGCTGTGTTGTGCCGAGAAAACGCATCGAGGTAAGGGCCGGCGAGGTGAGCAAGGGACAGGTGGTAAAACACCCGGCCATTATGAGCGAAGCTGCAAGATTGGTTGAGAAACTCGGCGCTGGGCCGGGCGTTATAACTTTGCAATTGTTTCTGACCGGCGATGACAAGGTAAAATTCATCGAGATAAATCCGCGATTCGGAGGCGGCGTCCCCCTGTCAATAAAAGCAGGCGCCAACTTTCCGAAATGGATATTGCAGGAACTGCTCGGCAAAAAAGTAAATATCCGTTTCGATGGCTTCAAAGACAATTTAGTTATGCTTCGCTACGACGGCGAAGTCTGGCTGGAAGATACTGATTCGAGAAGAGCTGAGAGATGATATTTGATAATATAATTGGGCCGGAAAGACCGGTTACATGGATATTTCGATTTTGGCCTATATTGGTGGGTTCTTTTGCCGGTTCATTGGGCGCTACCTGGCTGTGCAAAAAGATTGCCGTAAAATTTGGAATCGTTGACAGGCCAGATGACCTGGTCAAAACACACAGAGAACCAATAGCGTATCTCGGCGGTATTGGTATGCTCATCGGCTTGACAGTTGGTGTGCTGGCAGGTATCACCTGTTTGAGAAACGAAGATTTTTTCGGCCCTGCCTTGAAGTGGCTGCTGGCAATACTGGCCGGCGGGGCGATAGCGTGTTTTGTCGGACTCGCCGACGATATATTCGACATAAAACCAACCACAAAATTCCTTGGTCAAATCCTCGCTGCTGTCATTCTACTGGTGGTAGGTATTGCACCGAATTTGCATATTATTGCCGCCAATTTTAATTTGCCGATGCCCGCTAATCTTGAGGCGATTCTGAGTATTTTTATTGTGATATTTTTTGTTCTTGGTGCAACGAATTCGTTAAATCTGCTCGACGGGCTGGACGGACTTTGCGCGGGGGTGACGGCAATTATTACCATTGCTATGCTGCTTCTGTCAATACATCTGGCGACGTGGGGATTTAGCGAAGTCGGTGACCCTGTGCGGATAATAATTTGTCTTGGGCTTGTGGGAGGTGTCTGTGGCTTTTTGCCTTTCAATCGGTATCCAGCCAAGATATTTATGGGCGATGCCGGCAGTATGCTGCTGGGCTTTACGGTAGCTGCGCTGATGATTTTATTTGCCGAGCAAGTTCCCCGATGGTGGATGGCTTCAATCGTTGTCTTTGGCTTGCCTATTCTCGATACCGCCGTTGCACTGGTGAGGAGATTGCTCAATCACAGACCTTTGTTCGTTTCCGACCGCGGCCATATTTACGACCAGATGATTGACAGAGGAATACCTCTCAAAAGGACCGTCGCTATTTCTTATATGCTCGCCGGCGCTTATGCGATAATTGGCCTGGTGATGAGCCAGATAAGAACAAGATATGCTGCCGTTGTGTATGTTTTTGTTTTTGTAGTCTCGGGCTTAATTGTGTGGAAGAAAGGTTACCTGAAAATGGAAGGCCTGCGAGGAGCCATTCGCAAGGAGGATTGACACGGGAATCTGTCAATCACCTATCTTCCAGGCTGGTAATCTGCAAATAGTTTGCCCCAGGGACTCTTTTCAAGCCAGTTATTCACAGTCTTCCTGCCCCTGGATGGGTACCACATTTTGTCATGATAAATCGCCGAAGCGAAAATGAAAATATACACTAGAGGCGTATGAAACATCAGCTTTTCTAACCATCGCATAGGGCCGAACCAGAATAACTTGCCCACACAGGAAGCTGCATTATCACCTGTGATAAAACCCCAGTTTGCCTTTTCCACATCAACATCACCGACGATTTCAATCTCATTGAAGCGCCCGGTACCAAGCCCCTGCTCGTGTGCCAATCGAATAAACTTGTGCTCCATCGGCTCAAAGCCCATCAATTTTGCAGAGACCGCATCGATGGCGACACAATCATCCGAAGCCAGAAGTATGTTCTTGGTTACAGGAATCATCGTCCTGGGGCCGGCTCCGTTGCCGGCTGTTGTTCCATCGGTCACGGTAAAAATCCCACTATGAATTTCCTTTTGAACGGCCAGCAAATCTACGAGGGTTTCGTGAATCCTGGAGTGACAATAATGTCGTTTATTATCAAGCAGACCGCCGAAGGCATTTTTCATAGAACCTGTTATGTTTGTATAGATATGACACTTCATCGTCGGCAGGTGGACGATATTCTTGGCGTGGAAATAATCCGGTATGTAAATGCCTTTCGGAAAGATTTTATCCAGCACAAGCATCTCTGCTTTAGGCTCATAGCGCTGCCACTTCATATCCGACGACTTAAAGTTGTACTTAATAGGTACGCCGTAGTGCTCACACACGGGCCTTTGCTTATTCAATATCTCACCTGCTTTGGCACTGGTTACAACCGTCTCATTCTCAACGCACACCAGCTCTTCAAATCCGGCATTCTGCAGGCCCAGTATTGTACCCTCCAGCTGCCATGGAGTCGTATTGGCACTGGGATACATCAGGTGCCACGACAGATTGTTCTTGAGAATAGTGGTTGTGCCAGCTTCCAAAGCGCCCCTGACGCCAGCTAATTGCATTACTCTCTGCACATCCTGCAAAACAGTTTCTGGCTTTGTTCTCACAACAGCGACTTTGCTCATAAAATTATCCTTTTATTGCTATATGATAAGTGCCTTATTGTCGGTCGACCACGCGATATATCGGCCCTGTCTTAATGAAATCATAACGCTTAAGTAAATAATCCGGGCAGTAACCTGCTTCAGGTGAAACAACATAAATCGCTCGCTCAGCCATTAACTCAGTAATGGTATCTACTGCAGGAAATGGAGTAGGATTCTTATAGCTTCCATGCTGCGAGACAACTTTTATATCAGGAAATATTGCTTTTACTTGCTGAACATACCAGAGTGGATAAACCGTAGTACCGTCAGCAATTATTATCGCCTCTTTCTCAATGCTTGACAGTGCTTCATTTGCAAATAGTTCAGGCCCATTATTTCCTCTCTGCCACGGCCGCAAGAAATAGCTGTAATCATTGCGATATGGTATCGTTCTTTTTGTTGGCATATTAATTTTCAGCCGCTCAGCGACCATCGGTACAAATCTATATACCGGCAACGGTAAAAATGCAAACGCCAAAACCAAAATCGCACACACTTTTCGAGGATACCTCCTGAAGAAGAGATACATTCCTACGCCGATGAAAGCCGAAGCCAAGCAATAAAAAGGCGTGAAAAATGCATATCTGTCCGGCACGCTGTACCTGAAAGCGAATACAAAGAAAAGAACTAACAATGCCAGAAGGATATTCTTAAAACTGCGGCTCGGCGATGCCCTTTTCAGTCCGTAGAGACCTGCAAAGAAAAATATGACGTTTGGCGTGGGGAAATTGTATGCCAGAAAGATAAGATTTTCTTTGACAAGCCTGACCGACAGATGCGTGTTGAGAACATCTCCGCGCCATTGATTGCCGAAAAGCGCTGAAGCCAGGGTAGCTGTAAAATCGCCGGTTTGAACGATATTCTTTATAATGAGGTATTCGTATGGAGCTGCACCGATGACCCATAGCACGGCAATAACCCCAAAGTGTCTTAATCTAATTTGTTTTTGAACTAATAAAGCTGCCAAAAATACCAGGTAGCAGGCAAAGGCAATAGCACCCCACATATGGTTGGCGATTGCCAGGCCGTTGAAAAGCGCTAACAGATATAAAAAACCGATACGCCTGGTTTTGGTATACTGCAGCAGCATTATTAGTTCGGCCAGGAATAATGCCAGATACAAGGTATAGACTTCGGCGATTGAAGCAAACTGCCAAATTGTCCAGGAAAGAGCAAGAGTAATCGCTGCTATTATAGCTGGCAGATTTTTGCCGAGCCAAAGGCGCAAAAGCAGAAAAAGATTGGCAATTGCGAATGCTGCTGCAATTGCAGAAATCAAATTTATCCTGTAAGCAAATTCACCGAGGGGTATATATTTTACGGCGATGCCGATAATGTGATAGAGCGGATGTGCAAGTGCCAGGCCGAGCCTGCCTTCAATGTCGTTGTGCCAGATTCGGTATTGATACATTCCGCTGTCCTGCCAGAGCGGCCCCGGCGCACAACTCGCTGCATAAAGCACAGCAGCAGCTAAAAAGACGGCAATGTAACTCGCCTTAAGATTGTCGGAAGTTAACGTTTGCATATTCAAGTTTCGAATTGATTAAATGGTTACGGTCAGGTATTGGGTATCGTCGGCAAACCGTATCGCTCCTTCGTAAGCAGCAGGGACAAGTAAAGTATCGCCCGCTTTGAATTTAACCCCGTTAGAAATTTCCTGTTTTTGCCTTATACCAGCCGTGGTAGAATTTCTAACGGGGTCAACGGCATTTCCTTCGGCTCCGGCAATCGTTCCGAAGCCAGTGAGAATAATCAGCGTTTTCATTTTTCCCGGTGGGAAGGGCAGCTCACTGCCTTTGGCCTGTACGTCTTTATCCATCTTGAAGTATTTGCAATCTACCAGCCGACCTACTGTCGTTACCGAAAGATTATCGCCGGAGGCGTCGAAGTGGATGCTTTCCAGTGCCTCTTCGATGTGAAGCTCTCTCGCCTTTCCGGTGTCGTCAACTCTGTTCCAGTCAAAAACTCGGTACGTGGTGTCGGATGGTGTTTGAATCTCAGCTACTAACAGACCCGCTCCGATACTATGAGCGGTGCCTGCCGGAAGGAAATGACACTGGCCGGCCTCAACGGGTACTTTTGCCAACATCTCGGCAACATTGCCTTTTTCTACTGCCTCAGCGAATAGCTCTTTTGTTACGCCTTTTTTCAGCCCTTTATAAATTACCGCGCCGCCGACAGCGGATATAATATACCAGCACTCGGTTTTTGGCTCTCCGGTGCCCAGTCGCCGGCAGGTCTGCTCATCGGGGTGGACCTGCACGCTCAGGATGTCCTCGGCGTCGAGAATTTTAATTAACAGCGGAAAAGGGCCTGAGAAATTTTCGTTACCCGTTATGTCTTTTGGATATTTCTCAATTACCGAGTCAAGAGTTTGTCCGGCCAGTTCGCCGTTTGCGATTACGGATTTGTCGTCCGGCAAATCGGCCAATTCCCAGCTTTCGCCGATTTTTTCGCCGGGCGGTATATCCTTATTGAAAAACTCTCGCAGCTTCTGGCCACCCCATATTCGCTGCTTGTAAATCGGCCTGAATTTTAATGGGTACGGTTTCATTGCTGATATTTTATCCTGCCGGCGAGTGCTTGTCCATCGGTTGATTCAGGTTTTTGATATAAACTTTGGTCAGTGGTGCGAGTGTGGTACATGCTTGCCTCTGACGAACAGGAGCGGAAAAACGATATCACTAACGCAGCAGGGCAGCCAGACGGCCAAAAACAAAAATCCGAAACTGCCCACGATTTTCCATACTGAGAGCTGGCCAACCATTGCCATAAGGATATGGAGTGACGAAGCCCAAGTGCTGAGTAACACGTGGCCGGAATGTGGAAATTTTGTTTTCGGCCAAAACCAGGCAATCAAAACCCCTAATATCGCAGCAGGATTGACTACGTACCAGCCCTCAATGAAGCCTATATGAGAGTGAGCGTCCAGGCCGAGCAAAACTTCGCCTGCGTATGGAATCAGTGAATCACTAACAGTGGCGATGCCAATCGAGCCGATATAACCGATGAGCAAAACTACAAAGAAATTGGTTTTTCTGGCGTACAGCTTGAACATTGAAGCCGTTACCATCGCACTTAATAGTACATGAGCGGGGTGAAATACGTAGAACAGCCCTTCGCTCGTCTGGTGCTCGATATTCTTAAACAGCACCATCAAAACGATGCCTGTAAAGGCGCCGAATAACGTAAACGGTGCATGGTTTTTCAGCTCTACCGCTATATTTTTAATCTTCTTTCCTGATGGCATTGTCAGCTCCACTTCTAAAGATTTATTACCGAGCCAGGGCCATACAGCTTCCTGGATTCGCGTGCGCAATTATACATAAGGTCGTGCATCTTGCAAAAGTTTTCCTTTCAAGGTATGCAAAAGCCATTGCAGATTTTAGCTCAAGTGGGTAAATTATTGCTTCGGGCTGCCGGCAGAATAACGGCAGAGTTTGCCATAACTTAAGATAAAAAGCAGAATGAGGATTATAGAAACAATATCTGGCCTTGAGAAAATAGAGAAGGGTTGCGTGCTGACTATCGGAAATTTCGACGGCGTTCATCTCGGCCATCAGGAGATTTTGGTCGCTGCCAGACAAACCGCAGCGAAAAGGCGGGCGGAACTGGTGGTGATGACTTTCGAGCCGCATCCGCTCGCCGTCTTACGTCCGCAAGAAAAGCCCGGCATTCTAACGTCATTGGCATTAAAAAAACATCTTCTTGCTGAATTCGGGGTCGATTGCCTTTTCGTTGTGGAAAGCACTCCTGAGCTTCTAAGTCTTTCGCCGCCGGATTTTGTGGAGCAGTTCATCGTTAAGAATGTTCAGCCCGGCGTGGTGATTGAGGGCGAAAGCTTTAACTTCGGATGTGGCCGGGGCGGTGGTGTCCGTACGCTCCAGGAATTAGGGGCCGAGAAGGGCTTTCTGGTTTTTGTCATTGAAGCCAAAGAGGTTAAACTCTCAACCGGCCAAACCGTTAAAGTCTCAAGTACAGTGATTCGCGATATGCTCGAAAGCGGCAGGGCAGCCGATGCCGCCATTGCACTAAGCAGACCATATCGGCTCATTGGACAAATCATATCCGGCTGCGGCAAAGGAGAACAATTAGGCTTTCCAACAGCAAATATGGAACCCGTTCAGCAGCTTATCCCCGCCGAAGGGGTCTATGCCGGCTTTGTACAAATCGCCGATACCACCGAGGACGTCTGTAAAACGTATGACAAACTGCCTGCCGCTTTGAGTATCGGCAGGTCGGAGACTCTTGGCAGCGACAATCCTCTGGCGATAGAAGCCCACATACTGACTGACGATGTCGGCGATTTGCACGACAAATGGCTCGCTATGGACTTTATCAAACGCATACGCGACCAGCAGAAGTTCGAGACGGAATCACAGCTTTCCGCCCAAATCGCAAAAGACTGCGAAAAGGTAAAAGAAATTTTAGCCACAGAGGACACAGAGAAAGGCAAGTTAGAGTTATGAAAAATGAAATGGGATATCCTATTGCTTATCTTATTACTTTTACGACTTATGGGACTTGGATGCATGGTGACAAAAGAGGTAGTGTAGATAAAAGGCATAATCGTTATGGAAGTGAGTTTGTAAGTCGGGATTTAGCAAGGAACAGCAAGGCCCGATCTGCCCTTAAACATCCCCTTTTTTTGTTGAGTCAAAGACAAAGAAAAGTGATTTTGAGTGTAATTTTGCAGGTATGCAAAAATCGTGGGTGGGTTGCGCATGCGGTCCATGTCAGGGAAAATCACGTCCACATTGTCGTCACCGGAGCGGCAAGGCCGGAGAAGATGATGACAGATTTCAAAGCTTACGGAACAAGATCGATTAAGAAGTGTATGGGAAATGAGTCGGCAATGGAGAGATACTGGACACAGCACGGCAGCACAAAATATCTTTGGACAAAGCAGGCACTTGTTTCCGCGATAGGTTATGTTAAAAATGAGCAGGGTAGAATGATGGAATTTGGTTCGTCAGAACGGCACGGAGCCCCGAACGTAAGTGAGGGGTAGGAACCCCGCGCTGACGCTTGGGGCTCTGTCTATCATGTTAATGATTTGAGGAGATCTGATGGTAAATAGCAGTGAATGTCAGAGAGCAGTTGAGTTAATCGACAAGTCAAAGACTATTTTGATTACGACTCATACCCGGCCGGACGGTGATGCCTGCGGCTCGATTGCGGCAATGTATGATGTGCTGACCGCCCTCGGCAAAAAGGTAAAAACTATATTGTTATCTCCGGTGCCGGAATGGTATGAATTTCTCTTTGCCGAAAAACTCCCAATCCTCGGCGAAGGCGTCAGCTTCGAGCAGTTAAAACAAGGGCAATTCGCTAAGCCGGATTTGATTATGATTATCGATACCAACAGTTACAGCCAACTGCCGCAGTTTGACCAATACCTGAAACAGAACGATAAGCCGGTTCTGGTAATTGACCACCACGTAACCGCCGACGGCCTTGGAGACGTTGAGCTGATTGATACAATCGCTGCGGCCACGGGTCTGATTATTTTTGATTTCCTGAAATATGCCAACTGGCCTGTAACTGAAAAAATTGCTCAGGCACTTTTTGTCGCAGTAGCTACGGATACCGGCTGGTTCCAGTTCAGCAATACAGACGGCGCAGTTTTCAGAAGCTGTGCTGAGCTGATTGACGCCGGGGCAAATCCAACGGAAATCTATCACGATTTGTACCAGAATTTCTCGCATCAGCGGTTCAAGCTGATGACGGCAATGTTCAACACACTCGAACTGCATCTTGACGGCCGATATGCAGCACAGCATCTGCTCCAGCGGGATTTCGAACAAGCCGGCGCTGCACACAGGGATACCGAAAATCTAATTGACGAATGTCGGCGGATAAGCACGGTTGAGGCAGCGGCTTTGTTTGTAGAATTGAAGGATGGCCGGATTAGATGCTCTTTGCGAAGCAGAGGCGCCATCGATGTTCGCAAAATTGCCGCCAAGTTCGGCGGAGGAGGCCATACAACGGCTGCAGGCGCCTATCTACCCGGGCCTCTAAAAAACGCAAAACAGCTTATTCTGGCCGAAATGGCTGAGCAATTTAGACTGTTGGACAGTAAATGATTTTTATTCGGGTGGGCAATAACGGGCACTCTCTCCGGTTTCATTTGGCAGGTACGCCTCTTTCAAAATAGAGCGTCCTTCGTTGCTATCGCCCGGAACCCAGTGTTTGTCCTTAACCCTGCGAACAAGTTTTCCGTACCCCCATTGCTCGGTACCATCGGCTTTTGGCCTGATAGACTCGAGTCTTTCCATTATTGCCTTGGGCACACTGGTTTCCAAAAAGCCGATAAAGCGCTCGGATTCGTTTGGCTCATCGGCATAACTGAATACATAGGCCTTGACGCCTGCCGGTCCTCCTTCTTGTAATGGCCCCACAGCGAACTCGATACGTAATGGCCCTGAAGGTGCCTCGATAGGCGGGTTCTGGTCGTCTTTTCCGACGAAAAGCTTGCCGGTATTCAGGTCATAGAACCACGCCTTATCACTCTGTTCAATTTGTTCCAGGGGCTTTTCAGGGGTCAACAGCCATATAACAATCGCCAGGAGCATAAGCACGGAAGCGGCGGTTATTCCAATGATTATCTTGGAGTTTTGCTGGTTAATCCATCTCCTTGCAGCCTGTAGTTTTGCAGTTAGGCGTTCCCATTGCTCTCGAATTTCATAACGAAGCCAGTCAGGAAGCTTAAAAGACATCTCAATGTCCTCCCAAAATCCTGCGACGAGATGTATTCGCTCTACACAAAAATAATTCTAAAACTAACGTCCCTTGAGCACTTCAACCATACGTTCTAAATCACGGTTATTGCCTGATGCAGCCGCCGGGTCTATTTCCCAATTCGCCAGTTCGACCGTCCGTGGGTCTTTCCATTTCCAGTACTTGCAGTGATGGTCTGCAAAAGACATGTTGCAGCCGTCACTGTGCCTTGCTGTTATATTGTGGCTATTTTCAATCCGCCACCTTGGCGTTGTTGAGCTTACGTTTATAGGACGGAAACTGCTTTCTATCCATCTTGTTCTGCTGTCTGCGTCAATAAAAACTATCTTTCTGGAGGATCCTGAAATATCTTGGCTGTGAAAGGGCCTTATCCGACCGTGAGCATACCCGCCCATAGTGTTGGATATAGAATAGCTCCGCAAAAAACCGCTGGCGTCACTCTTGCACTTATACAGGTCCGTGGTCTGCTCCGTATAAGGCCACAGGATTCCACGCTCAATGGCTATTTCGGTACCGCCTATATTGTTGGACGACAGAGCCGGCCCGTCGGCAACCCAGTAGCTGCTCCCAGGAGTATCATTCCAGTACGTATCGGGCGAACAGAGTCTGTCGTCATTATCGTTGGCATAAAAATACCACGCCAGCGTCAACTGCCTGAGATTGTTAAGACAGACTACACGCTTGCCAAGCTCCCTGGCCCTGCTTAACCCCGGAAGCATAATGGACATCAGCATTGATATGATGGATATCACAACAAGCAGCTCAATTAGTGTAAAACCACCCGGTCCAATCTTCCGAGCCGTATTTTGTTGCTGTTCAGACATCTCTCTACCCTTATTTCCGTACAAAGAAACGAAACCACCCGGCAAACACTAACAGCTATTATACAGTAATTGTGTTTCATCCGGCCACTTTTTTATTCTTCCTACTCCCCTTCGGCGTGGCTCCTTTCGACAAGCTCAGGACAGGCAGGGCAGGCCTTTGGGGTAGGGTTTTGAGATTGGTCCCCGGTTTGAGGATTCCGAGAAGCTCACCCGTAGGGATCTCCGCTTCGCTTCGAGTTTGAAATTGGCTTTGATTGGGTTTGTTTTCACCAAGTGTCCAATTGTGTTTATTTTCATAATCCTTTGTTAAATAGAAGTTTAAGTTCATTTTGTCTATTTTAAAATTGGGTTTGTTTTGGCTTTGTTTTTTCATAGCCCTTATCCGCATTTTTCTTCATAATCCTTTGTAACTACACACTTTGCATCA